>JAJPHA010000125.1 GCA_021325475.1 Rhodanobacteraceae bacterium | reverse complement strand
TTCGAGGTGTTTCTTGGTTACTTCTTTGCACCAGCAAAGAAGTGACCCGCTGTCCGAAGGACAGCGGAAGCTTTGCTCTGGCCAGCAAAGAAGTGACCCGCTCGGCCTGCGGCCGAGCGGAATCTCTGCTCTTGTGGTGGGAGAAGGGAACCGCCTGCTGAGGTTCGACGCTGATCAGGTCAGACGAAGCCGAGATACTTCGTATTGAAGTTGCCGAGGTTCGGGAAGATCAGGGCGATGTCGGAATCGGACAAGCCGAACCACTTCGCCAGGGTCGCGGCGTATTGATCCACCGAGGTGGTCGGGATCAGCCTCCCGTAGCCGTCGCCCGGGTCGTTCAGGTTCGGCGACGGCGTGCCGTAGTCGGTGGTCGGATTGAACAGGCTCGGCATCACCACGCCGTAATGCGTCGGGTCGTTGGTGGTGAAGCCGCAGCCGTTGCCGTAGAACTTGCCACCCTGCACGGCGCCGCCGACGACGAAGTGGTGCGAACCCCAGCCGTGATCGGTGCCGCCGTTGTTCGGCGTCAGCGTGCGGCCGAAATCGGAACAGGTGAATGCGGTCGCCTTGCTCGCCAAGCCGTAGCTCGCCAGCGCGTTGTAGAAGCCGGCCAGCGACCGCGACATCAGCTCCAGAATGCCGGGGTTCGCGGTGGTGCCGTGCGTGGCCAACTCGTCGCTGTGCGTGTCGTAGCCGCCGGTGCTGACGAAGAACACCTGGCGCCTGAGGCCGGTGTAACCGGAGACGTTGTTGTTCGCCGCCCAGATGAGCTGCGCCACCGTCTTCAACTGCGAGTCGAGATCGTAGCCGCTCTCGTTCGGGAAGAAGGTGGAGAACGTCGGCGCTCCCGTGAGCGCCGCGTTGATGACACCCGCCGTGGCGATCGAATGTGACATGGCAGCGGCATAGGTGCGTTCCAATACGTTGGCCTGCGTGTTCGACGCGATGAGGTTGCAGAACGCCGTCGCGGCATTCGACTCATAGGCGACGTTGGGGTTGGCACAGGTGGCGCCATTGCCCGGCCCATTGAGCAATCCGAGCGTCGATGCGCTACCTGCATTCATGATGTACCCGCTGACGGTTTGCCCGCGCATGAAGGCGTCCTGGCTGTTCACGCCGGTGAGAATCGGCAAACCGGCGGGATTGGCGCTGGCGACGAGATCGGCGATGCGCCCGCCCCAGCCGGTCGCCGGTGCGTTGGTCGGCGGCGAGGATTGCCAGTACGCCTGCTGGTCGGAATGCGAATACAACTGCGGCGGCAGGGCCGGATTGCCGTTGTAGATGTCGTTCTGCGTAACGGGGCCGACCAGGGTGCCGACGTTCGCCACGATCGCGGCATGGCCAGCGTTGAACACGCCGGCGAGTGCGGACATGGTCGGGTGCAGACCGTAGCTGCTGCCATCGCCGGGGCTGCCGGGTCCGGACAAAGGATGGCTGAGCGACTGTAGCGTGCCCGCCGCGAGGCCGATGGTGCCGCTCGGTCGCGTCCCGTCGTAGGCGGTGCGCGCCGGACCGGAGATCGGCACGATGGTGTTGAAGCTGTCGTTGCCGCCGTACAGGAACACGCACACCAGCGCCTTGTAGTCGTTGAACGAATAATTCGCGTGAATGGCCGCGGCCTGCAGCAGCTTCATGTGGCCGAGCGCGGAGTAGACGCTGGCGCCGCCGAGCGCGCAGCAGAGCGTGTCCTTGATGAACTTGCGGCGATCGTAGTAACGCTGGGCCATGGCCGTCCCCTTATTTCTGGATCATGTATTCGGGCGAGGTGAAGATGAGATACAGCGCGCGGTAGATGCGCTGCAGCCGCCAGTCGCCGCCGTTGGCCCAACTCTGATCGATGACGTTGAGTGCCGTCAGCAGCTGGTTGCGCATGTACGGCGACATCTGTCCCGACATGAAGCGCTTGTTGTACTCATCGACCAGACGGTCGGCAGGATCGCCGAGGCCTCCCTGCCCGCTGCCGGCGAGGGCGAGGTCCTTCGCGTGGTTGACCCGAACGTTACCGATGATGTCGCCCGCATCGCAGGTGTCCGAGAGGTCGTAGTTGAATGAGTAGTTCGCGTAGGTGTTGCTGCTGCTGGCAATGACGCTATCGGTCTGTTGCTGGAACTCAGGCCCGTACAGGTTCCGCGTCGTCATCTCGCCGGCCGGGATGAATCCGGGCTTGAAGAAATTGAATACCGTCGGCGCATCGAGCGATGCCTGATCCACGCCGACACCGTAGGAAGTCACGTCCCCGGTGGACCAAGCCGTGTCATAACCCGCATAGCGATACGGTTGGTTGGCATAGTTGATCGCCGCGTTGTTGCCGCTGGCGGGGTTGGTCTGTCCACACTTGTGCTGCGCATCCATCGCCCGCCAAAAATGCGTCAGGACGATGACCGGCTCGCGCAGCTTGCCGAAGCTGTCCGGGTTGCGCCACTGGCCGTAGCGCGCCTCGGGATCGAGCAGGATCGCCTGCACCACGGCCTTGAGGTTGCCGCGCACGCCGGTGCCGTCGTTGTTGAACACCGCGGCCACGCGCTGGACGTAGGCCGGGCTCGGGTTGCTGGTGACCAAGCGCTGGATCAGTTGCTTGCCGATGAACGGTCCGACGTTGGGGTGGTTGAAGATGTTGTCGAGGGCGAATTGGAGATCGCTCGCCGCGCTGCCGCCGTCGGCGAGCAGGCCGCCATTGACCGCACCGGTGTAGGACAGCAGTTGCTTGTTGTGCAGATCGTCGGTGTGCGTGCCGTTGTCGTGATAGTTGTAGTCGGGCGGATTGCCGGTTTCGTTCGGCGGCCGGGTCTCGTACGGCACCATCGGGTGGAGGAAATTGGCGCCGTTGTTCTGATAGTCCGGGCCGCAGTAGACGAAGTTGTCGTAGCCGCTGGTGTCGCAGTCGTACCAGTTCCAGCCGGTGAAGACGTGGGCGAAAGTGGTGATCGTGTTCTGGTTGTAGGTCGGAATCGGCTGGCCGCCGGCGAGCTGCGGCGTGCCGTCCTGGTTCAGCATGACCAGGCCGATGCTGAAGAGCTGGTTGATCTCGCGCGCGTAGTTCTCGTCCGGGTGCACGTTCTGCGACAGATCGGCGCGGCGATTGCCCATCATGTTGAGGTACACGCCCATCGCCGGACTCAAGGTCACGTCCTCGAGCAGTTGGCGGTAGTTGCCGAACGCGTCGCGAATCAGGATGTCGTAGTAGTAGCCCATGCCGAGCGAGAAGCCGTCGAGCGTGGGGTTCTGGTCCGAGATCACGAAGATCTCGCTCAGCGCGAACGCCACGCGCTGGCGCAACTGATCGCGATGGATGATGGTGTTGTTCTGCGGATCCGGACCGCCGAGCGCGCCGAGGAACCAGGCTTCCTGGCGATTGCCCTGGCTCGGCTGCTCCTGCAGCGTGTTCACCACCCAATTGAGATAATCCATCTCGTAGGTGGGGGTGGCGCTGAATTGTTCGTTCAACCAGGCCTGATAGCCGATCGCGCGCAAGTGGGCGATGTCGGCGTCGGTCGGGCCGAACGTCGCCTGGGCGAGGAAGCGCGCGGCGTCGGAATCGCTGAACGGTCCGGCGGTGAGGCCCTCCATGCCGTCGTGGAACAGCGGATCGGGGCCGTGGCTCAAGGTCTGCGCGGCCACGGCGCCGACGAATCCGCAGGAAGACAACACGAGCAGCGTCCGCCGCACGGCACGCCGGAACAGGAAGCAAGTGAGCATGAAGAATTCCCCTTGGCGACGTGCTGGAGGTTATCCACTACCGCCGCGGCAATTGCTGATGGCGCGCACAAAGCGAATGTGCGCGGCGTCGCAATTGCGAAAGATCGCTGACGCGTCGGCGACGTGCCGGAAGGGGTGGGATTGCGCATCGCGCCGAGCGCGCGCGGCGACGCTGCGCCGACGAAGTGCGCGATTCCGCCGGATGCACGGCGCGGGAGCGCGCGGTTCGTCACAGAACGTGGCGTCGCTGCCCGGCATCATGCCACAGACGCGCAAGCTGCGTCGGAAACGAGGTGCGCATGAAGTTCGATCGGATCAATGCCGCAGAGAAATTCGAGTCGGAGACGACCGCGTTCGTGCATGCGATGGAACGGCGCGCGGAGTTGCTGGCACGCATGACGAAGATGCGCGCGATGCTCAACGAGACGCGCAACAAATCCGCGGAACTGAAGCAAGCGCTCGAGCGATTCAAGCAGCGGCAGACGCGCCTCGGCGCGGATTGACGCCGCCGCGCTGGCGCACGCGCACGCCGGCATCGCTGCGCCGCGTCAAGCCTTCGTCACATTTTCCACTCATACTCGCGGCCGATCTCGGATAGGTCTGGCGCTGGGGAGCCGGTCCGGTTGGTGTCCCCGCCATCGCGCCACGCATCCGCGATCGGTCCCGTTGACGATGGCGGCTTGCATACTCGGGAGGGAGTAATGCGCCGTTCGCACCTGCTTCACAGGCTGGCCTTCTCGGCCTGCCTGCTTTTCAGCGCCCCCGCGGTGTTCGCACTCGAACAATCGTTCCCCATCGAGCCGGACGCCGAACACGAAGAACTCATCGCCACACCCAACGCCAGCACCGGCAGTTGCGGCGTCGAGCGCTGGTCGGTCAAGACCGGCACCGACGCCGACGTCGGGCTGGTCGATCTCAACCACGTCGTACCGCAGACGATCAGCTATCTGCGCGGCCTGACCGCGCCGGCCAACCCGCCGGCCAACAATCGCGTGCAGCCGACCGAGACCACCACCTTCGTGGTCGACGCCACGCTGGTCGAATACAAGCTCGAGAACGATTCGGACTATCACCTCGTCATCGCCGACGCGCAGGGCAACACCATGATCGCGGAGATTCCCGATCCGGCCTGCGTCGGCAGCGGCAGTCCGTTCGCGAGCGCGATCCAGAGCGCCCGCCAGCAGTTCGACGCCACCTACACCGCGACCACCAGCTTCCAGACCGCCAACGTGCCGGTGCAACTGACCGGCGTCGGCTTCTTCGATTTCCAGCACGGCCAGACCGGCGTGGCGCCGAACGCGATCGAGCTGCATCCGGTGCTCGGCATCGTGTTCAATCCCGGCAGCGGCAATCCCGATTTCGCGCTCTCGGCCAATCCCGGCAACGTCAGCGTGACGCAGGGCTCGAGCGCGACGACGACGATCGCAGTCACGCCGCAGAACGGCTTCGCCGGCAGCGTCGCGTTCTCGGTCTCCGGTCTGCCGTCCGGCGTCACCGCCGCGTTCAATCCGGCGAGTTCGACGAGTTCCAGCGTGCTGACCTTCAGCGCCGGCCTCAACGCGCCGGCCGGCACCAGCGTCGTCACCGTCACCGGCACGTCCGGCAGTCTCAGTCACAGCCTCGCGCTCAATCTCACCGTCAGCGTGGCGGGCGGCGGCGCCCAGACCGCGGTATACAATTCCACACTCAAGGCGCCGGCGTGCGCCACGGTCGGCAGCTCGTGCGATTCCGGCCCGACGCTGCTGCTCGGCCGCGGCACGCTGTCCGGCGGCGCCGAGCCGAACCAGCCGAACACGATCAACAACTCCTGTGCCGACGGCAACTCGGGCACGTTCCACAGCGACGAGTCCAACGACCGCATCGTCATCGCCTCGACCGACGGCGGTCCGCTCACCGCCGGCAAGCAGGCACGGCTGACGGCGACGGTGTGGGTCTACAGCACGAGCGCCGACAAGCTCGATCTCTACTCGGCGGCGAACGCGAACAGCCCGAGTTGGACCTTCCTCAACACGATCACGCCGGCGGCGACCGGCGCGCAGACGCTGTCGACCACCTTCACCCTGCCGAGCGGCGGCCTGCAAGCCGTGCGCGCGCACTTCCGCTACCAGGGCAGCGCCACGCCGTGCAGCACCGGCGCCTACGACGAGTCCGACGATCTGGTCTTCGCCGTGAACTCGACCGCGCCGGCACCCGACTTCAGCCTCAGCGCCACGCCGACCGCGCTGACGACGACGCAGGGCGGCAGCGCCGCCAGCACGATCAGCATCGGCAGCCTCAACGGCTTCAGCGCCGCGACCAACCTGAGCGTCGCCGGCCTGCCGAGCGGCGTGTCGGCGGCGTTCTCGAGCAATCCGGTGACGCCGGCCGCCGGCGGCAGCGCGACCACGACCCTCACCTTCACCGCCGCGGCCGGCGCTGCCACCGGCACCGCCACGGTCACCGTCACCGCGAGCTCGGGATCGCTCACCCACACGACCACGCTCAGCCTGACGGTGAATCCGGCCGGCGGCGCGACGCAGTTGCTCGGCAATCCCGGCTTCGAAAGCGGCGCGGCCGCGCCATGGTCGATGAGTACCGGGGTCCTCTGCAGCAACGCCTCGTGCAGCGGCGAAACCGCGCACGCCGGCTCCTGGTTCGTGTGGCTGGACGGCTACGGCGCGACCACCACCGATACGCTCGCGCAAACGGTCGCGATCCCGGCAGGCAAGACCAAGGCAACGCTGTCGTATTACCTGCACATCGACACCGCCGAGACCTCCACCAGCACCGCCTACGACACGCTGACGGTGCAGGTGTTGAACGGCTCCGGCACGGTGCTGAAGACGCTGGCGACGTATTCGAACCTGAATGCCGCCGCCGGCTACGCGCAGCACACGAGCGACGTGAGCGCCTACATCGGCCAGACCGTGACGATCAAATTCACCGGCAAGGAAGATGCGTCGCTGCAGACCTCGTTCGTGCTCGACGACATCACACTGACCGTGCAGTAGCGGGCAACGCACCCGGCGCCGGTTTCGCACTGGCGCCGGGTGTCTCCTGGATCGCCGAAGACGGGTCGCGGCGAGCGTCGATGGGCGACGCCGACGCGCAGGGAATGGTGCCGGCAGAGGGATTTGAACCCCCGACCTACCGCTTACAAGGCGGTTGCTCTACCCCTGAGCTATGCCGGCACGCGCGGCGGGCATTTTCGCACGCGCCGCGGTTCAGCGGAAATCGTTCTCGAGCACGATGCGGTAGCGCGCCTTGCCGGCGCGCAGGTGCGCCAGCGCGTCGTTGACGCGCGACATCGGGAACATTTCCACTTGTGGAGAAATCCCGTGACGTGCGCAGAATTCCAGCATCGTCGCCGCCGTCGCCGGGCTGCCGAGCGGCGAGCCGGACACCGACTTGCGTCCGCCGATCAGCGCGAACGGCGGCACCGGCACCGGCTCGAGCACCGCGCCGACGAAGTGCAGCCGGCCGCGCGGCGCGAGCGCGCCGAGCAGCGCGTTCCAGTCGAGCGGCACGTTCACCGTCACCAGCAGGAAGTCGAGCGAGCCGGCGACCCGTTGCAGCGCGTTCGCGTCGTTGCTCGCCACGACGTGGTGCGCGCCGAAGCCGCGCGCCTCGTCGGCCTTGCCCGCGCTCGAGGTGAACGCGGTCACCTCGCAGCCCCAGGCGCGCAGGAACTTGAGCGCCATGTGGCCGAGCCCGCCGATGCCGACCACGCCGACGCGGTCGGTCGGCCGGATGTCGAACTCGACGATCGGCGCGAACACGGTGAGCCCGCCGCAGAACAGCGGACCGGCGCTGCGCGCATCGAGCGCCTCCGGCAACGGCACCGCCCACAGCCAGTGGCAGCGCACGCGCTCGGCGAAGCCACCGTGGCGGCCGACGATGGTCTGCTCGGCGTCGCCGCACAGATTGTGGTGTCCGGCCAGACACTGCGCGCAGTGCAAGCAACTGCCCGCGTACCAGCCGAGGCCGACGCGCTGGCCGACGCGCAGACCCTTGGCGTGCGGCCCGAGCGCGACGATGCGGCCGGCGACCTCGTGTCCGGCGACGAGCGGATAGCGGCTGTTGCCCCACTCGCCGTCGAGCATCGACAGGTCGGAATGGCAGATGCCGCAGTAGTCCACCGCGATTTCGACCTCCTCGTCGCCGAGCGGGCCGGGCGTATAGTCGAACGGCGCGAGCGCGGCCTTGGGCGCGCTCGCGGCATAGGCACGAATGCGATCGGTCATGGCAGCCTCCGGAATGAATGACAGCGCAAGGAACCCGAAACGGTGACGCAGGCTCGGCAAGTCCCCGCACGTCCTTCGCGGGGGTTGCGGCGGTGCCGCCGGAGACGGCAACATGGGGACCTGACCCTACCTTCCCAAGTCCTGATGAGCGCCGAAATTCAGTCTGCCGCCTCTCCCGCTCGGGGGAGAGGCCGCGCCGAAGGCCGGGTGAGGGCGGCACACCGGGGTTCCCGTTCGCCTTGAGCCATTCGACCGGCCCAGGACGGGCGTAACGCTGTGCAGCTGCGGAGTCGAACGGCCGTCCGGTTTGTCACGCCCGCGAATCCGCTTCGTGATCTTGTTCTTTTCTTCCGGCGCATCCTGCGGTTTTCCGCTCGCGTCCGGCGAGCGGGTCACTTCTCTTTGCTCGTGCACTGCGCCGCAGGAGCGGCGCGAACAGCGGAGCTGGCCGCGGAGCGGCGGAGGGCAGGATGCCCGGAGTCAAGAGAAGTAACCAAGAGAAAGCACGTCAGAGCAAAGCATCCCACGGGAGGAGCCACACGAAGATTCTGCGAAGGGATGAAAACTCCGTATACAACTCGTCCGCCGCGAGCTGATACGTTGTTCGCTTCGCTTGCGATGAAAGACCTGCACGCGAAGCGAACGACGTTTCAGGTCGGCACGAGCGAGTTGTACTGGAACATTCATCCGCTTGCCGAACTTCGTGCAGGTCCTCCGAGGGAGGCTCTGCTTTCGAGGTGTTTCTTGGTTACTTCTTTGCACCAGCAAAGAAGTGACCCGCTC
>JAJPHA010000066.1 GCA_021325475.1 Rhodanobacteraceae bacterium | reverse complement strand
GGGAGGCTCTGCTTTCAAGGTGTTTCTTGGTTACTTCTTTGCACCAGCAAAGAAGTAACCCGCTGTCCGCAGGACAGCGGAAGCTTTGCTCTGGCCAGCAAAGAAGTAACCCGCTGTCCGCAGGACAGCGGAAGCTTTGCTCTGGCCAGCAAAGAAGTGACCCGCTCGGCCTGCGGCCGAGCGGAAGCTCTGCTCTGGTCAGCAAGTAACCCGCGCGCCGGACGCGAGCGGAAAACCGCAGGATGCGCCTCAAGAACAGAACAAGATCACTTCCGTGCCACCCTCACCCGCGCCTGCGGCGCTGCCTCCCCCGCCAGCAGGACAGGCGACAGACAGAATTTCAGCGTTCATCAGGTTTTTGCATCCGCATTGCGGACGCGATCGGCGCGCGGGTTCAGAGCGTGCGACGCGGCGCCACCAGCAGATCGCCGAACAACAATCCGGCGACGAGACAGGCGAGAATGCCGATCAGCGAAACGGCCAGGCTGATGCCGGGGAACATGTCGTGCTGGGCGAGCGCGGACAGGCTCAGGAATCCGACGCTGCCCGGCACCAGCAGAATGATGCCGGGCACGCGCACCACCGAGCCCGGCCGGCGCGTCCGCCGCGCGTAGCCGTTGCCGAGCGCGCCCATGCACAGGCCGGCGAGAAACACGCCGAACTGCGGCGTGAACTGGCGGCCGCCGAGATCGGTGATGAGATAGCCGAGCACCGCCGCGGCCATCACCAGCGGGATGTCGCGGCGCGCGGCGCGGAACAGCACGGCGAACGAGAAGCTGCCGCCGGCCAGCGCCAGCCATTCGGCCCAGGCCGGCACCGGCGGCAGCGACGGCGGCGGCGGCGCGAGGCCGAGCAACTGGCAAAGCTGATCCGCGACCACCGCGCCGAAGGCGAGCTTGATCAGCGTGGTCACCGCGCCGGCGAAGCGCGCCATGCCGGAGACCAGATGCTGGGTGGACAATTCGCGCACCGCGGTGGTGAGCGTGAGCCCCGGCAGCAGCACGATCACGCTCGCCAGCACCACCGACCGCAGGTTGAGCGGCACGACGTACACGCCGATCGCAGTCGCCAGCAACGTCGCGATGAGGGCGCACAGCGCCTCGAGCGCCGGCCGCAGGCGCGGCCGCGTCTCGCACACCACCGCCAGCACGCCGACCACGGCGCCGATGCCGGCGGCGGCGACGAAATCCGCCCACGACCCGTGCAGCAGCGCGGCGACGACCGCGGCCGCGATGCCGTAGCTCAGCGCCTCGAGCACGCGCCGGCGCCGTCCCGGCCGGTCGCGGATCTCGCCGAGCCGGCGCAGCCCTTCGGCGATATCGATGTCGCCGTCGGTCACGCGATCGGCGATGTCGTTCACCGCGCACAGATTGCGCAGATCGTCCTGGCCCGGCGCCACGCGGATCACCTGGGTATGCTCGGCCAGCGGTTGCGCACCGCGCCCCTCGACCGTGAACGAGAACAGGATCGAGGTCGGCGTCGACAGCGAATGGCAGGACAGACCGAGCCTGGCGCTGACGCTGTCGATCGCCTGCTCCAGACGCGGCGCGCTGGTGCCGTACTGGTGCAGACGGCGCGCCAGTTCGACGACGAAGGCCATGCGCGCGCTGGTTTCGGCGGGATTCATCGCAGCCGGCGGATCGCGGAGATGCGCGATTGTGCCATTGAGCGCGTCCGCATGCGCTAGGCCGTTTCGTCCGGCGCCACGAGAATGCGGCGAAAGGTGAGGTTGATGCGCGGCCCGACCGCGCGCGCGGTGCGCGGCAGAGCGTGGCGGTAGTTTCCCTGGGTGGCGCCGGCCATGCGCAGCAGGCTGCCCGGTTCGAGATCGAGCGCGAGACCGAGCGCCGGATCGCGCCGATGGCGCAGACGGAAGCGCCGCACCGCACCGAAGCTGAGCGAGGCGATCGCCGGTTCGTCGCCGAGCTCGGCCTCGTCGTCGCTGTGCCAGCCCATGCTGTCGCGGCCGTCGCGATACCAATTGCACAACACGCTGTTGTATACATCGCCGCAGATCCGCTCGACCGCCGCGCGCAGTTCAGCGAGCGCCGGTGTCCACGGCCGCGGCACGAAGCGCGTGCCGGAATAGGTGTAGGCCGCGCCGGCATCGCCGATCCAGCACGACAACCGCGGCGCGTCCACCACGCGTCCGAACAGGCGCAGCCGGTGCCGCGTCCACGGCACCTCGGCGCGCACGCGGTCGAACCAGACCGCCGCCTGCGCCGCATCGCAGAACCGCGTCAGGCGCACGTCGGCGCCGGGCAACGCGAAGCGCTGCCACGTCGGTGCGGCGGAATTCCGCGGCGACGGCCGGTTTGCTATGGTGTCCGGCATTGCTGGTTTCGTCTCCGTGGCCCATGACGACGCCGTCCGACCCGCGCGCCGCCGACGCCGCCCCTGCGGCGCGCGGGCTGCGCTCCTCGCGCAAGCCGCGTTATCTGCAGATCGCCGAGACGCTGCGCGAGGAAATCCGCCGCGGCGCGCACCCGGTCGGCCGGCACCTGCCGACCGAAGCGGCGCTGTGCCGGCGCTTCGCGATCAGCCGCTTCACCGCGCGCGCCGCGCTGCGCCTGCTCGAGGAACAGGGCCTGATCACGCGCCGGCGCGGCTCCGGCACCACCGTGCGCAGCGCCGAGACCGAGGTCAGCTACGACCAGCACATCCGCTCCATCGACGACCTGCTGCAATACACCAACGCGACCGGTTTCCAGTTCCTCTACACCGACCGCATCACCGCCGACCCGGTGCTCGCCGGCTGGCTGAACCTGCGGGTCGGCACCGAATGCATCCATTTCCACGGCATCCGCTACCATCGCCGCACGCATCAACCGTATTGTCTCGGCGAAGTCTACCGCCGCGCCACCTGGCAGGGACTGCCGCAGGGCTTCACGCGCATGGAGGATGCCATGCGCCAGTTGATCGAAGTGGAATTCGAACAGCGCATCGGCCGCGTCGAACAGTCGCTGAGCGCGGTGGCGATGACCGAGGAACAGGCGCACGAGCTCAAGGTGCCGGTCAGCACCCCGGGATTCCGCAGCGTGCGCCGCTATTTCGATCTCAAGGGCCGCCTGGTGCTGGTCGCGGTGACCCTGCACCCCGGCCATCTGTTCAGCTACTTCACGCGCTACGAACGCAGCGACCCGCTGCGACGCGGCTAGCGGCGCGCGCCGCGAATCGCGACAATCCCGCATCCCCCGCGAGGAGCCGGCCATGAGCGAACGCGAATCCATGGAATACGACGTCGTCACCGTCGGCGCCGGCCCGGCCGGCCTGGCGTTCGCGATCCGCCTGAAGCAGGTCAAACCCGAACTGCGCGTGTGCGTGATCGAGAAGGCCTCGACGGTCGGCGCGCAGATCCTGTCCGGTGCGGTGATCGAACCCGAGCCGCTCAACGAACTGCTGCCCGAATGGGGCCGCAATCCGCCACCGATCTGCGTGCCGGTGACGCACGACGAGTTCTGGTGGCTGCGCGACAAGCAACGCGCCTGGAAACTGCCGACCCCGCCGCAGATGCACAACCACGGCAACTTCATCGTCTCGCTCGGCGCGCTGTGCGCCTGGCTCGCGCCGCAGGCCGAGGCGCTGGGCGTGGAGATCTATCCCGGCTTCGCCGCGGCCGAGCCCCTGTTCGATGCCGAAGGCGCCGTCTGCGGCGTGCGCATCGGCGACATGGGCGTGGCCCGCGACGGCTCGCACAAACCCGGCTACACGCAGGGCATCGACATCCGCGCGCCGCTCACCGTGCTCGCCGAGGGTTGTCGCGGGCATCTGTCGAAGCGGTTGATCGCGAAATTCGCGCTCGACCGCGATTGCGACCCGCAGACCTACGGCATCGGCATCAAGGAACTGTGGCAATTGCCCGCCGGCCGGGTCGCGCCGGGCACGGTGGTGCACACGATCGGCTGGCCGCTGGATCCGGCCACCTATGGTGGCAGTTTCCTGTATCACCTCGACCGCGATCGCGTCGCCATCGGCTTCGTCACCGGTCTCGATTACGAGGATCCGATGCTGTCGCCATTCGAGGCGTTCCAGCAGCTCAAGCACCATCCGCGCATCCGGCCGCTGCTCGAGGGCGGCCAGATCGTCTCCGCCGGCGCGCGCGCGATCGTCGAAGGCGGCTACCAGTCGCTGCCGAAATGCGAGATGCCGGGCGCGATCCTGATCGGCGATGCCGCCGGACTGCTCAACGTGCCGAAGATCAAGGGCACGCACCAGGCGATCCGCTCGGGCATGCTCGCCGCCGAACACGTCGCGGCCACGGGCCGGGCCGAAGGCTGGGACGCCAGGCTGCGCGCCTCGCGCGTGGTGGACGAATTGCGCAAGGTGCGCAACATCCGCCCCGGCTTCCATCGCGGCCTGTGGCTCGGCCTGCTCAACGCCGGTTGGGAGACGATCAGCGCCGGACATTCGCCGTGGACCCTGAAAAACCGCGCCGACCACGCCGCGCTGCGGCGCGTCGACCGCTTCCAGCCGCCGCTGCGCGACTGGGTGGAACGCACGCTGCCGCCGCGCGATCGCCTGGCCGGAGTATACTTTGCCTCCACCCAGCACGACGAAGACCAGCCCGTGCACCTGCGCGTGGCCGACACCACCGTCTGCCTCACCCGCTGCGCCGAGGAATACCGCAATCCCTGCACGCGCTTCTGCCCGGCCGGCGTCTACGAGATCGTCGGCGATGGCGCCGACCGGCGCCTGCAGATCAACGCCGCCAACTGCGTGCACTGCAAGACCTGCGACATCAAGGACCCGTACCAGATCATCGATTGGGTGACGCCGGAGGGCGGCAGCGGGCCGAATTACCAGAATCTGTGACGCTGCTTTCCACGCGTCGAGCACGTCTTGTGGCGCGAGTCGCCTCGTCGCCTCCCGAAGCCAAGGAGAAGGACGCCGGGAAAGAGCAGCGCACGATCCTTGCGCACAGGAGCAAGAGCCGGAGCGCAAACCGGCTACGTCATGCTCTTCTTTTCCGAACCCTCACCCCTGCCCCTCTCCCGACGGGAGAGGGGCGCATCGCATTCCGATCCGGGACTTGCTTGCGCACGGCCGCACCGGAGAACGCCCGGAGGGCGAGCGGAACACGGCAGCATGCCGTCCGACCGAGCTCATGAGGATCGCGACCGACTGCGGAGTTGACGAGATTGCTTTCCACCCGCGCCGCCGGCAAGCTTGCGCGCTTCGATCGCCGCGCGCCGCCCCGCTCATGCCGACCCCGCACATCGCCCTCGTCACCGCCCGCGCCGCGCGCGAACTCGACGAGGACCTAGCCCCGCTCGAGGCCGCGCTGACCGAGGCCGGCGCCGCGGTCAGCGTGGCCGACTGGGACGACGAGGCGATCGACTGGTCGCGCTTCGATCTCGCGGTGCTGCGCTCGACCTGGGACTACACGCTGCGCCTCGCCGAATTCCTCGCCTGGCTCGAGCGCGCCTCCGCCGCGACCCGGCTGCGCAATCCGTTGCCGGTGGTGCGCTGGAACACCGACAAGCACTATCTGCGCGATCTCGCCCGCGCCGGCGTGCCGGTCGTGCCGAGCGCCTTCGTCGAGCCGGGCGAGGATGCCGGTGCGGCGCTCGCGGCCTTCCTCGACGCGCACGCGGCGGCGGAATTCGTGGTCAAGCCGGCGATCGGCGCCGGCTCGCGCGATGCGCAACGCTACGGCCGCGACGAGCGCGCGGCCGCCTCCGCGCACGCCGAACGGCTGCTCGCGGCGCGCCGCAGCGTGCTGCTGCAACCCTACCTCGATCGCGTCGATGCGCATGGCGAAACCGCGCTGATCCATTTCGCCGGCGCGTTCAGCCATGCCATCCGCAAGGGTCCGCTGCTCCGCCGCGGCGAGGGCCCGACCCGCGCCCTGTTCGCCGCCGAGCACATCCGCCCGCGCCGGCCCGCGGCCGAGGAACTCGCGCTCGCCGAACGCACCCTGGCGGCGATTCCGTTCGCCCGGCCGCTCTTGTACGCGCGCGTGGACCTGATCCACGACGCCGCCGGCGCGCCGCTCGTGCTGGAACTGGAACTGGCCGAGCCTTCGCTGTTCTTCGCCCACGGCCCCGGCTCGGCCGCGCGTTTCGCCCGGGCGATCCTGGCCGAAGTCGGCGTTCCGGCCTGAGCGCGATCCGTCCGCGGTCCGCTCCGGTCGCGGCCCGTACCCGGCTCGCGGTAGAATCCGCCTCCCTTTCGCCGCCCGCGGCGGCGTGCTCGACGGATACCGAAGCGCCATGAAGATTCTGGTGGGCTACAAGCGCGTGGTCGATTTCAACGTGCGCATCCAGGTCAAGCCGGACGGCTCCGGCGTGGCCACCGAGGGCGTCAAGCTCTCGGCCAACCCGTTCGACGACATCGCCCTGGAGGAGGCGCTCAGGCTGCGCGAGAAGGGCGTGGCCAGCGAAGTCGTGGTCGTCACCATCGGTCCGGCCGACGCGCAGGCGCATCTGCGCAACGGCCTCGCCATGGGCGCCAACCGCGCCATCCACGTGGTCGCGCCGCAGGCGCCGCAGCCGCTGACCGCGGCGCGCGTGTTCCTCAAACTGATCGAGAAGGAGCAGCCGCAACTCGTCATCCTCGGCAAGCAGGCGATCGACGACGATTGCAACCAGACCGGCCAGATGCTGGCGGCGTTGTGGAACCGGCCGCAGGCGACGTTCGCCTCCAAGGTGGAAATCGCCGGCCAGGTCGCCCGGGTCACGCGCGAGGTCGACGCCGGCCTGGAGACGATCGAGGTCGATCTGCCGGCGGTGATCACCACGGATCTGCGCCTCAACGAACCGCGCTTCATCAAGCTGCCGGACATCATGAAGGCGAAATCCAAACCGCTGGAAACCCTCGACTTCGCCGCGCTCGGCGTGGAATCCGGCGATCACCTGACGACCACCCGCTACGCCCCGCCGCCCAAACGCAGCCGCGGCGTGATGGTGAAGGATGCCGCGGAACTGGTGGCGGCGCTGAAGCACAGGGGGCTGCTGTAAACGATCTTCCCTTCTCCCGCCGGGAGAAGGTGGCGCGAAGCGCCGGATGAGGGTTCGGAAGTGCCGAGACGCGCGGCGATAACCGGACCCTCACCCCTGCCCCTCTCCCGGTGGGAGAGGGGTTCAAGACAAGAAGGAACACGACAAATGAGCAAGGTTCTGATCGTCGCCGAACACCTGAACGGCCAGCTCAATTCCGCCACCGCGCGTTGCGTCACCTGCGCGCGCGAGCTCCAACCCGAAGCGATCGACGTGCTGGTGCTGGCCGAGGCGCCGGACGCGATCGCCGCCGAGGCCGCGAAGCTCGCCGGCGTGAGCCGGGTGCTGACGGTGGCGAACGCCGCCAACACGCACCCGCTCGCCGCGGTGTACGCGCCGCAGATCGTCGAGGTGGCCGCGCGCGGTTACAGCCACGTGCTCGCGCCCTCGACCACGTTCGGCAAGGACGTGATGCCGCGCGTGGCCGCGCTGCTCGGCGTGGCGCAGGTGTCCGACATCATGAAGGTGATCGACGCGCACACCTTCGAGCGGCCGATCTACGCCGGCAACGCCATCGTCACCGTCACCGCGCCGGCCGATCG
>JAJPHA010000012.1 GCA_021325475.1 Rhodanobacteraceae bacterium | reverse complement strand
CCTCCCTTCAGGCCGAAGAACAGCGGGCCGCTCCAATGCTGGCCGGTGATGTGCCGCGCCACGGCGGTCAGGCTCTTGAAGCGGCGGCCTTCGTATTCGAAGTGACCATCGGCGTCAACCGTCACCCGGTGCTCGCGCTCGCCCCATTCGCGTAGCAGCACGGTGCCCGGTGCGAAGTCGAACTTGCGCGGGCGCGCGCGCAGTTTGATCTTGGAGTGCTTCGCGCCGATGGCCTCAAGGCGCTGGCGCGTTTCGGGTGCGAGTCCGCCGAAGGCTTCTTCCTGCAGCTTGTAGGCGATACGGGATTCGACATGGGTGCGGTTCGGAAACTCCGGGCGCCGCTCGAAGTACCGATCCCAGAGCACCCAGAGTTCGGCCATCGGCAGGTGACTCAGCTCGGCGATCCGCGCCGCGATGGAAGCTTGTTTCTCGTTCATCACAACTTCTCCTGTTGAGAGGGGGTTGTATGAACGCGCTGGTCGGGCAAGAAGCCAAGGCGAACCGCGCTCTGTTCCAGCCCGGAAGACCCGAGGGTACGGACGATGGCGGCCGCAAGGATGGTGGTGATTTCGCCAGCACGGGCGCTGGCGCTCATCTCTGCCGGAGATGCAAGTTCGAGGTTCTTCATGACGGCTCCAGGGAATAGAAACCGCCAGGGATGATGTGCGCAGCTTTCCGAAGCGGATCGCAACGCCGATCAATCGGCGCGGCGCGCTGACGCCTCAACGGCGGTCAGACGTCTTCGGTGACTGCTTCGATCGCAGCGCTGCGCGTGTCGCTGTCATCGACGATCACTCGATCGAGTGGGGTCAGCTTCAGCTGCCACGCCCGCGTGCCTGGGACCTTTTCGAGATAGTCGCGCCAGGGCGAGTGCTTGCCGGTGAAGAGGTTGGCCGGAGACGTGCAGCCCGTGCCGGCCATCAGCGCCTTCGTGTTGACGTGGGGCGTTCCTGCGGCCCAGGCCTCCACCAGCCGCTGCAAGACGGCGATCCTTGCTTTGCCCGTGACCCGCCACGGCGCCTTGCCCGGAAGGTACAGCGTCGCCGCGTGACCATCGGGGGCGACCTTGAGCGTCACCGTCGACCCGCCCATGGCCGCCAGTTGCCCGTGGCGATAGGCCACCTTCAGCCGGTCCAGGTCGATGGCGCTGCCGTTGCCCGCATCGGCGAGCACATCCTCGATGGGAATGACGACATTGGTGCCGGCGAATGGCAGCGGCGTCGAGGTCGTCGTCAACACCACGCCCGCCACCGGGCGCGGACGAAGCCTCAGCGCAGCGTCGACTTTCGCGTACGCGCGCTCGTGGGACATCCTGGAGGCGAAGTACAGCGCCACGGCATGGCCGTCGATGTCGATCTCGCCAAGGAACACCGGCTCGTCGTCGAAGTGCCGACTGCGGGGTCCTTTCAAGGCCGATCCCAGCGCCGTGATCAATTCCTCGCGCAACCAGTCCAGCTGCACCTTCCAGCGCCGGGCGAGACGGGCCGGCATGACCACGTCGTTGCCCGTCAGAGGATCGCGGTAGCGCACGGTGTCGGCATCGGCGCAGCGTTCGAGCACCACCTTCATCGGCTCGCCTTCGTCGACGGGGACCGACAGCTCGGCGATGCGCTCGCCTTCGATGAGGATGCCTTCGTCCTGCAGCCGCTCGATGTCGATGCCGAGCTTATGCAGTGCGAAGCCGTCCATCGGGCTGCTGGCGCTCTCCAGAAGCCGGGCCACCTGCGCGATCAGGCTCGGATCGTCCCGCCCGCAGCCCGGGTGCAGCGGTTTGCGCACCCCCAGGGCCTCGAGCAGTTGCATCCCGGCGCGGCGCAGGCGTTGGTCTTTCTCGCCAGCCAGACTGCAGCGACCGGGCTCGGCCAGCACGATGGCCAGCGGGGTGGCCGCCGTCTCCCCCTCGAACACCAGTTCGGCCACCAGGGTCACACCGAGCAAGGCACCAGGCTGCGCGAAGGGGTGGTTGCCCCAGCGCTCGTCGATCACCTCGTGCAGTTCTGCGCCGCTGTCGATGTGCAGCGTGACGGCGTCCGTGGCATGCCCAAGCAAAGCCTTGGCTTCGGTCAGATACAGCCGCTCGATGCGGCCCCCGTCGATGCGCGGCTTGGTGTCCTTCAGTGGCCGCGCAAAGCGCGACAGATCGTAGCGCGAGCGGTCCAGCGGACGGTTCGACAAGGGGGCCTTGAAGCCGTGCCGGGACAGCACGTTGGCCAGCGGCGCACGGGTGCCCAGCGTCGGGGCAAAGACTTCGACGAGCCCACGATGAGGCGCGTAGATGAGGGTGGCGTCGCGCGCCGGGAAGTAGAAGAAGCTCTTGCGCTGGCGGTTGCGCATCTCCACCGCGGCCACCTGATCGCCGGCGAAGCGCACCACGAGGTAGTGCGTCGTCTGGGTCTGGCCTTGCCGGTCCGGCTCCTCCACGGCCACGTGGATGACCTCGCAGGGCTCAGCCAGCCGCATCGCCTCGGTGAGTTGCGCTTCCAGCCGGTCCTTGACCGCATCGTTCCACAGGAAGGGCGGCGCCTCGCCAGGCACGTCGAACGCGTCGTGCAGGCGTTTGAGCCCCTTCAGGTCCTGGGTGTTGACGATGGACTCGGCAGTGTCGAAGAGCTTGATCGAGGCCTCGCTGTGCGTGCGCATCCACACCGCGCGACCGACCTCGCCGCCTTCTTGCGCACGAAACCGTGCGAGCAGGTCCTCGTCGTAGAGCTGCTCGGCGACGGTGGCGAGGATGGCGGCCCCGCGTGCGGTGCTCAGGCGCAGCACCCGCAAGGCTTCGCGCTCGGCCGGATCGCGCCGCTCCTTGCGCAGGTGCTTGATGTGCTCGATGAGGGCAGCGCTCAGCTCCTTGTCCGCCCGCGTCCAATCAAACCCGCGCTGCAGTCCCAGGCACTCGGGCAGGCCGGCGAACAGCTTGAGGACTGAGGCCGGCACGCGCTCGACCAGCTCCAGCAGACAGTGTGCGTTGGTCAGGGTCTTCTTGCCCATGCTCCCTCCGATACAGCGCGGTGCCTCACATGGCCATGACCCATGGGCGCATCACCGCCACCGATTGCGTCAGCCCCTGCGCCAGCAGGGTGTCCAGGTAGTCGTCCGCCGACTTGGGCGGGTTCTTCAGACTGCGGCGGTGGCGGGCGACTGCTTCGAGCACGCCGGCCGGGTGCAGATCCAGCAGATCGACGATGAAGTCGTCCGGATGCTGCGCCGCGAGGTTGTAGGGCTTGAGCGCCTCGGGCGGGAAGTCCTTGAGGTTGAAGGTCACGATGAGGCTGGCGCCGGCGTGGATGGCGGCCGCCACCACATGGCGGTCGCTGGGGTCGGGCAACTCGATCGAGGCAATCAGGTACTCGAAGCCGGTGACCAGGCAGTCGCGGACGTGGGCGTTCATCAGCCGCCGCGTGCGCTCGAGCTGTTCGACCGAGAGATCGGGACGGCTGGCCAGCACGTGGCGCATCCACTCGTCGTGAATCATGTCGCTCCAGCGCGCCCGGTACAGGTCCGACAGCGCCAGATGCATCAACAGATCGCGCAGGGGCGCGGGATAGAGCACGCAGGCGTCGTAGACGACGGTGAAGTGCGAGCTCATCCGCTCAGTACCCCATGCCGAGTTCCTGGGCCTGCGCGGCCAGTTCGTCGAGGGCCTTGCGGCGCTCGGCAT
This sequence comes from Rhodanobacteraceae bacterium, assembly GCA_021325475.1. Lineage (GTDB taxonomy): Bacteria > Pseudomonadota > Gammaproteobacteria > Xanthomonadales > Rhodanobacteraceae > Rudaea. Next base: position 434 of record JAJPHA010000012.1, on the reverse strand, counting down.
CGATCCGGTGCTTGTAGGCGATCACGTCCTGGTAACGCACCCGACGATGCGTGCCGATCTTGTGGAACGGGATCTCGCCTTTTTCCAGCAACTGCACGAGGAAGGGCCGCGAGACGTTGAGCAGGTCGGCCGCTTCCTGCGTGGTCAGTTCGGCGTGGATGGGGATGACGGTGACGGCATTGCCCTGGCCGATCTCGGTCAGCACGTCCAGCAGCAACCGCAGCGCCGTCGTCGGCAGCGTCACTGAGCGCACGGCGCCCTTGTCGTCGTGGAAGTCGATCTGCTGGGTCTCGGCGCGCGTTTGCAGCACCGTCGAGAGCACGCGCCCGGATTCCCGAGCCAGCGCGACGTCCTCGGCTGAGGGCAGCACCTTGGGGATGGTGGGGGTCGTCATGGGGCTCTCCTGGTCGGATCGGATGCGATAGGGGTCATTG
>JAJPHA010000129.1 GCA_021325475.1 Rhodanobacteraceae bacterium | reverse complement strand
GGCACCAACACCACGCTCAACAGCGGCCGCCTGCTGATCAACCTCAAGCCGCACGGCGCGCGCGACGACGTCGCCACGGTGATGCGGCGCCTGCGCGCGGCCGCGGCGGAGCTGCCGGGCATCCGCCTCTACCTGCAACCGGTGCAGGACCTGACCATCGAGGATCGGGTCAGCCGCACGCAGTACCAGTTCACCCTGGAGGATCCCGATCTCGAGGAACTCGAGCGCTGGGTGCCGAAGCTCGTCGCCCGCCTGCAGCAGTTGCCCGAGCTCGGCGACGTGGCGAGCGACCTGCAGGCCGACGGCCTGCAGGCGTTCCTCGCGATCGACCGCGACACCGCCGGCCGCCTCGGCGTGACGCCGGCGGCGATCGACAACGTGCTCTACGACGCCTTCGGTCAGCGGCTGATCTCGACCATCTTCACCGATTCGAACCAGTATCGCGTGGTGCTCGAGGTGCAGCCCGATTTCCGGCGCGGCCCGGACGCGCTCGACGGCCTCTACGTTCCCGGCCTCGCCAATGCCAACGACGTCGCGCAGACGCCGCGCGGTTCGGTCTCGGCGCCGGGCGGCGCGACGACCGGCACCACGCCGGCGCCGGCGGCGAACGGCCAGGTGCCGCTCGGCATGGTCGCGCGGCTGGAACAGCGCACCGCGCCGCTGCTGATCGATCACCTCGGTCAGTTCCCGGCGGCGACGGTGTCGTTCAATCTGGCGCCGGGCGCTTCGCTCGGCGGCGCGGTCGCCGCGATCAAGCGGGCCGAGGCCGAGCTCGGTCTGCCGCCCGCCATCGCGACCGCCTTCCAGGGTGCGGCGCTCGCGTTCGAGGCCTCGCTCACCAACACCGTGCTCCTGATCCTCGCCGCGATCGCGACCATGTACATCGTGCTCGGCGTGCTGTACGAGAGCTACATCCATCCGATCACGATCCTGTCCACGCTGCCCTCGGCCGGCATCGGCGCGCTGCTCGCGCTGCTCGTGGCGCGGCAGGATCTCGGCATCGTCGCGATCATCGGCATCATTCTGCTGATCGGCATCGTCAAGAAGAACGCGATCATGATGGTGGACTTCGCGCTGGATGCCGAGCGCAGCGAAGGCAAGTCGCCGCGCGAGGCGATCTACCAGGCCTGCCTGCTGCGCTTCCGCCCGATCCTGATGACCACGCTCGCCGCGCTGTTCGGCGCGTTGCCGCTGATGCTCGGCACCGGCGTCGGCTCGGAGCTGCGCCATCCGCTGGGACTCACCATCGTCGGCGGCATGATCGTGAGTCAGGTGTTGACGCTGTTCACCACGCCGGTGATCTATCTGGCGTTCGATCGGCTGGCGCGGCGGTTCGCGCGCGGCGCGCCGGCGGTCGAGGGGGCCGCATGACGACCGGGGCTTCATGGCGCGTCCTGCGGTTTTCCGCTCGCATCCGGCGAGCGGGTTGCTTTCGACAGCCAATGCTTCCGCTCGCCCTGCGGCCGAGCGGGTCACTTCTTTGCTGGTGCAAAGAAGTAACCAAGAAACACCTCGAAAGCAGAGCCTCCCTCGGAGGACTTGCACAAAGGTCTCCAAGCAGATGAAGGTTCTCATACAACTCGGTCGTTTCGACCTGATCGGTCGTTCGCTTCGCGTGCAGGTTTCTGATCGCAAGCGAAGCGAACGGCGTGTCCGCCCGCGATGGACGAGTTGTACACGGAGTCTTCATCCCTTCGCAGAATCTTCGTGCAGTTCCTCCCGAGGGATGCTTTGCTCTGACGTGCTTTCTTTTGGTGACTTTTCTTTGCACGAGCAAAGAAAAGTTACCCGCCCGGCCAGCGGCCGAGCGGAAGCTTTGGCTGTCGAAAAGTTACCCGCGCGGCCAGCGGCCGAGCGGAGGCGCGCGTCATGATTGAGGGTGGCATCTCCGCCCCGTTCGTGCGCCGCCCGGTGGCGACCACGCTGCTCACCCTCGCGGTGGCGCTGGCCGGCGCGGTCGCGTTCGGCCTGCTGCCGGTGTCGCCGATGCCGCAGGTGGACATCCCGACGATCTCGGTCAACGCGAATCTGCCGGGTGCGAGTCCGGAGACGATGGCGACCGCGGTGGCCACGCCGCTGGAGCGCCAGCTCGGCCGCATCGCCGGCGTGACCGAGATCACCTCGTCGAGTTCGCAGAATTCGACCAACATCGTGCTGCAGTTCGATCTCGGCCGCGACATCGACGGCGCCGCGCGCGACGTGCAGGCCGCGCTCAACGCGGCGCGCGCGCAACTGCCGAGCGGCATGCCGGGCAATCCGACCTACCGCAAGGTCAATCCGGCCGACGCGCCGATCCTGATCCTGGCGCTGACCTCGAAGACGCGCCCGCCGGGCCAGATCTACGATGCCGCCTCGACCATCGTCGCGCAGAAGATCGCGCAGGTGCAGGGCGTCGGCCAGGTGCGGGTCGGCGGCTCGTCGCTGCCGGCGGTGCGCGTGGAAGTCAATCCGACCGCGCTCAACCGCTACGGCATCGCCCTGGCCACGGTGCGCACTGCGCTCGCCAATGCCAACGCCAATCGGCCCAAGGGGTTCGTCGAGGACGACGCGGCGCACTGGCAGATCGCCAGCGACGACCAGGCGCGCGTCGCCGCGCAGTACCGCGATCTGATCGTCGCCTGGCGCGACGGCGCGCCGGTGCGGCTGGCCGACGTCGCCGAGGTGCTCGATTCGGTCGAGGACGTGCGCAACCTCGGCCTGTTCAACGGCGAACCGGCGGTGCTGGTGATCATCAGCAAGCAGCCGAACGCGAACATCCTCGACACCATCGACCGCATCATGGCGCAGATGCCGCAGTTGCGCGCGTCGATTCCCGCCGACATCCGCATCGACGTCGCCTCGGAGCGCACCAGCACGATCCGCGCCTCGCTGCACGACGTCGAGCGCACCCTCGTCGTCGCCATCGCCCTGGTGGTGCTGGTGGTGTTCGCGTTCCTGCGCGACTGGCGCGCGACCCTGATTCCGGCGATCGCCGTGCCGGTGTCGCTGATCGGCACGTTCGCGGTGATGTACCTCGCCGGGTTCAGCCTCGACAACCTGTCGCTGATGGCGCTGACCATCGCCACCGGCTTCGTCGTCGACGATGCCGTGGTGGTGCTGGAGAACGTCGTCCGGCACCGCGAGGCGGGCCTGCCGCAGCTCACTGCCGTGCTGCGCGGCGCGCGCGAGGTCGGGTTCACCGTGCTGTCGATGAGCCTGTCGCTGATCGCCGTGTTCCTGCCGATCCTGCTGATGGGCGGGCTGGTCGGCCGCTTCTTCCGCGAGTTCTCGATCACCCTGTCGGTGGCGATCCTGATTTCGCTGGCGATCTCGCTCACCACCACGCCGATGCTGTGCGCGCGGCTGTTGCGCGAGGCGCCGCACGCCGCGACCGGGCGCTTCGCCGGCGCCAGCGAGCGCGCCTTCGCGCGGCTGCGCGCGTTCTACGAACGCAGCTTGCGGGCGGTGCTGGCGGCGCCCGGCCTGACCCTGTTCGCGCTGTTCGTCACGATCTGCCTCAATGTGTACTTGTATACCATCGTGCCGAAGGGTTTCTTCCCGTCCGAGGACACCGGCCGGTTGATCGGCGGCGTGCAGGCCGACCAGAGCATCTCGTTCCAGGCGATGGCGCAGAAGATGAAGGAGCTGATGGCCATCATCAAGAGCGATCCGGCGGTCGCCAACGTCGCCGGCTTCACCGGCGGCGGCCAGCGCAACGGCGGCTTCCTGTTCGCGGCGTTGAAGCCGTTGGCCGAGCGCGGCGGCATTTCCACCGAGGACGTGATCAACCGGCTGCGGCCGAAGCTCGCCGGCGTGGCCGGCGCGGCGCTGTTCCTGCGGCCGGCGCAGGACATCCGCACCGGCGGCCGGCAGAGCAACGCGACCTACCAGTACACGCTCGAGAGCGACCGCATCGACGAGCTGCGCGCGTGGACGCCGAAGATCACCGAGGCGCTCAAGCAGGTGCCGGAACTCGTCGACGTCAACAGCGACGAGCAGGACCGCGGCCTGACCACGGCGCTCACCTTCGATCGCGCCACCGCCGCGCGCCTCGGCGTGACCGCGCAGGCCATCGACAACGCGCTCAACGACGCGTTCGGCCAGCGCCAGGTCTCGACCATCTACCACGCGCTCAACCAGTACCACGTGGTGATGGAGGTGACGCGGCCGTTCCTGCAGAGCCCCGAGGCGCTCAAGGACATCTACGTGCAGGCGACATCCGGCCGGATGGTGCCGCTCGTCGCCTTCGCCCGCTACGCGCCGGGCGCGACCCCGCTCGCGGTCAACCACCAGGGCCAGTTCGTCGCCGGCACGATCTCGTTCAACCTGGCGCCGGGCGTGAGCCTCGGCCAGGCGAGCGACGCCATCGTCCGCGCCATGGCCCGGATCGGCGCGCCGCCGTCGATCCACGGCGGCCTGCAGGGCACGGCGCGCACCTTCCAGCAGTCGCTCGAGAACGAGCCGTGGCTGATCCTCGCCGCGCTGCTCGCGGTCTACATCGTGCTCGGCATGCTGTACGAGAGTTACGTGCATCCGCTGACGATCCTGTCGACGCTGCCGTCCGCCGGCGTCGGCGCGATTCTCGCGCTGCTGCTGTGCCGCACCGAGTTCAGCCTGATCGCGCTGATCGGCGTGATCCTGCTGATCGGCATCGTCAAGAAGAACGCGATCATGATGATCGACTTCGCGCTCGACGCCGAGCGCACCGAGGGCCTGGCGCCGCACGCGGCGATCTTCCGCGCCTGCTCGCTGCGCCTGCGCCCGATCCTGATGACCACGTTCGCGGCGATGTTCGGCGCGCTGCCGCTGGCGCTCGGCTCCGGCGAGGGCAGCGCGATGCGCCGCCCGCTCGGCATCGCCATCGTCGGCGGTCTCGCCGTCAGCCAGTTGCTCACGCTGTACACCACGCCGGTCGTGTACCTCCAGCTCGATCGGTTCCGGCTGTGGTGCCGGCGCGTCCGCACGCGCCGCGGCCGGGCGCCGCAGGCGGCGTGAGGTGAGGAGGGTGCAGATGATACGAGTGGACAAGTATACAAAGTGCGGCCGCGGCGTCGCCTTGCTGCTGGGCGCGATGTTGTGCGGCTGCGCGGTCGGGCCCGAGTACCAGCGGCCGACGCTCGATGCGCCGGCGGCGTACAAGGAAAACGCCGACTGGCGGCCGGCGCGGCCGGCGGACGAGCTCAAGCGCGGCGCGTGGTGGGAGATCTTCGGCGACGCCGTCCTCGACGAGCTCGAAGGCGAGCTCGACCAGGCGAATCCGAGCCTCGCCCAGGCCGAGGCGCAGTACCGGCAGGCGCAGGCGCTCGTCGCCGGCGCGCGCGCCAGCTATTTCCCGACGCTCGCCGTGAGCGCCTCGCTCACGCGCTCCCGCCGTTACGGCACGGGCGGTGTCGCCGGCGGAACCGCGATCGGCGCCGGCGGCGATTCCTCGCATCCGACCGACACCTACTCGCTGCCGTTCACCGCGACCTGGGAGCCGGACCTGTGGGGTCGCGTGCGGCGCACGGTCGAGGCGCAGTCGGCGAACGCGCAGGCGAGCGCGGCGCTGCTCGAATCGACGCGCCTCAGCCTGCACGCGGCATTGGCGCAGGACTACTTCCAGTTGCGCATCGTCGACGAACAGAAGCGCCTGCTCGACGATACCGTCGCCGCCTACCGCAAGTCGCTCGCGCTCACCGAGAACCAATACCGCGTCGGCGTGGCCGCACGCGCCGACGTGGTGCAGGCCGACACCCAGCTCAAGACCGCACAGGTGCAGGCGATCGACCTCGGCATCGCCCGCGCCGAACTCGAACACGCCATCGCCGTGCTGATCGGCAAGCCGCCGGCCGAATTCCGCATCGCGCCGCAGCCGTTGACGATCGCCCCGCCGACGATTCCGGTGGGCGTGCCGGCGCAATTGCTCGAACGCCGGCCGGACGTCGCCGCCGCCGAGCGCCAGGCGGCCGCGGCGAACGCGATGATCGGCGTGGCCGAGTCGGCGTTCTTCCCGAACCTCACGCTCGGCGCGAGCGGCGGTTACCAGAGCACGAGCTTCGCCAAATGGCTGACCGCGCCGAGCCGCTTCTGGTCGCTCGGGCCGACGCTCGCCGAGACGCTGTTCGATGCCGGCGCGCGACACGCGCAGACCGTGCAGGCGCGCGCCGCCTGGGATGCGGCGGTGGCGAACTACCGCGCGGTGGCGCTGGGTGCGTTCCAGAACGTCGAGGACGAGCTTGCCGCGCTGCGCATCCTCGAGCAGGAAGCCGCGGCGCAGGCCGAGGCGGTGAAGGCCGCCGAGGAATCGCTGCGCATCGCCACCAACCAGTACCGCGCCGGCACGGTGAGCTATCTCAACGTCATCAACGCCCAGACCGTGGCCTACGCCAACGAGCGCAACGCCATCGCCATCCTCGGCAATCGCCTGGTCGACAGCGTCGCCCTGATCAAGGCGCTCGGCGGCGGCTGGGACGCGGGGGAACTGCCGGCCGCCGACACGCTCGGTCGGCGCTGACGGGTCTCACTCGGCGAGGTGCGCCTCGAGGAACCACAGCGCCTTGTCGAGGCCGCGCGAGATGCCGGTGAACAGGTCCGAGGTGTCGGCATCGCCGGCCTGGGCCGCGGTCTCGATCGCCGCGCGGGTGGACGCGGCGAGCGCGGCGTAGCGGTCGGCGAGCGCTGTTACCGCCTTGCGGCCGTCGATGCGGCCGCGCGGGAATTCCGGCAGGCGCGACTGCCGCGCCGCCGTCCGCGCGGTGCCCTCCGCCACGCCGCCGAGCGCGGTGATGCGTTCGGCGATGTCGTCCACCGGCTCCTCCAGTGCCTCGGCGAGCTTGTCGAACAGCTCGTGCAGCGCGATGAAATGCGGGCCGACGACGTTCCAGTGCGCCTGTTTGACCTGGGTATACAAATCCAGCGTGTCGGCGAGCTGCTGGTTGAGCAGCGCGACCATGCTGTCGCACAGCTTGCTCTTGAGATCGATGCGACGCGAATCGCTCTTGTGCTTGGCCATGGCGATCTCCGTTGGTTGACGTCGGCCCACTATAATGCGCCCCGCCGCCGCGAGAGAAATCGTTTGTCGCGATGCGTCCGATAGGGCGCGTCGATGGTCGCCGTCGTGAACCGTTCCCTGCCGCTGCCACCCGAAACCGCCGCGTTGCTCGACGCCACCCTGCTGCGCGACCGGCGCGCATTGCGGCAAGCGTGGCGGCGTCTCGATCGGGCCGATCCGGCGGCGCTCGCCGCCTGGCGCGAGCGTCTGGCCGCCGCGCACGCGCGCCACGCCGCGCGCGCGGCGAGCGTGCCGCCGATCCGAATCGACGAAGCGCTGCCGATCGCGGCGCACGCCGACGAGATCGTGCGCTGCCTCGGCACGCATCGGGTGATCGTGCTCGCCGGCGAGACCGGCTCCGGAAAAAGTACACAATTGCCCAAATTGTGCCTCGCCGCCGGGCGCGGCGTGGCCGGCTGGATCGGCTGCACCCAGCCGCGCCGGGTCGCCGCGCGCAGCGTGGCGCGGCGGGTCGCCGCGGAACTCGGCGGCGAGGTCGGCGGCCTGGTCGGCTGCAAGGTGCGGTTCGCCGATCGCGTCGGCGAGCGCACGCTGATCAAGTTCATGACCGACGGCATCCTGCTGGCGGAGACGCAGTCGGACCGCTGGCTCGAGGCCTATGACACGATCATCCTCGACGAGGCGCACGAGCGCAGCCTCAACATCGACTTCCTGCTCGGTTACCTGAAGCGCCTGCTCGCGCGGCGCCGCGACCTCAAACTGATCGTCACCTCGGCGACCATCGACACGGCGCGCTTCGCCCGGCATTTCGACGAGGCGGCGGTGATCGCCGTCGCCGGGCGCGGTCATCCGGTCGAGGTGCGCTGGCGGCCGCCGCCGACCGCGGACGAGGGCGCAGCGAGCGAGCCGATCGTCGCCGCGCTGGACGAGATCACGCGCGAGGATCCGCGTGGCGACGTGCTGGTGTTCCTGCCGGGCGAACGCGAGATCCGCGACGCGCACCGCGCGCTCGCGCAGCGCCGCTACCGCGCCACCGAGATCCTGCCGCTGTACGCGCGGCTGTCGGCCGCCGAGCAGGACCGCGTGTTCCGGCCCGGCGCGGCGCGACGCATCGTGCTCGCCACCAACGTCGCCGAGACCTCGCTGACCGTGCCGCGCATCCGCTACGTGGTCGATACCGGCACGGCGCGGATCAAGCGCTACTCGCCGCGCAGTCAGATCGAACGCCTGCACATCGAGCCGATTGCCCAGGCCGCCGCCGAGCAGCGCGCCGGACGCTGCGGCCGCACCGGTCCCGGCATTTGTATACGACTATACTCGGAGGCCGACTTCGCCGCGCGGCCGCGCTACGGCGACGCCGAGATCCTGCGCGCCTCGCTCGCCGGCGTGATCCTGCGCATGCTCCATCTCGGCCTCGGCGATCCGGCCGCGTTTCCGTTCGTCGAGGCGCCGGCGCCGCGCGCGCTCGCCGACGGCTACCGGCGCCTGGCCGAACTTGGCGCGGTCGCGGTGCGATCCCCCGCGACGGCGGACGATGTCGACGCGGCCGGCCGGGGACGTCCGTCGCACGCCTTGACCGACATCGGCCGGCGCATGGCGCAGTGGCCGATCGACGTCGCGCTGGCGCGCATGCTGCTCGAGGCGTGCCGGTTCGGCGTGGTGCGCGAACTGCTGATCCTGACCGCATTCCTCGCCGTGCAGGATCCGCGCGAGCGTCCCGCCGAGGCACGCGCCGCGGCCGATGCCGCGCACGCGCAGTTCGCCGACCCGCGCTCGGACTTCGTCGCGATCCTCAACCTGTGGCACGCCCACGCGCAGGCGCACGAGGCGCTGACCCAGGCGCAGTTGCGCGATTGGTGCCGGCAGCGGTTCCTGTCGTACCTGCGCATGCGCGAGTGGCGCGAGCTGCATCGGCAACTGCTGCTGCAGATGGCGGAAACCGAAGCCGCGGACCCCGGCGCCGGCGCGACGCCGGCCGATGCACAATCGCCGGTGGTCGATGCGCGAAGCTACGAGGCCATCCACCGCTGCCTCCTGTCCGGCTGGCCGACGCAGGTCGCGCGGCGCGACGAGCGCGGCGAATACCGCGGCACGCGCGAGCGCCGCTTCCGCGTCTTTCCCGGCTCCGCGCTGGCGAAGCAGCCGCCGGCGTGGCTGCTCGCCGGGCAGATCCTCGATCTGAAAAAAGTATACGGGATGCTGTGCGCGCGCATCGAGCCGGCATGGATCGAGCAGCAGGCCGCGCATCTGGTCAAGCGCACCTGGCGCGATCCGCACTGGTCGCGCGCGCGCGGTGCGGTGCTCGCCTTCGAACAGGTGACGCTGTACGGTCTGGTGCTCATCGAGCGGCGCGCGGTGCCGTTCGACCACCAGGATCCGGCGCTCGCGCATCGCGTGTTCGTGCGCGAGGCGCTGGTGCGCGGCGACATCGATTGCCGCGCCGACTGCGTGCGCGCCAACGCCCGCGTGCTGGCGCAGGCGCACGAGCTCGAAGCCAAGCGCCGGCGCACCGGATTGGTCAAGAGCGAGGACGAACTCGCCGCGTTCTTCGCCGGCAAGCTGCCGGAGGCGATCAGCACCGCGGCCGCGTTCGACGCCTGGTATCGGCGCGCCTCACCGGCCGTGCGGGCGGCGCTGCACTGGTCGCTCGACGAGGTGCTGGCCGACGAGCCCGGCTTGCGCGCCGCGGATTTCCCGACCGCGTTCGAGCTCGGCGGAGAGCGGTTGCGGCTGGAGTATCGCTTCGTGCCGGGCGATGCCGCCGACGGCGTGACCCTGCACGTGCCGCTCGCGCTGGTCAACGCCGTGCCCGCGGCGCGCTGCGAATGGCTGGTACCGGGACTGCTGGCAGACAAGGTCGCCGAGCTGATCCGCGGACTGCCGAAACCGCTGCGGCGCAACTTCGTGCCGGCGCCGGATTTCGCGCGCGCCTTCGTCGCCGCCGAGGCGCCGCGCGACGAGCCGCTGGCGACCGCGCTCGCCGCGTACCTGCGGCGCATCACCGGCGTCGAGGTCGCGGCGCGCGACTTTGTGGAAATTTCCATTCCGCCGCATCTCGTCATGCGCTTTCGCGTGTTCGACGAGCACGGCCGCACCCTCGCCGAGGGCCGCGATCTGGCGGCGATCCGCGCGCAGTGGAGCGAGGTCGCGCGCGCCGCGTTCGCGCGCGGTGCCGACGCCGCGCTGACCCGCGAGGCGATCGACGAGTTCGATGCCGACCTGCCGGCGACGGTGGTCGGCGCCGGCGGGCTCGCGGCGTATCCGGCGCTGGTCGATCTCGGGGACAGCGTGGCGTTGCGGGTGTTCGAGCGCGCCGACGAGGCGCGCGCCGAGCACCGCCGCGGTGTCGCGCGTCTGCTGCGGCGCCAATTGCGCGAGGCGATCAAGCAGGCACGACGGCAACTGCCGATCGCGCGTGCACTGGCGTTGAAATACGCCGCCGTCGCCAGCGTCGATGCGCTGCGTGAGGACATCGTCGAGGCGGCGCTCGCCGAGCTGTTCGCCGGGTGCGATCTGGACCTGCGCCGGCGCGAGGATTTCCGCCGCGTCGCCGCGGACCTGGCGCGGCGGCTGTTTCCCGCGGCGATGGAATGGCTGCAACGGGTCGAGGAGACGCTCGCCGCCTACGCCGAGCTCACGCCCTGGCTCGAGCCGCCGCTGCTCGGCTACGCCCGCGCCAACTACGAGGATCTGCGCGAGCAGCTCGCCGCCCTGGTGCATCCGGGATTCGTGCGCCATGTGGAAAAATCCCGATTGGCGCATTTTCCACGTTATCTCAAGGCGATGCGGCTGCGCGCCGAACGCCTGCGCCAGGACGCCGCGCGCGACCAGGCGCGCATGCTCACCGTGCGCGGCTACTGGCGCGACTACCTCGCGCTCCGCGCCAGCCGCGGCGGCGAGGACGCGGCACTGGCGCGGCTGCGCTGGCTGATCGAGGAACTGCGCGTGTCGCTGTTCGCGCAGGAGCTCAAGACCGCCGAAGCGGTGTCGCCGAAGCGGCTGGGCAAGCTGATCGCCGAACTGCGTGCGGGCGACGCCGCGGCCGAAGCCAGCAACATGCCGATTTGATCAGACCTTCCCCAAGACGTGCGCTGCTACTTGGTCCGTTCCACGCGCACGCTGCAGCCGCAGGGCTCGACGTACATCAGCCAACTGCCGAGCAGCATCGGCTTGATCTTCACTTTCGGATGATCGTACTTGGCGCTGCTGTAGCTGCCGGACTCGGCCTGGGTCCACTCCTGGCCGTTCTCGAGCCGGAACACGTTGTGTCCGTACCAGCCGGTGAAGACGCCGTCGATGCGGCTCTCGATCACTTCGCGCGCGGACTCCTGCGGGTAGAACACCGGCTTGCCGGACGGGGTGACGTAGGTCGTGGTGGTGGCGTAGTGCGCGCGCAGCCAGTCGTCGAGCACCTGCAATTCGGCCGGCGTGAGTTTGTCGAGGCCGGCGGCGTGGAATTCGCTCTGCGACATGCGCTCCTCCAGGGAGGAAAAGCCGGCGGCGCCGGCGGCGGCACTGACGAGGAGTGCGACAAAGGCCAAAATGAGGTAAACTTTATTTGTATACATGGGCTCTCGATTCGCGGCGTGCGGGCGTCGGGTCGCGGCCGAAATGGCACGATGGGTGTCGTAACTCTAACCGCCGCTTAACATTTTGGCGGTATCGACCCCGTATCATAGCCCACGGACAGCCCGGGAGAACAACGATTGCCAGGCGGCTGTTGGGGGATGGTTCCCTTTTTTCGGAGTGTGAGATGCGGCATTGGCCTCGTGCGGTATGCGCTTGTATCGGTTTCGCCTTGTACGTCGCGGCTGCGGCCCCGGCAAGTTCCAGTTCCCTCGGCCTGACCATCGACCTGCTTGCGCCGGCGACCCCGTGCAACGGCGGCAACTGCCCGGGTGACATCGCCCTGCCGCTGCTCGGCGCGGCGCCGATCGGCGGCAGCGCGTTCTCCTACGCGCAGGTCTCGCCGAACTACGTCACCGCGGTGACGCTCGACAACACCGTGGCGAACCCGATCGTCTGCGACGAGATCAACGGCAGCGTCGTCGGCCCGAACACGCTGACGCGCTTCTCGCCGGTCTACAACAACCTCGGCCCCGGCGGCCTGCTCGAATTCGGCGCCGGTGGCGCCAGCGTGGTGGATCTCGGCGCCTTCAGCTACGACGGCAGCCAGAGCCCGAGCGCGGTGAGCCTCACCCGCAGCAACACCGGCACCAGCCAGGTGGCGTGCTATCCGATCAACCCGATCGGCACGGTCAATCCGATGCTGACGCGCGGCACCCTCGCCGGCGATCGCGTGTTCTACGACAATTTCGAGGCCGCCGCCCATTTCGCGAACGAGCCGTGGGTGTCGGTCGTGACCGTGTCCTCGCCGGGTTCGGGCGGGTCGCGGCCGGCGGTCGGTTCGCACTCGATCAATGCGCTCACCGGCCCGACCACGCTCGCCTATGTGCTCCAGGTGCACAACGCCTCGCGCGCCATCGGCTGGCGCCTGAATCTCGGCTACGACTTCGCGTTCTTCGATCCGGCCAACAACGGCGGCACGGCACCGCAGTGGTGCGTGCTCGGCCCGAGCATTCCGCAGCCCGGTCCGATCAACGGCACTGCCAACGCCTGCGGCAACGCCAACACGGCCTATACCATCGCCGCGAGCGACATCCAGAGTGCGACCAACTCGCTGTACGTTTACGTGACCCTGACCGGCTCGACGACGGCGGCGAACAACTGGCGCACGCTCGGCAGTTCGTTCTATCCCGCGACCGCGGCGGTGTTCGCGCCGGCGGGCAGCTACGCCCAGCGCCTCGACGACAAGGTCGCCGTGGCGAGCGCGAACAACCTGCCGACGCTCAACATCGGCAGCATCGTCTGCGCCAACGACACCTCGGCCACGAGCTGTACGATCCGCGATGCCGACGGCAATCCGGTGCCGGCGCAGGTCACCTACAAGAACCAGTTCGGCGGCGGCGCGGTGACGGTCGATCCGCTGGTGTATTTCGTCGATCCGACCGCCGGCACCAACCTGCCCGGCAACGTCGTGGCCGACGCGCTCAACGTCAGCGGCGTGAGCTGCAGCGACCCGAGCGGCATCCTGGCGAGCCCGCTCGGCGGCGCCAATTTCAGCACCTCGACCAGCGCCCAGGGTGCGCAGGCGCTGAGCTTCAACTTCGCGGTACAGGGCGGCGGCCCGTTGTTCGTGCCCGGCACGGCCACCTGCACGGCGACCTTCGCCACCACCGGCTACACGCCGGCGCTGTCGGCCACCTACACGTTCACGATCACGATGCTGCAGGCCACGGCGACGCACTTCGCCGTGGTCGTGCCGGGCAACACCACCGCAGGCGTCGCCTTCAACAACGCCACGGTGACCGCGCTCGATGCGGCCAACAACACCGTGACGAGCTACAACGGCACGGTGCATTTCACCAGTTCCGACGCGCAGGCGGTACTGCCGGCCAATCTCGCGCTCGCCAACGGCACGGCCAGCTTCGGTGCCACGTTCAAGACCGCCGGCAGCCAGACGATCACCGCCACCGATACGGTGAATGCGTCGCTCACCGGCACCTCGAACCTGTCGACGGTCGCCGCCGCGGCGGCGACGCACTTCCGCGTCAGCACACCGGCCACGGCGACGATCGGCAATCAGTTCGGCTTCTCGGTCACCGCGCTCGATATGTACGGCAATACCGCCGACGGTTACGCCGGCACCGTCCATTTCACCAGCAGCGACCAGCAAGCGACGTTGCCGGGCAACTCGACCCTGACTTTCGGCGTCGGCTCGTTCAACGCCGCGCTGTTCACGCCGGGCAATCAAACCATCACCGCCACCGACACGGTGAATGGTGCGATCACCGGAACGTCCGCGCAGATCAACGTTCAGTGACGCCGCGCGGCCGGACCGGCCGCGCAATGCGCACGATCGCCCGCGCCGCGTCGTGGCGCGGGCAGCGTCCCGGAAGCCGGGAACGCGGGGACATCGTCAGACCTCCATAGTTCGGTGAACAGCGCCGATACCAGTCTGCAGGACCTCGAAGCCTGGCTGCGGCGCCACGCCGCCGTCGCCGGCGCGCCGGCGTGGTGGTCGGACCTCGCCGAGGCCGTCGCCGGCGCGCGCGACCACGCGGCCTTGCGCGCTCTCGCGCCGGAGTTGCTCGACACGCTCGCCCTGCTCGAGGAACTGCGCGCCGACGCGGACGTGGCGGCCGCCTGCGTGCTGCACGCGCTCAACGGTTGCGGTGTCGCCGTGCCGGAGCGCGTACTGCGCGACGCGCCGCATCTGGCCGATCTGATCGAGGGCCAGCAGGCGGCGGAGAAGGTGTGGTCGCTGTACGCGGCGCGCACCCGTCACGGCAGCGCCGAGGGCCTGCGCCGGCTGCTGCTCGCGATCATCCGCGATCTGCGTGTGGTCTTCATCCTGCTCGCGCGCCAGTTGGCGCGCATGCGCGCCGCCGCCGCGCTGCCGGAAGGCGAGCGTCGCGCCTTGGCGCAGCTCACCGCCGACATCCACGCGCCGCTCGCCAATCGTCTCGGCATCTGGCGGCTCAAGTGGGAGCTCGAGGATCTCGCCTTCCGCTACCTGCAGCCGGAGGTCTACCACCGCATCGCCCGGCTGCTCGACGAGCGCCGCGAGGATCGCGAACGCTACATCGCCGCCGCCATGGCGACCCTGCGTGCGGCGCTCGCCGAGGCCGGCATCGCCGCCGACGTCGCCGGCCGGCCGAAGCACATCTATTCGATCTGGAAGAAGATGCAGCGCAAGAGCGGCGACTTTTCCTCGCTCTACGACATCCGCGCGCTGCGCGTGCTGGTCGACGACGTGCCGGCCTGCTACGCCGCGCTCGGCGTGGTGCACTCGCTGTGGCCGCCGATCCCGAGCGAATTCGACGACTACATCGCCCGCCCCAAGGGCAATCACTACCAGTCGCTGCACACCGCGGTGGTCGGGCCGGAAGGCAAGACCCTGGAGGTGCAGATCCGCTCGCACCGGATGCACGCGCACGCCGAGGAGGGCGTGGCTGCGCACTGGCGCTACAAGGAAGGCGGCGGCAACGACGCCGAGTTCGAGCGCAAGATCGCCTGGATGCGGCAATTGCTCGAGACCCGCGACGAACCGGAGGACGATGCCGCGCTGCTCGCCGGGTTCAAGACCGACATCCTCGAGGACCGGGTCTATCTGCTGACGCCGCAGGGCCAGGTGCTGGACCTGCCGCGCGGCGCGACCGTGCTCGACTTCGCCTACCACATCCACACCGACGTCGGTCATCGCTGCCGCGGCGCCAAGGTCAACGGCCGCATCGTGCCGCTGAACCACCAGCCGCAGAGCGGCGATCGGGTCGAGATCCTCACCGGCAAGACCGCCGCGCCGCGCCGCGACTGGCTGGCGGCGCAGCACGGCTTCCTCGCCACGCATCGCGCGCAGCAGAAGGTGCGCGCCTGGTTCAAGCACGCCGACCTCGCCGCCAATCTCGCCGCCGGCCGCGCCATCCTCGACAAGGAACTCAAGCGTCTGGCGTTGCACAACGTGGACCTCGACACGCTGCCGCCGAAGTTCCATCTGCACACGCTCGACGAGCTGCTGGTCGCGCTCGCGCTCGGCGAGATCAGCGGCGGCCAGGTCGCGCGCGCGCTGCACGAGAGCCACGCGCCGCCGCCGTCGGCGCCGCCGCCACCGCGCGCGCCCAAGCGCGGCAAGGACGCCATCGTCATCGAGGGTGTCGGCAACCTGCTGACCTCGCTCGCGCGCTGCTGCCAGCCGCTGCCGGGCGACGCGATCGTCGGCTACATCACGCGCGGCAAGGGCGTCTCGATCCATCGCGCCGATTGCCCGAGCTTCGCGCGCCTGCGCGCGCGCGATCCGGCGCGCGCGATCGAGGTCGAATGGGGCGGCGCGCGGGGGCAGGCCTACGAGGTCGATGTGCTGGTGCGCGGCTACGATCGCAAGTGGCTGCACAAGGACGTGACCAACGTCATCGCCGCGGCCAACGTGCATCTGCTCGCGGCCAACGCCCGCGTCGACGACTCGAGCGGCCTGGCGACGATGAACTTCGCCCTGCGCGTGAGCGACTTCGAACAGCTCTCGACCCTGCTCGCGCGGCTGTCGGCGGTGCCGAACGTGATCGAGGCGCGGCGCCTGGCCTAGTCTTCCGGGCGGCGGCGCGGCCGGCCCATGCTATGCTTGCCGGAGTGCGCGAGCGCGCGGCGGACCCACGTCGCGCGCGTGGTGCGGAGGCGACGCGAGCCCGGCGTGATCGAGATTCCCGGATACAAGATCCTGCGCCAACTCGGCCGTGGCGGCATGGCCACGGTCTATCTGGCATTGCAGGAATCGGTGCAACGCGAGGTGGCGCTCAAGGTGATGTCGCCGACCCTGCTCGCCGATCCGGATTTCGGCGAACGTTTCCTGCGCGAGGCGCGCATCGCCGCCAAGCTGCACCATCGGCACGTCGTCGCCGTGCACGATGTCGGCCGGGCCGGCGACTACCATTACATCGCCATGGAATACCTGGGCGGCGGTCCGCTGATCGACAAGAGCGGCGCGGCGCGCCCGGTGCCGTTTTCGCTGCGCGCGATCCGCGAAGTCGCCACCGCGCTGCATTACGCCCATGCCAAGGGCTTCGTCCACCGCGACGTCAAGCCGGACAACATCCTGCTGCGCGAGGACGGCAGCGCCGCGCTGACCGATTTCGGCATCGCCCGCGCCAGCGATTCGGCCACCCACATGACCCGCACCGGCACGGTGATCGGCACGCCGCACTACATGAGTCCGGAGCAGGCACGCGGCCGCACGCTCGACGGCCGTTCCGACCTGTACAGCCTCGGCGTCGTGCTGTACGAATTGCTGGTCGGCCGGGTGCCCTACCACGCCGACGATTCGCTCGCCGTCGGCATCATGCACATCACCCAGCCGGTGCCGGTGCTGCCCGAACACCTGGGCGCGCTGCAACCCCTGCTCGACCGGATGCTGGCGAAACTGCCGGAGGAGCGCTATCCGCACGGCCAGGCGGTGGCGGATGCGATCGAACAGTACGAAATCGCGATCGCCCGCGGCGAATTGCCGCAGCTCGCCACGCCCGACGAGAACTACCGGCGGCAGATCCTCGGCGCGGACACGCCGACGCGCGCCGCGCCGGCCGCGACCACACCGCCCGGCGGCGCGCGTTATCGCGCCGAGCCCAGCCTCGGCCGCTACGACGACATCGCCGCGGCCGCGGCGCGGCGGCCGCTGGGATACGCCACGCCGCGCGCGCGCACCCGGCGCGGCGGCGTCTGGCTGCTGGCGCTGCTCGGCGTGGTCATCGTCGGCGGCGGCTATGCCGTCTGGCACTATCAGGATCGTCTGCGCACGCTGCTGCCGCGCACCGAACTCAACAGCCTGCTCGCGCGCGGCGAGAAGGCGCTTGCCGACGGCCGTCTGACCGGCGGCGACGGCGCGCGCGAACTGTTCCAGGCCGCGCGCACGCTCGATCCGGACAACGAGCAGGCGCGCAGCGGGCTGAACCGGGTCGGCCAGCGCCTGGTCGAGCAGGCGAACGCGGCGATCACGCGCAATGATTTCGCCACCGCGCGGACCGATCTCGCCGCCGCCACGGAGGTGCTCGGCGGCGGCGCCGAGATCGAGGAATTGAAGACCCGCCTGCACGCCGCGGAGACGCGCAACACCCAGACCGCGGACCTGATCGCGCGCGGCGACGCGGCGCTCGCCACCGGCAAGCTGCTCGGCAGCGGCAGCGCGGCCGAGGCGTATCTCAAGGTGCTCGACGCCGATCCGGTCAACGGGCTCGCGCTGAACGGTCTCAAGAAAGTGACCGACGCCCTGGCGCGTGAGGCGCGCGAGGCCGCCGCCGCCGGCGATCTCGAACGCGCCAACCAGCGCATCGGCGAGATCGCCCAGCTCTCGCCGAACTACGCCGCGATTCCGGAACTGCGCGTGGCACTCGCCAACGCGCGTGCCGACAGCAACCAGGCGATCGAACAGCAGTTGAACCGGGCCGAGGCACAGCAGCGCGCCGGCAAGCTCGCCGGCGACGATGGCGCGCTGGCGCTGTATCAGGCGGTGCTGCGGCGCGACCCGGCCAACGCGCGCGCCAAGGCGGGTCTGCGCAAGGCAGCGCAGGGTTTGCTTGTGCAGGCCAACGCCGTGCTCGACGAGGACAACACCGCGCAGGCCGAAAAGCTGCTGCAGCAGGCCGAGGCCGCGGCGCCGGATCTGCCCGACCTGCGCGCGGCGAAGACGCGCCTGCGCGAGACGCGCGAGCGCCTCGACATCGCCCGGCAGCAGGCGCAGGTCTCGCCGGCCGACCAGGCGCGCGTGCAGCAACTGCTCGACGAGGCGGAGAAGGCGATGGCGGCGGGCGATCTCAACCGCACGCCGGTCGATTGCGCCTACGACAAGTACCGGGCGGTGCTGCGCATCGACGGCAACAACGCGCGCGCATTGGCTGGCCTCAACCGCATTCCGGCCCGCGCCAAGGAGCTGTTCGAACAGGCGCTCAAGAACGGCACGCCGTTCAAGGCGCGCGACTATGTCGCGGCGGTCGAACAGGCCGAGCCGATGGACGCCGCGCTGCCGGCCATGCGCGAACGTCTGGCCAACGCCTTGCTCGACCAGGCCGAGGCGCGCATCGGCGACAACCGCCGCAGCGACGCGGCGTCGGCGCTGAAGGCGGCGCGCGAACTCAGTCCCGCCAATCCGCGGCTGGCGCCGCTCGAAGCGAAGCTGCAGGCTCTGCCGCCGACGGCCGCCAGCGGCGGCTGAGGCGCGACCCGATGTGTCTGATCCTGCTGGCGCTCGATGCGGTCGCCGGTCGGCCCTGGCTGCTGCTTGCCAATCGCGACGAATTCCACGCGCGGCCGAGCGCCGCCGCGCAGGCGTGGCCGGACGCGCCGGAGGTGATCGGCGGGCGCGATCTCGAAGCCGGCGGCGCGTGGCTGGCGCTCCACCGCGACGGCCGCTACGCCGCGGTGACCAACATTCGACTCGGCGCGCCGGGACGCGGCGCGCGCTCGCGCGGCGAACTGGTCGCCGGGTTCGTGCGCGGCACGGCCACCGCGACCGACTACGCCGCGGCCGTCGCGGCGCGTCGCGCCGAATACGGTCCCTTCAATCTGTTGGTCGGCGACGCCGGCGGTGCCTGCACGGTGAGCAGCCTCGACGGCGTCGTGCGCCGGCTCGCGCGCGGCGTGCACGCCTTCAGCAACGGCTCGCTCGCGGACGAATGGCCGAAGATGCGCCATCTGCGCGAGGGATTTTCCCGCGTCGTCGCCCACGGAACGCCGGACGATGCGGCCTTGCTCGCGCTGCTCGCCGACACGCGACAACCGGACGATGCGGAACTGCCCGACACCGGGGTCGGCCTCGCCCGCGAGCGCCTGCTCGCGCCGATCTTCATCCGCGGCGCCGAGTACGGCACGCGCGCGAGCACGCTCGCCTATGCGCGTGACGATGG
This sequence comes from Rhodanobacteraceae bacterium, assembly GCA_021325475.1. Taxonomy (GTDB): domain Bacteria; phylum Pseudomonadota; class Gammaproteobacteria; order Xanthomonadales; family Rhodanobacteraceae; genus Rudaea. The sequence continues at coordinate 5,972 of JAJPHA010000129.1, read as the reverse complement.
ATCGCTGATGCTTTGGGAGCGACGCTTCGGCCCGGATGGCCGGGCGTTGGGCGAGACCAGGGTGGAGGTGGGGAAGTGGGAAGGGTGAGCGGTGAGCGCGGAATGGGGAGGCCGCTCGCCGGCCGTTCGCGTTGAGCGTAGCGGAGCGAAGCTCCGCCGAGTCGAAACGCCGCACGACATGGCTCTCGACTCCGGCGCTGCGCGCCTACGCTCAGGCCGAACTGCGCGCCGAAGGCGCGAAGTCGAGGCCCACTTCAAGCAGAACCAGCACCCACTTGCCGCCACCGTATCAGGAGATCACTCCACCGGGCTTACCTCGCCGGGAATCCAGCCGTCCAGTGGTACCCCGACCGGCGCGCAGTTGTGCGTGCTCATCTTGATGGAGTCTTCTACTGCATTTCCTTCTACATACATAGCGCCTGAAAAAACCGCCATGCGCATGGGGTCGCTGCCGACATAGGATTGGATGAATTGAGTAGCGCGAAAATCACCGAGGCTATACGCCCACCAAAGACCGCCGATCACGGTGGCAGCGACATCCATCGCGGTCTGGTCCGGATAGGCCGAAGGTTGGGCCGCTTCGAGTAGCGCGTCCTGCGCCTGCAGATACCCCTTGAACGGGCTGTTCGATTCGTGCATGACCCGGCTGTGCAGGTCGAGATCCTGCTGCATCTGCGGGGCACGCGGATCCTCGCGCCAGAACGTGTCGGTGCCCTTGCCGGCGCTGGTGTAGGCCTCGTAGGCGTTCTTCAGCACGGCGATATCGCGCTCGCGCAGCAGGAACGCGGCCTTGTCGTTGCCTTGCCTGGCGAGCGCGCGCAGATCGTCCTCGCTCAGTGCCTGCGCGGCGATGACGTCTTCCGGCATCGGATACCCGTTTTGCGCCATCCAGGCGATCTGTTGCGGAGAATTGATGGCATAGACGCCGAAGTGGCGCCGATGGAAATCCGCGATGGCTTGCTGATCGGTGTCGGGAAACAGCGCCAGCCACTGCTGAAAGCTGGTCGCTGACCCGGCGCGCACGCGCGCCACACCGGGCAATTGGAAGCGCGCGGGGACGGGGACCGTGCCGTCGTCGGCGATGACATACTGCTGCACGGAACGGGCCGGGCCGCGCGCGGCGGCCGGTTCGAGCGGTCGCCGCGCGTGCGCTGCCGCGGGGTTCGGGGTGGCCGGCCTGGCCGGCGCCACCACCGCCGGCGGCGGCCGAGGCCAGCCACGCCAAGCCACCGCCAGCACCGCCAGCACCACCAGCGCGGCGATCCCGACCCAGGTTTTCGAGCGGCGCAGGGTCATTTACATTGATCCTGTTTCATCGCCTGACCCCATTCGGCGCAGGCGAGCTGTGCTTGATCGGCGTCGAACGCCGCTTGCCCATAGCTGTTGACGGCATTGCTGTAGTCGGTTGCGAAGGCACTGCAGGCGTCTTTATCGGTCGACCCCTGACAGAAACTGTTCAAGTTGATTCCAAACAGTTTATCGCACAGGCCCCGAGGATAAGGTTCGGTGTAACACATATCGTGCTGCTGACATTGTTTGTAGAAATCGATCGACGGGTTGCCGGCCACGGGCTCGTTCAGATCGCCGGAAAACTTGCTGCCGTATTTGGCCTTCAATCCGATAGTGGCGAGGATGTTCGTCCAGGCACTTGCGCCGCAGCCATTGCTGCCCCAGGTCGCGCCACTCGCGGAAGGAATGCCGGGGGCCGGTGGATACGTGTTCGTGGTGCAGGTGTTGCCGTTTTGATCTTTCGGTGGATTGGCCTTCAATGTACGGCAAACCTGATCCTTAAGTCATGTCGACATGGACGTCCGGCGGTTCGTCCGCGGATCTCGCGGGGCTGCGCGACAAATGGCCAGAGAAGGCCCCGGTCGTCGCGCTTACCGGAATGATCATGCTGTAACCGTCGACCGTGATGACGGGCAGCTCCTCGGCAGGCGGCCCGCTCTGGGCCATGGCGCTACCGGCGGCGAACAGTCCACTGAAAAACGCAAGCACACGCATCGACAACATGCTGTCCTCCCTTTCCTTTTGCGTTGGTCCCTTGTTCCCCCGTTGCGGCATGATCCCCGCCGCCGCCCCTATGTAGCAGATCCGGGGGGGGGGGGGCTGTCAACGGCGGCGGATGCGACTGCAGGGTGTGCGACCGCCCTCAGCCCTCGCTCCCCAACACCCGCCGCAGCGCGGCGCGCGCGGCGTCGAAGGAAAAGTGCCGCTGCACGTTGGCCAGGCCGTTGTCGGACAGCATTTTCCACAATGTCGCATCGCCATGGACGCGCACCACGGCGGCGGCGAAGTCCGCGGGCGTGTCGGCCACCAGCACGTCCTCGCCAGCGCGCACGTGCATGCCCTCGACCGCCGGCGTGGTCGCGACCACCGGCAGGCCGTGGCTCATCGCCATGTTGACCTTGCCCTTGACGCCGGCGCCATAGCGCAGCGGCGCGACCGAGACGCGGCAGCCGTCCAGGAACGGCGCGATGTCGGCGACGTAGCCGTGCACCACCACGCCGTCGTGCGCGAGCGCGAGGATCTCCTCCGGCGCCTTGCTGCCGATGACGTGGAAGTTCGCGTCGGGCAGGCGCGCGCGCACCCGCGGGAACACCTCGCGCACGAACCACAGCACCGCATCGACGTTGGGCGGATGCTGGAAGCCGCCGATGAACACCAGGTCGCGGCGCTCGGCGAAGTCGCGGCGGCGGCCATGGACCTCGTGCACGTTCGACAGCACCTCGATGCGCGCCTGCGGCAGTTCGCGTTCGAGCAGCGCCTTTTCCGCGGCGCTCACCACCACGGTGACATCGCATTCGCGCATCAGCTTCAATTCCTGCGCGCGCGTGCGCGCCGCCTGCTCGGCGAGCTCGGCGCTGCCGTAGAGCGTCGCCGCACGCTGCTCGCGCAGATGGTGCACGTCGACGGTGTCGAAGATCAGGCGCGCGCGCGGTGCGTACAGGCGCGCCAGGCCGACGTAGTTCGCTGCCACGTAGTGGCGCGACAGCACGATCGCGTCGAGTTCGCCGCCGTGCGCGCGCAGCCAGGCGACCGGATCGGCGACGAACGGGTGGTACAGTGCCTCGACGCCGAGCGCCTGCAGCGCCTCGGTGTAGCGTCCGGCGTGGGCGCGGTTGTCCGGCAGGAAGCTCACCCGGTAGCCGAATTCGCCGAGCAGGCGCATCAGGTTCCGCATGCGCAGCGAGCCGGAGTCCTGGTCCGGCGTCGGCGTGTAGGCGTCGACGATCAGCACGCGGCCGCGCCGGCGCCAGTCTGCCGCGCGTGCGGCCGCGCGCGCATCGGCGATCGGCGCCGGCTGGGCGGCGAGCGCGGTTTTCCACTTTTCCACGAATTTTTCGCGGTTGACGACCTGGTAGCGCTTCATGCCGCTGCCGGTATCGGTGCCGGCGGTCACGCCCTCGAAGTGCACCACTGTGGCGCGCGGTTCGTAGAACACCTTGTGGCCGGCGGCGCGCACGGCGAAGGCGAGATCGGTATCCTCGTAGTAGGCCGGGGCGTAGCGCGCATCGAAGCCGCCGAGCGCGGCGAACAGCTCGCGGCGCACGAGGATGGCCGCGCCGGAGCAGTAGTCGGCCTCGCGCCGGAAGTTGTAGCGCGGATCGGCCGGATCGTCGAAGCGGCCGTAGTTCCAGCCGGAGCCGTCGCGGAACACGATGCCGCCGGCTTCCTGCAAGCGGCCGTCGGGGTAGACCAGCTTGGCGCCGACCAGGCCACAGTCGGGCTCTTCCTCGAAACACCCGAGCAGCGCCTCGAGCCAGCCGGCGGCGACCACGGTGTCGTTGTTGAGGAAGGCGAGGAACTCGCCGCGCGCCGCGGCCGCGCCGGCGTTGCACGCACCGACGAAACCGAGATTGCGCTCGTTGCGCAACACGCGGATGCCGGCGACCGTCGCCAGCCGCGCCGCGGTGGCATCGGTCGAGGCATCGTCGACCACGATCACCTCGAACGGTGTGGCGCCGGCGTGCGCGGCGAGCGAGCGCAGACAGGCGAAGGTGTAGGCGATCTGGTTGTGTACCGGGATCACGATCGACACGCGCGGTGTCGCGCCGGTCGGCAGTGCGAAGGGGGCGAAGTCCTCGGCGGGCGCGCGCGCGAGCGGTGTCGGCGCGCCCGGTGTCGAGCGGCGGAATTCGGCGGCGATCCGGCGCAACGTACCGAGCACGCCACGGCTGGCGAGGCTGCCGCGCGTGCGGTGCACGATCGCGCGCACGCGGGCGGCGCGATAGCGCAGCCGCGCGCGCCACGCGCGCAGCGCGCGCGCCGCGGCGCGCAGCGGTCGAGTCAGGCGCCAGGAACGGCTGGCGAGCATGCGATCACGCTCGGCGGCGAGCACGCCGAGGCGGGCGACTTCCGCATCCAGCCGCAGCGCCCAGGCGGTGCGTTCCTCGATCTCGCGTTGCGCCTTGGCGAGTTCGTCGCGGGCGCGCTGGAGCTGGGCGTCGAGGTCGAAGCCCCAGGCCGAGCGTCGCGCAAGTTCCTTCTGCAATGCGGCGATCTCGGCTCGGTACCCGGCCGCGGTGCGGCCGAGCGCGACGATCTCGCCCGCGCGCTGCTGCGCGTCGGTGGCATCGAGCGCGGCGGCGCCGAGCCGGTAGCGCGGGCCGGTGTGCGGCGGCAGCGGCAGCAGCTTGCGGTAATCCGCCGCCATCGCCGCGAGCGTGCGCGGCGGCGTGCCGGCAAGCGCGCGCCGCGCGGCGGCGAGCCGCGCGGGTTCGGCGCGCAGATGCGCGACCGTCGCCGCGATCGCCTCCGGGTCCGGCGCCACCAGGAAGCCGTCCACGCCGTCGGCGATGCGCTCGGCCAGCGCGCCGACGCGGGTCGCGATCGCCGGTACGCCGAGGCTCGCCAGTTCCGACAGGGTGTAGCTGAAGGTTTCGGCGACGGTGGGCAGCAGCAGGGCGGCGTCCGGCGCGATCCGCGCGACGAGCTCGGGCAGATCGTCGCGCCGGTAGTTGAGCACGACGTGCACGTCGCGCGTGCCGAAGAAGTCCATGCCTTCGGCACCGGCGCCGAGCAGGAACAGTTCGGCATGTTCGCGCAGAGGCGGCAGTGCGGCGCGCAGCAGTTCCGCGCCCTTGCCCTTGCGCACCCGGCCCGGCACCAGCAGGCGCAGGCGCGCGCGCGGCGGCGGCGGCGCGGGCGCGGGCGCGGGCGCGGGCGCCGGGCGCGGCCACGGCGCCAGGCCGTGGGCGATGATACTTTGTGGCAAAGTGGAAAATTCCGGCGCCAGCCGCAGCAGGTTCGCCAGCATGCTGCGGCTCGGCGCCGCGATCCTCGCCTGCGCGGCAACGACGGCGGCGACGTAGTCGGCGCGCAGCGCGCGCCAGAAGCCGGGGTCGCGCTCGGCGAACTCGAAATCCGCGCCGGCGGTGGCGAGATCGGCGGCGAGCTGCGCCGCGTCGTAGGCCAGCGCCGGATCGCCGAAATCGCGATGCAGCAGCGGCCACAGCGGGTAGTAGTCGTGGCCGACCAGCACGGTCGGCCGGCCGGTGCGCAGCGCATCGAGGCTGTGGCCGATCAGCGACGACACCACCAGCGCATCGACGCCGTAGTCGGCGAGGATCGCGGCGAGGAACGCCGCATAGCCGCGGTGGCGCGTGCGCGTGCTGGCGATCGGATCGGACAGGTGCAGTCGCCGCAACGGCGGCCCGCCGAGGGCGGCGTCGTGGAGTTCCAGCGTCTCGCCGTAGCGGCGGCGGTGGAAATTGCCGCGCGCGATCAGCACCAGATGATGCCGCGCGTCGTCGCCGGCGGCGAGATCGCGCACGAAGCGTTCGGCGCCGCCGCCCCAGCCGTGCAGCACGTGCAGCACGACCGGTTTCGGGTCGAGGCCGGGATGGCCGAGGTCGTCCGTGCGGCCGGCGGCGAGCGCCGCGGCCACGTGCGCGCGCAGTTCGCCGAGCGCCGAGGGCGGCGCCGGATCGGCGCCGGGCGGCGGCGGCACCGGGCCGCGCAGCGGCGCG
>JAJPHA010000018.1 GCA_021325475.1 Rhodanobacteraceae bacterium | reverse complement strand
GCCGAGTCGGTCTTGTTGACGTGCTGGCCGCCGGCGCCGGAGGCGCGGAAGGTGTCCACCTTGAGGTCGGCTTCGCGAATGGCGATCTCGGCGACGTCGCCGAGATCCGGCAGCACGGCGACGGTGGCGGTCGAGGTGTGGATGCGGCCCTGCGCCTCGGTCGCCGGCACGCGCTTGACGCAGTGCACGCCGGATTCGAACTTGAGCCTTGCATAGGCGCCCCGGCCTTCGACACGGGCGACGATCTCCTTGTAGCCGCCGTGTTCGCCGGGGTTGGCGGACAGCACCTCGATGCGCCAGCCGTGGCGCTCGGCGTAGCGCGCGTACATGCGGAACAGGTCGCCGGCGAACAGCGCCGCCTCGTCGCCGCCGGTGCCGGCGCGGACCTCGAGGAACAGGCTGGCATCGTCGCGCGCGTCCTGCGGCAGCAGCAGGCGATGGAGCTCGCGTTCCAGCGCGGCGCGCTCGGTCTCGATCGCGGCGATTTCGGCGGCGGCCAGTTCGCGCATCTCGGCGTCGCGCAGCAACGCCGTGGCCCCTGCCAGCGCGCGCTCGGTCTCGGCGTAGCGTCGCAGCGTCCCGACGAGCGGTTCGAGCCTGGCGTATTCGCGGGTGAGTTCGCGGTAGCGGTTGGCGTCGGCGAGCGTCTCCGGTTGCGCCAGCAGCCGCGCGACTTCCTCGTGGCGCGCGGCCAGTTCCTCGAGCTTGTGCCGGATCGTGGGCAGCATGGGTCGGTGGGTGACGGTCGGGTGCGTCGCGGTAGTGGAAGAATGGAATCGTATACAAAGCCGCAGGTCGCGGGGCGCGACTACGGTTCCTCGGCCGCCGGCGGCTCCGGCGTCGCGCCGGGGTCCGGTTCGGCGTCGAACAGGCGCGCGGCGGCGCGCAGCAGTGCGGCGTCGCCGCGCAGCGCAGCCTCGCGCAGGTTCGCGCTCGGCGCGTGCAGCAGCTTGTTGGTCAGGGTGTGGGCGAGGAACTCCAGCGCCTGCTCTGGATCGCGCCCCTGTGCGAGCAGTTGCCGCGCGCGCGCCAGCACGGCGTCGCGTTCCGCCTCGGCGGTGCGGCGCAGTCGCTTGAGCGGCTGATTGATGGCGAGCGACTGGCGCCAGGCGAGGTAGTGTTCCACCTGCAGGTCGATCAACGCCTCGGCCTCGCGCGCGGCCGCCTGGCGCGAGCGCAGGTTGTCGTCGATCACCTGGCGCAGGTCGTCGATGGTGTAGAGGAACACGTCCTCGAGCGCGGCGACCTCCGGGTCGATGTCGCGCGGCACGGCGATGTCCACCAGGAACATCGGCCGGTGCCGGCGCGTGCGGATCGCCTGTTCGACCACGGCGCGGCCGAGCACCGGTGTGCGGCTCGCGGTCGAGCTGATGACGATGTCGGCTTCGGCCAGATGCTGCGGCAGGTCGGCGAGCGCGATCGCGTAGGCCGAGAAATGCGCCGCCAGCGCCTGGGCGTTCTCCAGCGTGCGGTTGGCGACGATCAGACGGCGCACGCGCGACTCGACCAGATGACGCGCGGCGAGTTCGATGGTCTCGCCGGCGCCGATCAGGAGCACGCAGGCCTGGCGCAGATCGGCGAACATCCGCTCGGCCAGGCGCACGGCGGTGAACGCCACCGACACCGGATTGGCGCCGATGCGCGTGTCGGTGCGCACCCGTTTGGCCACGGCGAAGGTCTGCTGCAGCAGGCGTTCCATCGGCGCGCGCAGGGTGCCGGCGGCGCGCGCGGCCTGGTAGGCTTCCTTCACTTGGCCGAGAATCTGCGGTTCGCCGAGCACCATCGAATCGAGCCCGGTGGCGACGCGGAACAGATGGCGCACCGCGGCGTCCTCGGCGTGGCGGTAGAGGAACTCCTCGAGCGGCCGGTCGTACAGGCGATGATGGGCGAACAGCCAGTCCTGCGGCACGCGTTCGGCGCCGGCGGCCACCTCGACGTAGAGTTCGGTGCGGTTGCAGGTGGACAGGATCAGCGCCTCGTTCACGCCGGGTTGGCGCGCCAGGTCCGACAATGCCGCCGGCATCGCCTCGGGGGCGAACGCCACCTGCTCGCGCAGCGCGAGCGGCGCGGTCTGGTGGTTGAGTCCGAGGGCGAGCAGGGTCATGGGCGGAGGTGCGCGGGGATCGGCTAAGCTTGAACCTATCTCAAAATCTGCTGCGCTCGACGGCTCACGCGCCGGCGGTGCTCGGAATCCTCATTTACTACCAGTAAACTCCGGTTCCTGCGCTCCAGCGGCGCGCGATCCGTCTTCGCTCGCGACGATTTTGAGATCGGTTCCCGCCATCTTGCGGCCGCCGGCGCGATGCGGAAATTGTGCGGCGCGCGGCCCGGCCATGGCAAGCGCGCCGCACCGGCGGACCGACGCGACACGAGGAGTGGAAAAGTATACATGATCGCATGGCATCGTCACCTGGGTGCGATCGGCGCGTTCGCCGTGCTTGTGCTCGCCGGCTGCGCGGCGCTGCCCGCCGCGCGGCCGCCGGCGCCGCCGCAGCCGTTGCGGCGGCTGGCGCTGCCGGCGCAGCCCGCCGACGATCCGCTGGCGCTGGTGCTGGCGGGCGAGTTCGCGCTCGCCGCGGGCGATCTCGCCGCGGCGGCGGCGGACTACGTCCGCGCGGCGCAGGCGAGCGGCGATCCGGCGATCGCGGCGCAGGCCGCCCGGGTGGCGGTCGCCGCCCGGCAGTGGCCGCAGGCGCACGACGCGCTCGCACGCTGGCAGGCGCTGGCCCCGAACGACACCGACCTGATCCCGCTGCGCGCCGCGCTGGCGTTGCACGACGCCCGGCCGGACGCGGCCTATGCCGATCTGCTCACCCTGGCGCGCCAACCCGACGCCAGGGGCTGGCGCAGCGTCGCCCAGGTGCTCGTCGATGCGCAGGACAAGAAGCAGGCCGCAGACGTGCTCGAGCGGCTGGCCACGCCGGAATTGCTCGGCGGCAAGGTCGAGGTGTGGGTGGCGGTCGGCCAGTTGGCCGTGCGCCTCGGCGATCAGCCGCTGGCGCAACGCTTGGCGCGCGAGGCGGTACGCAACTTCGGCAGCGCCGACGCCTACGTCTTCGCCGCGCAGACCTGCCTCGTCGCCGGCGACAAGGCCGGCGCGCGCGCCACGTTCGCCGAGGGGCTCCGGCGCAATCCCAAGGACCGGCACCTGCGCAACGCCTATGCGGCCACGCTCGGCGAGCTCGGCGACAACGCCGCGGCGGCGCGCCTGCTCGCCGAGGGCGCGCAGGACGACTACAGCTACACCGCACGCGCGGCCTATGCGGCGCGCGCCGATGACAAGGCTCTGATCGAGGCGCTGTACCGCGAGCTCAAGGCGCTGCCGCCGCCGCATTCGGGGGCGCGGCTCCATCTGCTCGGCGAGCTCGCTGAGCTGCTCGAGCGCAAGGCCGAGGCGCTCGCCTGGTACCGCCAGGTGCCGGCCGACGACGAGCACGTCGCCGACGCGCAGATGCGCAGCGCCCTGCTGCTCGATGCCACCGACAAGACCGCCGAGGCGATCGCGCTGTTGCACCAGCTGCAGGCGCGTGCGGGCGACGATGCCAAGACGCTGGGCGAGGTGTTTCTGCTCGAGGCGGAGATCCTGCACAAGCGCCAGCGCGATGACGAGGCGCTCGCGGTGTACGATCGCGGCCTGAACGCGCTGCCCGACGACACCCGGCTGCTCTACGGCCGGGCCCTGCTCAACGACGACCTCGACCGGATCGACGCGGCGGTGCGCGATCTGCGCCGGGTGCTCGAGCTCAAACCGAACGATGCCGACGCATTGAACGCGCTCGGCTACACCCTCGCCGACCGCACCGATCGGCAGACCGAGGCCTTGAGCCTGATCCAGCGCGCGCTCGCGCTCAAGCCGGACGAGCCGGCGATCATCGACAGTCTGGGCTGGGTGCAGTACCGGCTCGGTCACCTCGACGAGGCGGAAAAACAGTTGCGCACGGCGTATTCCAGGCAACCCGACGCCGAGATCGCCGCGCACCTCGGCGAAGTGCTGTGGGTTTCCGGGCAGAAGGACGAGGCGCGCAAGGTCTGGGAGCAGGGGCGCAAGAAGGACGCGAAGAACAAGGTGCTGCTGGAAACCATCAAGCGGCTGGGATCATGAGCCTGCGTCGCGCGTGGCCGCTGTGGCTGGCGCTGCTCGCGCTCGGCGCCTGCGCCCCCGTGCGGCTGCGCGAATCGCCGCAGGCCGAAGCCGCGCAGGCGGCACGCGAAGCCGCACTCGGTCCGCGCATGCAGTGGACCTTGACAGCGCACATCGCCGTGTCCGACGGACACGACGGTGGCAGCGGCGAGCTGACCTGGCGGCAGGACGGGGCGCGCTACGACTTCTCGGTACGCGCGCCGGTGACCGGCCGTACTTGGCATCTCGCCGGCGATGCCGACGGCGCCGTGCTGGAAGGCGTGGATCCGCAGCCGCTGCACGGCGACGACGGCGCCATGCTGTTGCGCGAGCGGCTGGGCTGGGACGTCCCGCTCGCCGATCTCGCCGCCTGGGTGCGCGGCCTGCGCGCGGCCGCGGCGCCGGCCGAAGTGCGATACGACGCCGCCCAGCGTCCCGCGGTGATCGCGCAGGCGGGCTGGCGCGTGGAATACCGCGACTGGTTCGACGACCACGACCCGCCGCTGCCGCGCAAGGTCTACGCCAGCCGCGGCCCGGCGCACGTGCGGCTGGTGGTCGAAAGCTGGGATCTCAAGCCGTAGCCGGAGCGGCCCCAGGGCGCCGACGGCGTGTGGCGGATCTCGGAGATGTGACATGCGCGCGATCGCGATCGGGTTGCTGGCCGTGAATGCGGCACTGGCCGGTGCGGGCGAGTCGTCCGAATACGCGACGGCCCCGCTCAGCCGCTCGGCGATGTTCTCCGCCAAGAGCGGAACCGTGCTCGATGCGGAAACCGGCGCGGGCATCGCCGGGGCGACGGTCATCGCCTCGTGGCACATCCACAGCACGGGTTGGGAGCGCGACGGCGGCGGCTGCGTGGTGCGCCACATCGTGTCAACCGACGCGGCGGGCAATTTCATCCTGCCGGACGTGTCCGCCAGCCCCTGGTTCCATCTGCCGCGGGCATCCGTGGCCGAGCGCATCCAGGCGCTGGCCGGGTATACGGATTTCGCCTGGTACCTTGCCGTGTACAAGCCGGGCTACCTGCGTCGGGGCGATGCGGAATCGCTCGCGCGCAACACCGAACAGAATCCGGCGTTCCTCGATTGGGAATGGAAGCCGCCGCGCGTCCACGCCACGCGCGACGGGTATCGGGTGGTGTCGATCGCGCTCGCCAAGGACCGCCTGCCGCCGGCGCAGGAGATGTTGTATCTGGCGAAGATCCAGCGATTCGCCGACTGCCACCCGAATCCGCCGGTGCCGCCCTCGCCGCACCACGACGCCTTGCTCGAGCAGATACGACAGGTCGTCCGGCCGATTCCGTGTTCCCTGCCGGAGACCACGCCGATTCCGGCGTGGGCGGCCGCGGCGTTTTACCAACTGGATGGGGGTGGCGATCCGGATCATGAGCCCCACTTTCGGAGTGGGCAGGGAACTGCCGATACCTTTTACAGCCGCATGGGGATAGCGGCCGCTGGCGGACCCATGAGCTTGAATTGGCACGATACGACCGCTGGCGTTCTGTGCTGGGCCCAAGGACAAAGGGAGACGAAACCATGAAATCGAAGGTCGTTGCCTTCTCGGTGGGCGCATTGATGTCGAATCACGCTCTGGCATACGACGCTGAAACGCACGGCTTCATTACCTACAACGCTTTTCAGGAGTCCGTACTCGCGCAGTCCGGCGCTGGTTCGACTATTCATCTCCTTGGGCTGGATCGACTGGATGCTCCGTTGCCGTTTCATATCTACTGGAACAGCCAGCAGCCCATCGCGCAGAATCCCGATTCGTATGTCGATGCGGTGATGCTGCGGCAGCCCAACGAGTATGAGCGCTGTCAATTGCAGAACCTGGAAAAGGTGGCGTTCTTCGATGTCACCGATCCGATGTTGAGTAACGGAAGTGTCACGTTTTTTCCGATCCACAATTGGCTTTTGCGCGGCGCCTTGCGCGAAGACGATCTCACCCATGCGGGTTATGTTGTGGCGCATGCGGATTGTGGCGAACCGGAGCCCGATCCGAACGGCCCGATCAACCGGGTGATGAATCATTTCTACGACCCGATCCAACAGCGCAGGGGCCAGCGTCTGGGCGCGCCGATCCAGCCGATGTATCTGGAACCGGCCGACGGCGGCACGCCGCCGACCGACGTGGACGCGGTGCCGCTGCCGGCATTCGCGGGCCTGAGCGTGCTGGCGCAGGGCACGATCCGTTTCGACAGCGACCCGACCCTGCTCGCCTGTCCGGTGCAGCCGACCGGCGCGCCGGTGACGGCCGAATCGGCGAGCTTGCTCGACTACCTCGACGCGCTGGAAACTGCCCGCGATCTCGGCGTGAGCGGGGAGAAACATGCGACACTCACGCAGTACCACTGAATCTCGTCAATGACTCCCGCTTGGACCGCTTGGCCCGCGCCGGCCAAATTGAATCTTTTTCTGCACATCGTCGGCCGCCGCGCCGACGGTTATCACTTGTTGCAGACGGTGTATCAACTGCTCGATTGGGGCGATTGCGTGCGCCTGCGTCCGCGCCGCGATGGCACCATCGTGCGCACGGCGGGACTCGTGGCGCTCCCGCCCGAACGCGATCTCGCCGTGCGCGCGGCGCATGCGCTGCGCGACCACGTCGGCGACGCCACGCTCGGCGCCGAGATTGCGATCGAAAAACGCATCCCGGCCGGCGCGGGATTGGGCGGCGGCAGTTCCGACGCCGCGACCGTGCTGGTCGCGTTGAACGAGCTGTGGGAGCTCGGCCTCGATCCCGCCGCCTTGGCCGCGATCGGACTGCGCCTCGGCGCCGACGTGCCGGTGTTCGTACACGGGCGAAGCGCCTGGGCCGAGGGCATCGGCGAACGCTTGACGCCGATCGCGCTGCCGCCGCGATCCTACGTCATCGTCGATCCGCGCGTGGTCGTGCCGACCGCCGAGTTGTTCCAAGACCCTGAATTGACACGAAACTCGGCGCCGATGACAATATCGCGTTTCCTCGAGGGAGCCGAGACCGCGAACGCGTTCGCGCCGATCGTGCGCCGGCGTTTTCCGCAGGTGGCGGCCGCGCTGGATTGGCTCGGTCGCTACGGCGCGGCGCGGCTCTCGGGTTCCGGCGGCTGCGTGTTCGCGGCGCTGGACGAGGCGGCCGCCGCGGCCGCGCTCCGCGAGTGTCCGCCGCAGTTCGCGGCGTGGCGCGCCGCGGGCGTCGAGCGGTCGCCGTTGCACGCGGCGCTGGCGCGGCATCGGGCGTGAGGCGGGATGCGATTTGCGTGAAGCCGCGATCGGCGGTTTCATCCGGGCAAGCGGTGGGACGTCGCCAAGTTGGTAAGGCACGGGATTTTGATTCCCGCATTCGTAGGTTCGAGTCCTACCGTCCCAGCCACCTTGCCGGAGCCGCCGCGGCGGGCGCGCAAGCGGCACCGGAGCCGTGCCGAGGTGGGGTTGGCATGTGTGGTTTCGGTTCGGGCGTAAGGCACGGGGGCGCGGTGTGACGACGGCGAACATGGTGGGCTTTGCGGGCGCGCAAGCGCGCGAGCGCGAGCGCGAGCAGCGCGGCTTGCTGGTGTTCACCGGCAACTCCAATCGCGCGCTGGCGCAGGATGTCTGCCACAAGCTCGGCGTGCCGCTCGGCAAGGCGCTGGTCAGCCGGTTTTCCGACGGCGAGGTGCAGGTCGAGATCGAGGAGAACGTGCGCCGGCAGGAGGTCTACGTGCTGCAATCGACCTCGGCGCCGACCGCGGACAATTTCATGGAACTGCTCGTGCTGGTGGACGCGCTCAAGCGCGCCTCGGCGGCAAGCGTGACCGCGGTGATCCCGTATTTCGGCTATGCGCGCCAGGACCGCCGGCCGCGCTCGGCGCGGGTGCCGATCACCGCCAAGGTGGCGGCGAAGATGATCGGCACGGTCGGTACCGACCGCGTGCTCACCGTGGACCTGCACGCCGACCAGATCCAGGGGTTTTTCGACATCCCGGTGGACAATGTATACTCCTCGCCGGTGCTGCTCGCCGACATCTGGCGGGTGCACGGCGGTTCGGATCTGATCGTGGTCAGTCCGGACGTCGGCGGCGTGGCGCGCGCCCGCGCGATCGCCAAGCGGCTCGACGATGCCGACCTCGCCATCATCGACAAGCGCCGGCCGCGGCCGAACGAGGCCACGGTGATGAACATCATCGGCGAGGTCGAAGGCAAGGTGTGCGTGCTGATCGACGACATCGTCGACACCGCCGGCACGTTGTGCGCGGCGGCGGCGGCGCTGAAGAAGAGCGGCGCGCGCAAGGTCGTGGCGTACTGCACCCATCCGGTGCTGTCCGGCGCGGCGATCCAGAATCTCAACGGCTCGCAGCTCGACGAGCTGGTGGTGACCGACACGATCCCGTTGTCGGAGGCGGCGCGTGGGTGCCGCCGCATCCGCCAGTTGAGCGTGGCCGAACTGCTCGCCGAGACGATCCGCCGCATCGCCTTCGGCGAGTCGGTGAGCAGTTTGTATGTGGATTAGGGCCGAGGGCTGAGGGCCGAGGGCAGAAGAGCGGAGCTCCGCTTTTCAGCCCTCAGCCCTGGGTCCTTGGCCCTCACCGCTCTCCTGGTCGCGGGAGAGTTTCTTTCCCGCCGCGAGGCGGATTCATCGAAACCGAGGCAATCATCATGGCAACGATTCACGAAATTCCGGCGGAAAGCCGCCGCGACGAGGGCAAAGGTGCGAGCCGCCGCCTGCGTCGCACCGGCAAGGTGCCGGCGATCCTGTATGGCAACGACCAGGCGCCGGAGAGCATCCAGCTCGACCACAACACGGCGTGGCTGGCAGCGCAGAACGAGTGGTTCTACTCGGCGATCCTCGATCTCAAGCTCGACGGCAAGACCCAGCGCGTGCTGCTGCGCGATCTGCAGCGGCATCCGTTCCGTGCGCAGTTGCTGCATCTCGATTTCCAGCGCATCGACGAGAACAAGCCGATCCGCCTGCGCGTGCCGCTGCACTTCCTCAACCAGGAGAAGTCGCCGGCCGGCAAGACCTCCGGCGTGCTGATCTCGCACGCGCTGACCGACATCGAAATCTCCTGTCTGCCGAAGGATCTGCCGGAGTTCATCGCGGTGGATCTCGCCGAGCTCAAGGTCGGCGACATCGTCCACCTGTCCGATCTCAAGCTGCCGCCGGGCGTGGAGATTCCGGAGCTGCGTCTCGGCAAGGAGCACGACGCCGCGGTCGTCACCGCCCAGGAGCTCAAGGAGGAGGTCGAGGCGGCGCCGGTGGTCGAAGGCGAAGCCGCAGCGGCCGGCGCCACGGCGGCCGCGCCGGCGGGCGCCACGGCAGCGGCCGGCGGAACGGCGGCCGCCGCGCCTGCGGCCAAGAAGGAAGAAAAGAAGTAATCGCCGGAGCGTGACTCTCCCCGCCGCGCGGGGAGAGTCGCGGGGCCGGAACCGGCGCGATGGCGGGCTTGCGTCTCTTGGTCGGCCTCGGCAACCCCGGGGCCGAATATCTGCGCACCCGGCACAACGCCGGGTTCTGGTTCATCGACGCGCTCGCCGCGCGCATGGAGGCGCGCTTCGGTTTGGAGTCCAAGCTGCACGCCGAAACCGCAAAAGCGGTGTGCGCGGGCCGCTCGTTGTGGCTGCTCAAACCGGCGACGTTCATGAACCACAGCGGTCGTGCCGTGGCGGCGGCATTGCGCTACTGGAAGATCGCGCCCGAGGAGTGCCTGATCGCGCACGACGATCTCGATCTGCCGCCCGGTGTCGCGCGGTTGAAATTCGACGGCGGCCACGGCGGCCAGAACGGCCTGCGCGACATCATCGCCGTGCTCGGTCACGGGCGTTTCCATCGTCTGCGTCTCGGCATCGGTCATCCCGGCCACAAGGATCGCGTCACGCCCTGGGTGCTGGGTCGGCCGTCCGCCAACGACGAGGCGGCGATGCTGGAGGCGGTCGCGCGCAGCCTCGAGGTGCTGCCGCTCGCGATCGCGGGCGACTTCAACGAGGCGATGAAGCGGTTGCACACGGCCATGGTGAGCCGTGAGCGGTGAGCGGTGAGCGGATGTTCCGCTCCGGACCGCTCACCGCTGACTGCTCACCGCTCACAGGATTCTCATGGGTATAAAATGCGGCATCGTCGGCCTGCCGAACGTCGGCAAGTCGACTCTATTCAATGCATTGACCAAGGCCGGCATCGCCGCGGCCAACTTCCCGTTCTGCACCATCGACCCGAACGTCGGCGTGGTGCCGGTGCCGGATCCGCGTCTCGAGCAACTCGCCGCGATCGTCAAGCCGCAGAAAGTCGTGCCGACCGCGGTCGAGTTCGTCGACATCGCCGGCCTGGTTGCCGGCGCCTCCAAGGGCGAGGGTCTCGGCAACAAGTTCCTCGCGCACATCCGCGAGGTGGACGCGATCGCGCACGTGGTGCGCTGCTTCGAGCACCCCGACGTCGTGCACGTCGCCGGTCGCGTCGATCCGATCGCCGACATCGAGACGATCGACACCGAGCTCGCGCTCGCCGATCTCGAGTCGGTGGAAAAGGCGCTCGCCCGGGTCGAGCGCGCGGCCAAGGCCAACGACAAGGAGGCGCTGGCCCGGCGCCCGGTGCTGCAGAAGCTGGCGGCCGGCCTGAACCAGGGCAAGCCCGCGCGCAGTCTCGGCCTGGACGCGGAGGAGCGCGCGCTGGTACGCGATGCGTTCCTGCTCACGCTCAAGCCGCTGATGTACATCGCCAACGTCAAGGAGGACGGTTTCCGCGACAATCCGCACCTCGAGGCGGTGCGTGCGCGCGCCGCCGCCGAGGGCGCCGAAGTCGTGCCGGTGTGCGCGGCGATCGAGGAGGAGCTGGCGAAGCTCGACGACGCCGACCGCGATGCCTTCCTCGAGGACATGGGGCTCGAGGAGCCGGGCCTGAACCGCGTGATCCGCGCCGCCTACCGGCTGCTCGGCCTGCAAACCTACTTCACCGCCGGCGAGAAGGAGGTGCGGGCCTGGACGGTCAAGCGCGGCGCCACCGCGCCGCAGGCGGCCGGCGTGATCCACACCGACTTCGAACGCGGCTTCATCCGCGCCGAGACGATCGCCTACGACGACTACATCAAGTACCAGGGCGAGGCCGGTGCCCGCGAGGCGGGACGGCTGCGTCTCGAAGGCAAGGACTACGTCGTCCAGGAAGGCGACGTGCTGCACTTCCGCTTCAACGTCTGATAGCTTGCTCGCCAGTTTCTCGGGAGAGTGCGCCATGCCCGGTCAGGATCGCGAAGTCCGCTTCTGTTTCCTCGCCCAGCCGACCGACGTCAACTTCGGCGGCAAGGTGCACGGCGGCATGGTGATGAAGTGGATCGATCAGGCCGGCTACGCCTGTGCCGTGGGCTGGAGCGGCAAGTACTGCGTCACCGTCGCGGTCGGTGGCATCCGCTTCGTGCAGCCGATCATGATCGGCGACCTGGTCACCGTGCACTGCCAGCTCATCTACACCGGCAACACCAGCATGCACTTTGCGGTGGACGTGCTGGCCCGCAACCTGGCCAGCGGCAGGGAAGTGCTCGCCACCCATTGCGTGATCGTGATGGTCGCGACCGACGATGCCGGCAAGCCCACGCCGGTGCCGAAATGGCAGCCGCAGAGCGACGACGACAAGGCGCTCGCGGTCTACGCGCAGAAACTGATGGAACTGGACAAGAACATCGAGCAGGAAATCGCCCGCTATCGCGATGCCGCGCACCTGCCGCATCCCGGTGGCGGTGCCGGCTAGCATTTTCCGTGCCGCCTTGACAATGGGAGTTGGCGGGGCAGAAAATATCCGGCTCTGCGCGGAGGAGGGCTATCCGAGCGCTGGCTAGCGTCTTCCCAAGCGCCAGCTAGCATCTTCGGTGGTTCGACAAATTCGCCGGGAGCGAATTTGAACATTCCGCGAAGCGGAATGGCCCGCAGGGCGGAGGGCAGGATGCCCGGAGTCATCCACCTCCCCATGAAGGAAGGTAGGCGTTTTCAAGAACTGAATACGGAGGGATACCCAAGCGGCCAACGGGGGCAGACTGTAAATCTGCTGGCTTACGCCTTCGGTGGTTCGAATCCACCTCCCTCCACCATCTGAGGACAGAGGACTGATGACAGAAGACAGAACGGAAGACGGAACCTGAGACGAGAGAACGGAAACTGCGATTCTGCGCTCGACAGTATCCGTCCGGCAGTCGACCGAAGACTTTTCAGTCATCTGTCATCTGTCTTCTGTCATCAGACCGCGGGAGTAGTTCAATGGTAGAACTGTAGCCTTCCAAGCTACTAGTGCGGGTTCGATTCCCGTCTCCCGCTCCATTGAGTGACGATCCGCGGGTGATCGATCGACGCAGGATGCGCCAACGCTGCGCGAAGCGCAGCAGGAGCCGGCCCGAACCTGCGTCGGACCGGTGACGCGAAAGTTGCGGCGAGGATGCCCAATCTTTCGAAAATTGAGTATGCACGCTCACGTAGCTCAGTCGGTAGAGCACCTCCTTGGTAAGGAGGAGGTCGCTGGTTCGATTCCAGTCGTGAGCACCAGCTTGTCGTGAAACGCACGAGACATCTCCTCAACTCAACCAGCTTGAACGAATCGGGGTCTGGCGTATGTCCAAGGAAAAATTCGAACGCAAGAAGCCGCATGTGAACGTGGGCACGATCGGTCACGTGGACCACGGCAAGACGACGCTGACGGCGGCGCTGACGAAGGTGGG
>JAJPHA010000014.1 GCA_021325475.1 Rhodanobacteraceae bacterium | reverse complement strand
GAACAACGACCGCACGAATCGCTGGGCGATCTGACGCCCAGCGAATACCGTCAGCAAACCGCCAGAAGTTCTACTTTTGAAGTGTCTGCTTGACGGGGGAGCTTACGCGCTCATGCTCACCTCCTATTGATCTATCTGATTAGCCCCGATTCTCAGTCATGAAAATTGTTCGCCAAACGCAAGATCGGCTTCGGACAAGGCCCGCAGAGCATCATCGCGCGCCAGTCGTGGCAGCATCTCGCCAGGCGAAAACGGCGGTTGAATCGGTAGGCGGCTTCGGCCAAATAGCGGCGCGCATACTTGGCCTGGCGGATCGCGTGGTAGCAGCCGCCGATGGCGCGCTTGACGTTGGCGAGCAGGATATTCACCCAGCGCGCGCCGCGCACTTCGCAAGCAGTTCGGCCGCCTTCGGTCTCCAGCACGGTATGCGCATGCTCAGCATCGGCCAAGCGGCGGAAACAGAACAAACCGTCGGTGAAAACCTCGGCATCCGGTGTAAGACGACGCCGCCCCCACGTCGGGATGGCCGTATCGTCGAACGTGCAGCGTCGTCTGGTGTCGGCATGCCCGACACTGGTAATACACCTGCCGGCCGCGCGCAAAGCGCGAGCGGCGGCGGTCGCCGCAGGCCGGACAGCGGAATCCCTTCGGCCAGCGCGTCCGATACAGGGCCCGGTAGCATTTGGCCTCGGTGCCGTATTGCTGGAGAAATTCGACCACCGACAAACCGGGCTGGAACTGCACAAGATTGATGCTCATGACCACCTCCGCTGACGGGGAACGGGTCGAGCATGCGCCCGCAGTGTCTCAGATCACGCGGCGCGCGGCTGACGGTCGGGGCTAATCAGGTAAGCGTATTTACGGAACACCACACTACAAGCCGGGGAAGCTTACGGGTAGATCGGGCCGTTACCCTTGACGGGCCGACTCTGCATTTCAATCGTCAACTTCTTGATGTCATGCAAAATCAGCACTCTGTTCTTGCCATCAAATATGCCACAAAACACGCCAGTGATTTTTTCGTTATATACACCAGTTTTCGTATGAAATAAATTCTTTTCCAGTGCATCTACCAGCGGCATACTTGATGCCGCGGATGGGGTAGCCAATCGAAGTCCAGCATGTTCGTCGTCTGGATCGGTCAACAATCTACCGTGCGGGCTTATATGGAATACCGCGTTTACCGCGATCTCCTTGCCATCGAAGTCTTGCGGATTTTGCTCGACAATCTTGATGCTGGTTTCAAGGCATCCCGCCTTCCCAAACTGCGGTTGAAGGAAGCAGGCCACAACAAACATCGACGACGCCAGTGATCTAACCGTCACGGGCATGCTCCTCCGTTTTTACACCAAAGGAGCGTTGCGTCTGCAGCCTGCGCATCCCTCTGCGTCGCGAGGGTCATCTGCTTCGGCGCCATCGGCTACACTCCAAAACAAGGGTCGGCGTTGTGACAACAAGGCAAAATCAGAGTTTCCTTAACGACTGACGGCCGCGTAGCACAGACCGGCACCAACAACTAACGAATACCCCAAGGTAAACAGCGCGAATTTGTTGTGACCTTCCTTTATCAATGCAATCGGTCCCCAAATAATGAGCAACGAGCCAGGTATCGAAAACAGATAATAGTGGCGGTATAGCGGTGGAGTTTTGAAAACGACCGCCATCAAAAAATAGGCTGTCCCGTGAAGAACAATCGCAAGAATTGTTCCCCAACGGATAATTTTTTCAACGTCTACTTTCACGACCCCTGATCCCCCGCATTGATCAGACCTTCCCTTGGGGAAGCTTACGGGTAAACCGGGCCGTTACCCTTGACGGATCGACTCTGCATTTCGATCGTCAACTTCTCAATATCGTCCAAAATGAGAGAGTTACTTTGACGATCATACTTGCCACAGAACACACCGGTGATCCGTTCGTGATATATCCCAACCTTCGTTCGAAAGATATTTTTCTCAAGAGCATCCACAAGCGGCAAATTCGACGCGGTCGGTGGCATAACTAGAAGCACTCCTGCATTCTCGTCCTCCGGATCAGTTAGGACTCTACCGTGCAGGCTAAAGTTGAATACCGCGTTTACGGCAATACTTTTGCCATCGAACTCTTGTGGATTTTGCTTCACAGTCTCGATACTGGTATCGAGACAGGCTGCTGTAGCACACTGGAGCTGAGCCAAATATGCTTTAGAAAGTATTAGCAACGCAATCGATTTTGCTGTCATGGACATGTTCCTCCGCTGGAGCACCAGGCTTGAGTGGACGCTGCGGCCTCGGCGTCTATGGCAGTGGCATTGAATCCATTGCTGTTGGTCCATGTGTCCCAAGGCGAATCAATCTGCAGGCCCTCGTAAACCGTCGCTTCGTCGCGAGCCGCGGCGTACGCCTCAAGAACGTCTCCACCCCCAGTCCAGCAAGTTTAGGACTTCACCCCGCTTTGCGGTTGTGAGGGTTTTCGAGCTTGGGCGCACATGGCACCATACAACGCCGGCAATGAGACAAACAAGCACAGCGACGCAATCCCGCCCCATAGCGACATCACATTAAGTGACGTGCAATAGCAAAACACTCCAAACCAAGCCGTCTGACTTCCAATTGGCTCGCGGTGACTAAATCCAAGACTCAGCCAAAACACTGCACCCGCGACAGCCGCATGAAGGAGCGCCACTCCTAGAACCATCCCGAGAACACGAATATCGTCCAAGGGGTGGGCAGCAAATTTGTACAGCGTTAGCAATGCCGAAGTTACGAAAATTGATCCGGCTAATGGCACAACGTACTTGAGTGGTGATATCTTGAACATCTAATCCGCCGTTCCAATCTGTTTTTGCTTAGTTACCGCCGTCAGCATCTGAAAAATCATAGTTTGGAACTGAGTAGAAAGCACTGTCGGATTGCGATACATCGGACTGCGGTCCGAAGGGTGTACTTTGCAGCGAATACTGGTTTACGCCGAGATTTGGAACATCCGAATTTAATGGGGCCAAAATAGCCGGATTACTGGCGGGTTCTTCCCTGTCAAACAACCCACCAGACTGGGCGACCTGGTATACATAGTTCCCAACCTCGACCAGACCTCCGAGCAGCGTGTCTGCCAGCCCGGCAGAAAGTAAAACTCTTATCTCGTGGTCCATAATTACACCACCCACATCAGTCGGATTTTGACTAATCACAGCGCCAGCCACGTTCATACTAGTCGCGATTTGACCATAGGTGACTGCTGCAGCTGCGTCTTCCAAGACATAGCCTGCGTAGAGAGCTTCGCCACCGAAGAGCAGCGAAACGACTCCGAGTGTCGCGGCCACCTCTTGCGGTGTTGCCGGAGTGGTCCTTAGGCAAGGTACTCGATCCGTTATACAACCCGCTTCCCTTCCACTCGGATCATACTTTGCGTATGGACTGTTCAGCGCATAGCTGTACCGATTGAAGTTGAGCGCCGTTGCGGGGTCGACGTACTGTGGATCGGGGCTGAGGAAGCGCCGGATTTGGGGATCGTAGTAGCGTGCGTGCATGTACACGAGACCGGTAGCATCGGCATATTGGCCGGTGTAGCCGATGCCGGGCTGGTTGCCTTGACCGGTGGTCGCGTACCGCCCACCGAACGGCAGATACGTTGTGGTGCCGAGCACCTTCTTGTTCGCGTCTGTGGTGGCAATCGGTGAGCCGAGTGCGTCGGTGTGGAAGTACTTGTTCGTTACGGTAGTGCCGTCATTGATTTCTTCGGCAACCAGATGTTTCCCAAGATAATAGTACTTGGTCTTTGTTGGCGGAGGTGGACATGTCCCGAAACAAGCCAAATAACCTGGCGTATATTCTGAATAATATAGATTTCCGTCATCCCCGTAGATATCGATTTCTTTGGATGGCGCACCGTCACCCGAGGAAATGTTCTGGACTGTGCGCTGGCCGTTGGCGTCGTATCTGTACGATGCCCCGCTTGAGAGACCCCATACCGTATGTGTCATCGATACCAATTGATTGGCGCCATCGTAGACGTATTTCGTGACATCGCGCGCGAAACTGGATTGTTGAATGTTGCCGCGAGTGTCGTAACTGACGGTGGTGTTTAGGTTGCCAAATGAACTCAGACGATTGGTCGTCGAATCAACGGTGTAGTTGGTAGTGACAGCTCCGGTCTGCTCCGCGATCAGGTTATCCTGCTTGTCGTAGGAAAATATGGTATTGCCCCACAGTTTACTGGCGTTGGCCGTCCACAGGCGGTTTTGCGTGTCGTAGGTGAAGAACTTCGTGTTGACTCCGGTGCCGAGGTTGTCGGTGATCGTCTTCGGGTTGGCATTGCCGTCGTAGGTGTAGCTCCAGTCGAAGATGCCTTGGTCCTGACTCTCCTGCGGCAACTGGCGCGTATCCTGCCAAGTCGTGTGCCAAATGGCGTTGCCATACTGGAACTGGTGCAGTGCCCCGTTCGGATAATAGCTGACGCCAGTGACGTAACGATCGATCAGGGTCGGGCGGCCATAGGCGTCTGGGCCCAGGCTCACCACTGTGTTGTCCGGGTAGGTCAGCGAGCTGACTTGACCGTCGCTGTTGTAGCCGTATTGCAAGGAGTACCCGGTCGAATCGACCTGGACCGTTTCGGTGTCGAGCAGGCGTCCGCTGTTGTAGCTCCAGCTACGCGTGATGTTGCCGCGCGTGGCGGATTCTGGCAGGTTGTCCGGCTTCCAGGTAAAGGACTTGTCCGGGTCGCCGTTACTGTAGCTGACGGTAGCCAGTCGGTTGCGCTTGTCGTAGTAGTAGGTCTGGACGACGCCGTCTGGCAAAGTGACGGTCTTGAGATTTGCCGCGCCATCGTAGGTGAAAGTGGTAGTGCCAGTCTCGGGCTCCGTAATGGAGTGGAGGAGTTCTCCGTTGGAGCCGGCCGGATAATAGCTCAACGTCCGGGTGATATTGCCGCGGCTGATGCTTTTCGGCTTACCCCATGTGTCGCGAGCAATGGTCGTGGTGTATTGCGGCGCGTCGATTTCGGTCGGCCACGCGGTGCTCGGCTCGTCGTATGTTTGGTAGCTATAGGTTGTGGTGTTGCCATTGCGATCTTCCACGCTGAGCGAGTTGGCGCCCGGCGTGAAGATCATCGCATAACCGGCGCCGTCGGTTTGGCTGCGCAGCCGGCCAAGGGCATCGTATGCGGAGGTCATGCCGGAACCGGAGCCTGGGTAAGAGGTGAACGTGTTGCGTCCGTCCGCATCGAAGGTGCGCGTAACGGTGCGCGACCCAGGCTCATCCGTGCGTACGGAACGCAACAACGCGTCGTATGTATCCGTGCGCGTATATTGGCCACGCACCTCAGTGCGCGTCCAGCCGCTCGCACCAGTGTTCCAGGTGATCGTCGTGGATGAATAAGCCGGCGGATGAATACCGGAGAGGCGGCCCATGGCATCATGATCGTACGTCGTCGTGTATCCGGCTGCGCTGGTCCAAGACGTGACGGCGCCGACGTTGTTGACCGCGACGCTCTCCGAATCGCCGTTGGCGTACTGGATGCTCTGCGGAATGCCGCGATAGTAGTTGCTGTAACGCGTCGTATTGTTGTCGCCATCGGTTACCGAGGCGACGGTGCCGTCGCCGTTGTAGGTGATGGTTTTGTCCAGTCGTTGAAAGCGATAGACCTCGGTTGGCATGGAATAACTGTTCAGCGTCAGCCCGAATTCGCTGAGCCCGTCGCTGTTGAGCCGCTGAACGGTGCCGAGCACCCAAGTGCTGGTGTTGTGGTAATAGGTGAGGGTGTCGGTTTTTGTCCTGCTGCCCGTCCGGGTGATGGTTGTCGGGAAGCCATAGGAATCCGGGTTGCTCAGCGTTTGCGTATACGTGGCACCATCCACCGTGATGGTGCGTTGGCTGACCGGCCGCAAGGTCGACAGTGGTGCCACATCGCCGCGCACTTGTACGGGGGTGCCCATCACACTTGGATAGGCATTCCCGCTGGCGCTGAAATATGTGTAACGGTCGGTGCGCAGGTACCCCGATCCGTTCTGTCCGCCGCTCTGCACACTCTGCAACTGGCCTTCCGTATCGAGGTCGGCATTGCTGCTGTACACCGCGCCGAACGTGTAGAGCGTATCGTAGCCGCGCGCGTCGGTTACCCGAGTCGTCTTGGTGGCGCTGCAGGAACTCGATGAGCAGCCGCCGTAGGCAATCGTCCAAGTCAAGGGATTGAGGCGTGGACCCGTGATGACTTTCCGTGTCAACGACAGCACGTCATAGACTCCCGGCTGAGCTGCCGCGAAAGCGGTCCCAGCGCTGTTGGTGAGACAGGTGCTCGGCGTGCCATTGCGCCCATGCCGGGTAACGGTGAAGGTGAAGGTTCCGAGTGCGCCGGTCGGGTGCTGCAACGTGCCGAAAACGCTGCCGTTGCTTCCTATCCCACCACTGTAGGTCGGCGTCGGCACGGAGGCACAGGTGGGATTGCCGTAACTCCAGCCCGCCGTATCGAGGTTGGCAAAGTCGATGCTCCAGTACGATCCATCCGGCAGCGTCACCCGAGTGAGTCGGCCGGAGGTGTAGCCATAGCTCCACGTGCGCGTGCCATCGCTGATCGAACTGACCATGCCATTGCTGTAATTGATTCTGAGGGTACGGCCATCGCTCGAGGTAATCGTATCCGGAAACAACTGGCCATTGACCGAGAGATAGTGGTAGCTCACCCAGTTGCCGAAGCGATCGGTGATTCTCGACGGGTAAAAGAAGGCTTGCTGGCGAGCCACCACCGCCGTCACGCCCGTTTGAGCCGTATCTGCCGGACGCTGGTAGGAGGGGTACGGGCGCGATGAATATTGGACGAACGCGTATGTCACTCCATCCGGCGCGGTCGCTTGGAATGCCTCCGCCGGATCGCCCGGCTGCACCCCGTATTGCGGGACGCAGCTTACTTTCCACCAATCGTGGGTGATGATCGGATCGAGCGACACATTTGAACTCGAGGACAGCAGCAGTTCGTGCCGCCCCTGACCCGGCACCACGATCTGGAAGCCATAGCCGTACTCGCTCGATGGCACGCGGGTTGTGACCGTACCGCCTCCACTCAGGGTGTCGGTGATCGACGCCGCCGGGGGCGGGCCGAAGTACGAACAGCGCTTGTCGCCACTGCTGCCGGTGCCGGACCAGCCGACGCTGGTCGCGATCACACCCTCCACGCGCGGCAGGTCCAGATCCCAGTCGCCAAACGCGCCGCTCGGAGCACCGCCGGCCCGATTGCCGACGTGATAGCGCCGCGATATTGCCATGGGCAGCGCGAAGTTGCCGGGCAGACGCACGTCCGTTGCGACGAAGTCGGTTTGTCCGGTGTAGTAATCGACCGATTCACCGAGCAGTCCCGACTCGAGCGGTGCAACGACGGCTTGGGATCGGATCAGGTCCGAATACTGCCGTATGGCGTCCGTGGCACCAAGCGATTGCGCTGCGGCCGAGGCAATCAGCAATCGGATCACCCCCCCCGATTGCCCAGCCGATCGCGCCCCTGCCAATGCTCGGTGCGATGCGCATGATCGTTTCCTTGTGCGGCCCGCCGCTCACGGCGAAAGTGGCGAGAGGCTAACCGAAGCCGATCACGTTGAACAGCCCGCGGATAGTGCGCAAACGTTGCAGTATTACTGGCAAATGCCATTTGCGCGGCCCGATTCATCCGCGAATTTCTCAGCTATTGTCGGGCGCCCAGCGATTGCATGACAGTGATTCTGGATTTTTGCCAGCAGAATCGCTGTCTCGACAGTATTGCTGTCACGGGGCGCCCCCTGCGCCGAGACCGACGACCGTCGCGCACGACGAAGCCGCGGTCAGCGTCGCAACACCATCACCCGGAACGCCTCGCCCATCTGGCCGGGCAAGGTCAGGCGTTTGACTTCCTGGGCGAGCCGATAGCGCGCCTTCGTCTGGCGTCGCGTGCACGCTCAGCCACGCCGCCGCAGATCGACGAGGTCGTCGCCGGCGACGTCGCCCGCCAGATCGCTCGGCACGGGGTACACGGCACGCATGAGGTCTGCTGCCGCGGCGCGGTCGCCGGACCGCCACCGCAGCAGCAGCGCGGTGATCTCCGTTTCGCTCGTTCCCAACCCGCCGTCCCCGATCGCCCGCGCGGGTGCACTACCGTAGCGCGATTTCCCCATCGCACCCCTGCGCCCCGCCGCGTCAGCGCACCCCCGCCTGCACCAGTTGCGCGAGGCGGCGCACGGCGACCGAGACGATCGGGTAGTCGGTCACCACCTGCGAGCGCATGTCGGCGAACATGCCGAGGGTATAGCGGAGCGCCGGGTCGTCGCGGTTGAGCCAGGCATCGACGAGCTCGGCGCCCTTGCCGCTGCCGCCCTGCTCCAGCACCTGCGCGGTGAGGGTGCGATGCTGGGTGTAGAGCTCGTCGCGCAGCGAACCGCGCGCGTGCGCGTGCCAGCGCGATTCGACCGGCAGCTCCTCGATCTTGGCCATCAGCCACGACAGGTGCAGGGCCTCGCCGAGGGCGAAGTACACCTCGGCCGCGCGCTCGACCTCGAGACCGTGATCGGCGGCGACGTGGATGATGTCGAGACCGGAACCGGGTGTGGGCAGCACCGCGAGCTCGTGCGCGAGCGTCTCGGGGAAGCCGAGTTCGAGCCAGCGTTGGCGATCGGCGTCGTAGCGCGCGCGCTCGCGCGGCGTGATCGCCTCGGTCAGGTGCTTGCGCAGATCGCGCATGCCGTGGTGATAGCGCGCCACCGCCGCGGCAATGTCGAGCGTGGCCTCGGAATGGTTGAGCAACCAGCGCGTCGATCCGCGCAGCACGCTCCAGAGGACCAGCAGCGCGTCGATCTGGGCGCGGTCGCCGACCTTGCCGTCGAGCGCGTCGATCGCCGCCCACAGCTCGCGCGCGTCGAACACCTCGCGGGCGATGGTGAAGGCGCGCGCCACCTGCGCCGGGGTCTTGCCGGTGTCCTCGCCCATGCGCAGCACGAAGGTGGCGCCCATGCGGTTGACCATCGAATTGGTCACCGCGGTGGCGATGATCTCGCGCTTCAGCCGGTGGCGCTCCATGTGCTCGGCGTAGCGCTCCTGCAGCGGCACCGGGAAGTAGCGGCGCAGTTCGCGCGACAGGTACGGATCCTCCGGCACGTCGGAGTCGAGCAATTGCTGGAAAAGTACAATCTTGGAATAGGATAAAAGTATAGAAAGCTCGGGGCGGGTCAAACCGAGACCGCGCGCCTTGCGCTCGGCGAACTCGGCGTCGGACGGCAGGAACTCGAGCTGGCGATCGAGCAGGCCCTGCGCCTCCAGCGTGCGGATGAAATGCTGCTTGGCGCCGAGGCGCGGCACCGACATGCGTTCCATCAGGCTGATCGCCTGGTTCTGGCGGTAGTTGTCGAGCAGCACCAGGCGCTCGACTTCGTCGGTCATCGAGGCGAGCAGCGCGTTGCGCCCGTCGACGGTGAGCTCGCCGCGCTGCACGGCGTCGTTGAGCAGGATCTTGATGTTCACCTCGTGGTCGGAGGTGTCCACGCCAGCCGAGTTGTCGATGAAGTCGGTGTTGAGCAGCACGCCGTTCAGCGCCGCCTCGATGCGGCCGCGCTGGGTGAAGCCGAGATTGCCGCCCTCGCCCACCAGCTTGCAGCGCAGCTCCTTGCCGTTGATGCGGATCGCGTTGTTGGCGCGGTCGCCGACGTCGGCGTTGCTCTCGCCCTCGGCCTTGACGTAGGTGCCGATGCCGCCGTTCCAGAGCAGGTCCACCGGCGCCTTCAGGATCGCGCGCAGCAGTTCGTTCGGCGTCATCTGCTCGACGTCGCCGTCGATGCCGAGCGCGGCACGCACCTCGGGCGAGACCGGAATCGTCTTGGCGCTGCGCGGATAGACGCCGCCGCCGCGGCTGATCAGGCTGGCGTCATAATCGGCCCACGACGAGCGCGGCAGTTTGAACATGCGTTCGCGTTCGCGGTACGAGCGCGCCGCGTCCGGGTTCGGATCGAGGAAGATGTGGCGGTGGTCGAACGCGGCGAGCAGGCGGATGTGCTTCGACAGCAGCATGCCGTTGCCGAACACGTCGCCGGACATATCGCCGATGCCGACGCAGGTGAAGTCCTCGCTCTGGCAATCGCGGCCGAGCGCGCGGAAATGGCGTTTGACCGATTCCCAGCCGCCCTTGGCGGTGATGCCCATGGCCTTGTGGTCGTAGCCGGCCGAGCCGCCCGAGGCGAACGCGTCGCCCAGCCAGAAGCCGTGCTCGGCGCTGACCGCGTTGGCGATGTCGGAGAACGTCGCCGTGCCCTTGTCGGCGGCGACGACGAGGTACGGATCGTCGCCGTCGTAGCGCACGCAGTTCGCCGGCGGCACCACCTTGCCGTCGACCAGGTTGTCGGTGATGTCGAGCAGACCGTTGATGAACAGCCGGTAGCAGGCGACGCCCTCGGCGAGGATCGCGTCGCGGTCGCCGCCGGCAGGCGGACGCTTGACGAAGAAGCCGCCCTTGGAGCCGACCGGCACGATCACCGTGTTCTTCACCATCTGCGCCTTGACCAAGCCGAGCACCTCGGTGCGGAAGTCCTCGCGCCGATCCGACCAGCGCAGGCCACCGCGCGCGACCGGACCGAAGCGCAGGTGCACGCCCTCCACGCGCGGCGCGTAGACGAAGATCTCACGGTAGGGTTTCGGCTTCGGCAGATCCGGCACCTTCGACGGATCGAACTTGAAGCTGATGTATTCGCGCGGCCGGCCGCCCGGCGTCTGGTAGTAGCTGGTGCGCAGCATCGCCTGGATCGTGCCGAGGAAGGCGCGCAGGATGCGGTCCTCGTCGATGCTGGCGACGCGATCGAGCAGCACGCGCAACGCCGCCACGATCGCCTGCTGCTGCGCCTCGCGCGGCTCGCCGCGCACCTTGACGAGATGGTCCACGAACCCCGGCTGCGCCTTGGCGACGTCCTCCGGCAGCAGCGTCTCGAGTTCGCGCTGCAGGCGCTTGCGGGCGCCCTCGATCACGGTGCGGCCGGCGTCCTCGCGGTGCGGATCGAAGCGCGCCTCGAACAGCTCGATCAGCAGGCCGGCGATCAGCGGATAGCGGTTGAGCGTCTCCTCCATGTACGCCTGCGAGAACGGCACGCCGGTCTGCAGCAGGTACTTGCACACGCCGCGCAGCACCGCGATCTGGCGCCATTCCATCTGCGCGCCGAGGATGAGCTTGTTGAACCCGTCGTTCTCGGCGTGGCCGCGCCAGATGCGCTCGAAGCTGGTCTGGAACGAGTCCTTGATCTGCTCGATGTCGAAGTCGCAGCGCACCGCCGGCTGCACCTCGAAATCCTGGATGGCGATGGTCGCCTCGCCGAGCGCCATCTCGTAGGGATGCTCGGACAGCACCTTGAGACCCATGTTCTCGAGCAACGGCAGCGCCTCGGACAGGGTGATCGGCGTGCCGTAGCGGAACAGCTTGAAGCGCAGGCCGTCGCCCTTGCCGCGCGGGCGGTACAGCGACAGCTTGATGTCGTCGGCGTCCTTCAGGCCGGCCGCGGCCTCGACGTCGGCGGCGGCGACGTGCGCGCTCACTTCCTCGATGTAGGCGGCCGGCAGCGCGCGGCCGTAGCGGTTGGCGAGCTTGAGTCCCTTCTCCTCGCCGTGCCGCTGCACCAGGATGTCGCGCAGCTCGTCGTGCCAGTTGCGCACGATCTCGGCGATGCGCCCCTCGAGCTCGGCGACGTCGTACTGCGGCTTCTCGCCCGGCCGCGGCCGGATGATGAGGTGCATCCGCGCCATCGGCGACTCGCCGACCAGCACCGAGGAATCCACCCGCTCGCCGTGGAAGGCGCGCTTGAGCAGGGCCTCGATGCGGCCGCGCACGCCGGCGTCGAAACGGTCGCGCGGCACGAACGCGAGGCAGGAGAAGAAGCGGCCGTACTTGTCGGCGCGCACGAACAGGCGCGAGCGCGCGCGACCCGGCAATTGCAGGATGCCCATGGCCGTGGCGAACAGCTCGTCCTCGCTCGCCTGGAACAGCTCGTCGCGCGGCAGCGTCTCGAGGATGTGGCGCAGATCCTTGCCGGAGTGCGAATCGCGGCGCAGCCCGGAGCGCTGCATCACCGCGTCGTGCTTGCGCCGCACCAGCGGAATCTCCCACGGCCGCTTGGCGTAGGCGCCCGAGGTGAACAGGCCGAGGAAGCGATGCTCGACGACCGGCACGCCGCGCTCGTCGAATTGCAGCACGCCGATGTAGTCCATGTGCCCCGGCCGGTGCACGGTGGCGCGGGCGTTGGTCTTGGTCAGGATGATCGCATCCATCGCGCCGGACTGCGGCAGGTTGCGCGCCACCAGCGTCTTCAGCGAACGCGGCGCGAGCGAACGCTCCGAACCGCGCAGGATGCCGAGCCCGGAGCCCTCGACCGCCTGCAGCACCTCGTCGCCGCCGACCGTCGCCACACGGTATTCGCGATAGCCGAGGAAGGTGAAATTGTCGGCCGCGACCCAGTGCAGGAACTCCTGCGCCTCGGCGATGCCCTCGGCGCCGACCGGCGTGTTCTTCTCGTTCATGCCCGCGGCGATGGCGAGCATCTTCTCGCGCATCGCCCGCCAGTCGCCGACGCAGGCGGCGACGTCGGCGAGCGCATTGCGCACCGCCTGTTCCAGGTGCGCGCGCTCGGCCGGCTCGCCGACGCGATCCACCTCGAAGTGCATGATCGACTCGACGCGGCCCTTGCCGCTGCCTTCCGGGGCGAGGCTGAGAATGTGGCCGCCGGCGTCGCGCTCGATGTGGTAGACCGGATGCACGATCGCATGCGCCAGCAAGCCGGCCTGCACGATCGCGATGCTGACCGAATCGACCAGGAACGGCATGTCGTCGGTGGCGATCTGGATCGCGGTGTGCGTGCTCTCCCAGCCGTCGCCGTCGGCCGCCGGATTGAACACGCGCACCGCCGGCACGCCGGCCTTGCGCACGCGGATGAACTCGAGCAGGCCGAGCACGAGCGCCGCCCACGCCTCGGCCGGACGCGCGGCGAGATCCTCGGCGGAAACGCGGCGGAAGAAATGCGTGGCGAAGGTCAGCGCATCGCGGCTCGGCGCGCCGCCCAGGCGGTGCTGGATGTGCGTGAGGACGGCCTCGGCGGCGGTGCCGGAGGGGTGCGGGAGAGCGCTCATGGACGGGCCAGCCTGGCTTTTTTCGGGGGCGCCTAGGATAGCGCCGCGGGGCCGTCCTTCGCCAGCCGGAATGCGCCCGGCGAAACCGCCGCGGGCCGTGGCGGAATCCGCATACCGCCGCGCCGGAATGTGATTACAATCGGCCATGGCCGATGCCAGTGCGCAAAGCTCCGAATCGCCGCCGCGACGCCCGGGCCGCCTGGGCTTCGTCGCGCGGCTGACCCTGCTGTACCTGTCGCTCGCCGCGATCATGCTGGTGCTCGGTCTGCGCGTGTGGCAGACCACCGAACAGCAGCTCGATACCACCGACTGGATCGCGCACACCTATCAGGTGAAGGCCGAGATCGAGGCAGTGCTCGCGCGCCTGGCCAATATGCAGGCCGATGCGTTCGGCTATGCCGCCACCGGCGAGGAGGCTCGCCGCGCCCGCGGCAGCGGCCAGGTGCCGCTGCTCGACACCGAGCTCGGCGTGCTGCGCCAGTTGATCCGCGACAATCCGGTGCAGGTGCGCAACGTCGAGGCGCTGGCCAAGGTGGTCGGCGCGCAGCGCGATGCGGCGATCGCCGCGATGGAAGCGCGTCGCGCCGGACACGACCTCACGGCGACGCTGCCGGCGCTCGCCATCAACCAGGTGCACAGCCTGGCGGACATCATGCTCGCCGAGGAAGACCGGCTCGCCAGCGAACGCCGGCTGCGTGCCGAGCGCGTGGTCACCTTCACCCGCCTGCTCACCAGCGCCGCGGTGGGTTTGAGCCTGCTGTTTCTCGGCGTGAGCTACTGGCTGGTGCGCCGCAGCCACCTGCGCGACGTCGCCGTGCGCACGAGTCTCAGCGCCAGCAACGAACAGCTCGCGCAGGCGCTCACCGAGACGCAGCGCATCAGCGACAGCATGCTCAAGCTCAGCCTGTTCGGCGAGCTGCTGCAGAGCTGCCGCAATCTGGACGAAGTGCGCGACGGCGTGCGCGGCGCGCTCGGCGCGCTGCTGCCGGGGCTCGGCGGCCGCCTGGCCCTGATCAATCCCTCGCAGAATCTCGCCGCCATCGGCGCGCACTGGGGTGAGCACGGCGTGCTCGCCGAATCGGTGTTCGCGCCCGAGGATTGCTGGGCCCTGCGCCGCGGCCAGGCCTATCCGCTGGTCGGCGCGAGCGCGAGCTTCACCTGCAAGCACGTGCACTGGCCGAATCCGGACCTGCCCGAGGCGAGCTATCTGTGCGTGCCACTCGCCGCGCAGGGCCAGATGATCGGCGTGCTGACGCTCGACGCCCCGCGCGCGATCGACGCCGACGAGCGCCGCCTCGCCACCGCCGCCGCCGAACAGCTTGCGCTCGCGCTTGCCAATCTGCGCTTGCAGGACACCCTGCGCACGCAGTCGATCCGCGATCCGCTGACCGGGCTGTTCAACCGCCGCTATCTCGAGGTGTCGCTGGAACGCGAGCTGGCGCGCGCCACGCGCCGGGTGCAGCCGCTGGCGGTGCTGATGCTCGATCTCGATCACTTCAAGCAGTTCAACGACAGCCACGGCCACGACGCCGGCGACGCGCTGCTCGTCCAGTTCGCGGTGGTGCTGCGCCGCTGCATCCGTTCGGAGGACATCGCCTGCCGCTACGGCGGCGAGGAGTTCACCGTGATCCTGCTCGACACCGACACCGCGGCGGCGTTGCAGCGCGCCGAGCAGATCCGCCACGCCACCGCCGCGCTCGCCGTCGAGCATCGCGAGCAGCCGCTCGGCCCGGTGACGGTCTCGATCGGCGTGGCGGTGTTCCCGCAGGATGCGCGCACCGCCGAAGACCTGCTGCAACGCGCAGATGCCGCGCTGTACCGCGCCAAGGAACTCGGCCGCAATCGCGTGGTGACGGTCGAGAGTATTTCCGGCCAAGCGCAATCGGCGTGACGCCCGACGCGGGCGGATCGCCTGCGCGCGATCGGATCCAGGGAAGGTCCGAACAAATCCGCATGTTCCTGTCTTTGGCTGCGGGCGGCGCCCATCCACAACCCCCATCAGACCCTCGCACAGCAAGGGTTTGATCGCCCCTTGACTCAAGGGGGCTCAAACAGCCAAGGCGGCATCCTCCGCTTGTTCGGCGATTCCCTAACGCAAGCCGGTCTCGTTGCGCGCGATGACCAGGCGCTGGATCTCGCTGGTGCCCTCGTAGATCTCGGTGATCTTGGCGTCGCGGAAGTAGCGCTCGAGCGGCATTTCCTTCGAATAGCCCATGCCGCCGTGGATCTGCACCGCCTGGTGGGTGATCCACATCGCCGCCTCGGACGCGGTGAGCTTGGCCACCGCCGCCTCGGTGGAGAAGCGCTGGCCGGTCTCGTGCGCGCGCTGCTTGCACCAGGCCGCGCGCAGGGTGAGCAGTTCGGCCGCATCGAGCTTGCACTTCATGTCGGCGATCTTCTGCTGGATCATCTGGAACGAGCCGATCGCCTGGCCGAAGGCCTTGCGGTCGCGCGCGTAGGCGAGCGTGGCCTGGTACGCCGCGCGCGCCAGCCCGACCGCCTGCGAGGCGATGCCGATGCGGCCGGCATCGAGCACGCCCATCGCGATCTTGAAGCCGTGGCCCTCCTCGCCGATGACTTCCTCCGGCAGCGCGCGATAGTCGGTGAATTCGATCTCGCAGGTGGCAGAGGCGCGGATGCCGAGCTTGGGCTCGGTCTTGCCGCGCTGGAAGCCGGCGCGCTCGGTGTCGATCAGGAACGCGGTGATGCCGCGCGCGTGGCGTTCCGGATCGCTCATCGCGAACAGCAGGATGTACTTGGCGACCGGCCCCGAGGTGATCCAGCTCTTCTTGCCGTTGATCAGGAAACTGCCGTCGGCCTGCTTGACCGCGCGGCAGCGCATGGCGGTGGCGTCGGAGCCGGATTGCGGTTCGGTGAGCGCGAAGGCGCCGATCGCCTCGCCGCTGGCGATCGGCGTGACGTACTTCTTCTTCTGCGCCTCGGTGCCGAACTTGAGCAGGCCGTTGCAGTAGAGCGTGTTGTTGACCGACATGATGGTCGAGTGCGCGCAGTCGGCCGCCGCGATCTCGATCATCGCCAGCACGTAGGCGATCGCGTCCATGCCGGCGCCGCCGTATTCCGGCGGCACCTCGATGCCCATCAGGCCGAGCTGGCCCATCTCGCGGATGTTGTCGAGCGGGAATTCGCCGGAACGATCGAACTCGGCGGCCACCGGCGCGATGCGCCTCTGGGCGAAGTCGCGGGCGACGGCCTGGATCGCGAGCTGGTCTTCGGTGAAGCTGAAATCCATGGGTGGCTCCCGTCGGTCCGTTCGCCCTTCGACTTCGGCGCGTTCGGTGCCTGCACCCACGGCGAACGGAGTTGAGCAGAGGGGTCGCGAATTCTACCGGGTTTGCCGCGATTTCGCCGCGACCGCCGGGGCGATCGAGCCGGCCGCGGGCAGATGCGCGAAATCGCACGGCGGCCCCGGCAGGCGCTGGTCGAGCAGCCATGGCAGCAGCTCTTCGGTGGCGTAGGCGCGATGCCAGATCACGTGCATTTCGTCCGGATACTCGGTGTAGCGCGGCGTGCCGCCCATCGCGCGCAACGCGCGCACCACCGCGCGCGAACCCACCATCGCGCCGCCGTAGCCGGTTTCGACGTCGGTGTCGTTGTCTTCGCCGCCGTGGAAGATCCACTGCGGCACGCGCGCGATCGGCGCCAGGCCGGCGAGTTCGGTCATGCCCGACATCGGCACCGCCGCGGCGAAGCAGGTCGGCCAGGCCTTGAGCGCGTCCCACACGCCGCTGGCGCCGTCGGAGATGCCGGTGAGATAGATGCGGCGCGGGTCCACCGGGAAGCGCGCGAGCGCGTCGCGCACCACCGCGGCGACGCGCCGCGGCGGCCAGTAGCCGTGCTCGGTCTGCGGCGCGACGTAGACCAGCGGCACGTTGCCCTCGATCGCGCGGTCGACCAGTTCCAGCGAACCGTTGCCGTAGCCGGCGAGCTGCGCTTCGTTGTCGTCGCCGTCCTGCCAGTCGCCGTGCAGGAACACGATCAGCGGCAGGCGCTCGCCGTCGCTGCGGCCGGGTGTCTCGATCGCGCGGTACGGCACGGGCTGCCGATCGGCGGTCCGGTACCGGCCGAGCTCGGCGCGCTCGACCGCGCCGGCGCCGGACGTCGCGAGCGCCAGCGCGCCGACGAGAGCAATCAACGATCGCAGCGTGTCCATGGCGCGCGCTTGAGACCGCGCCGCGGCGCGCGAGTTCGCGGCGCCGGCGTTGACGCCACCGCGCCCCGCGGGTACGCTCTCAATCCATCTTTCGATCAAGATAAAGGGATACATTGGATCTCGTCGCCACCTCGGCCCTGCTGCGCCTGCTGTCCGACCCGACCCGGGTGCGGTTGCTGGCGCTGCTCGAACACGAGGAGCTCACCGTCGCCGAACTCGCCAGCGTGCTGCATCTTGCCCAGCCGCGCGTGTCCACGCACCTGGCCAAACTCAAGGAGGCCGGTCTGGTGCGCGACCGCCGCGCCGGCGTATCGGCCTATTATCGGAGCAATACCGAGCTCGATGCCAAGCCGGCGGCGCTGCTCGCCACCCTGCGCGAGGCGATCGACGACACCCTGCTCGCCGAGGACCGGCGCCGCCTGCCGACGATCCTGGCGCAGCGCGCGCGCGCGGCGGGCTGGGCCGACAGCGTCGCCGGCGACATGGAGCGGCACTATTCGCCGGGCCGTACCTGGGAGGCGCTGGCGCGGGCGTTGACCGGCCTGGTCGAGCTCGGCGACGTGCTCGACATCGCCTCCGGCGACGGCGTGCTGGCCGAATTGCTGGCGCCGCACGCGCGCGCGATCGTCTGCGTCGATTCCAGCGAACGCGTGGTCGCCGCGGCGCGCGCGCGGCTGAAGGAATTCGCCAACGTCGAGGTGCGGCTCGGCGACATGCACGCGCTCGACACCGGCGCCCGTCGCTTCGACCTCGTGCTGCTCATGCACGCGCTCACCTACAGCGAGCAGCCGGCCCGCGCCGTGGCCGAGGCCGCGCGCGTGCTCAAACCCGGCGGCCGCCTGCTCGCCGCCACGCTCGGCCGCCATGCGCATCGCGCCGCGGTGGCGCCGTTCGATCACCGCAATCTCGGCTTCCGCCCGGCGGAGCTGCGCGGCTTCGCGCGCCGCGCCGGTCTCGAGGTGCTGCGCTGCGAGCGGATCACGCGCGAGCGCCGTCCGCCGCACTTCGAGGTGCTGAGTCTGCTGGCGAGGAAACCGTCGCGATGAACGCGCTGCCCTGGCTCGATCCGGCGCGCGTCGAGCGGCTGACCGAGGCGCTCGCGCGGCGCATCCTCGTGCTCGACGGTGCGATGGGCACGATGCTGCAAAGCTACAAGCTGGACGAGACCGGCTACCGCGGCGCGCGCTTCGCCGAGGGCCGCGACGCGCACGCGGGGCACGCGCATCACGGTCCGGGCTGCGATCTCAAGGGCAACAACGATCTGCTCACGCTCACCCAGCCCGACATCATCCGCGCCGTGCATCGCGCCTACCTCGACGCCGGCGCCGATCTGATCGAGACCAACACGTTCAATGCCACCGCGATCAGCCAGGCCGACTATCACCTCGAGCACCTGGTCTACGAGTTGAACCGCGAGGGCGCGCGGCTCGCGCGCGCGTGCTGCGCCGAGGTCGAGGCGGCCATGCCGGGACAGCCGCGCTTCGCCGTCGGCGTGCTCGGCCCGACCAGCCGCACCGCCTCGATTTCGCCGGACGTCAACAACCCCGGCTTCCGCAACGTCAGCTTCGCCGAACTCGCCGCGGCCTACGCCGAGGCCGCGCGCGGCCTGCTCGACGGCGGCGCCGACGCGCTGATGATCGAGACCGTCTTCGACACGCTCAACGCCAAGGCCGCGGTGTTCGCGATCGGCGAGGAATTCGCGCGCCGCGGCGGCCGCGTGCCGGTGATGATCTCCGGCACCATCACCGACCGCTCCGGCCGCACGCTCTCGGGCCAGACGGTCGAGGCGTTCTACTACTCGCTGCGCCACGCGCGGCCGCTGGCGGTCGGTCTCAATTGCGCGCTCGGCGCGAGCGAACTGCGGCCGTATGTCGATGCGCTGGCGCAGGTCGCCGAGTGCCACGTCAGCGTGCACCCGAACGCCGGCCTGCCGAACGCGTTCGGCGAATACGACGAGACGCCCGAGCAGATGGCGGCGACGATCGGCGAATTCGCCGCCAGCGGCTGGGTGAACCTGGTCGGTGGCTGCTGCGGCACGACGCCGGCGCACATCCGCGCCATCGCCGCGGCGGTGCGCGACGTTCCGCCGCGAACCCTGCCCGGCACGGGAGCCGCGGCGGCATGAACCGCGCGGCCCGCTACACGCGCCTGGCCGGTCTCGAGCCGCTGGTGCTCACGCCGGAACTGAACTTCGTCAACATCGGCGAGCGCACCAACGTCACCGGCTCGGCGCAGTTCCGCAAGCTGATCAAGGAAGGCCGCTACGAGGAAGCGGTCGAGGTCGCGCGCCAGCAGGTCGCCAGCGGCGCGCAGATGCTCGACGTCAACATGGACGAGGGCCTGATCGACGCCGAGGCGGCGATGACCCGGTTTCTGAACCTGATCGCGGCCGAGCCCGACATCGCGCGCGTGCCGATCATGGTCGATTCGTCGAAGTGGAGCGTGATCGAGGCGGGACTGCGCTGCCTGCAGGGCAAGGGCGTGGTCAATTCGATCTCGCTCAAGGAAGGCGAGGCTGCGTTCCTCGAGCAGGCACGCAAGGTGCTCGCCTACGGCGCCGCGGTGGTGGTGATGGCCTTCGACGAGCACGGCCAGGCCGACACGAAAGCGCGCAAAGTGGAAATCTGTACGCGCGCCTATCGCCTGCTCACCGAGCGCGTCGATTTCCCGCCCGAGGACATCATCTTCGATCCGAACGTGTTCGCCATCGCCACCGGCATCGAGGAGCACAACCGCTACGCCGTGGATTTCATCGAGGCCGCGCGCGAAATCAAGGCGACGCTGCCGCACTGCCACGTCTCCGGCGGCGTGTCGAACGTGTCGTTCTCGTTCCGCGGCAACGAGACCGTGCGCCAGGCCATCCATTCGGTGTTCCTGTACCACGCGATCAAGGCCGGCATGGACATGGGCATCGTCAACGCCGGCGCGCTGCCGATCTACGACGACCTCGATCCGGAGCTGCGCGAGCGCGTCGAGGACGTGGTGCTCGACCGCCGTCCCGATGCGACCGAGCGGCTGCTCGAGATCGCCGCGCGCTACAAGGCCGGGTCGCGGGACGCGGGACTCGCCGCGCGCGAAAAACAGGCATGGCGCGACCAGCCGGTGGCCGAGCGCCTGACCTACGCGCTGGTGCACGGCATCGACGAGTTCGTCGAGGCCGACACCGAGGAGGCGCGCCGCCAGTTCGCGCGGCCGCTCGAGGTGATCGAAGGACCGCTGATGGCGGGCATGAACGTGGTCGGCGATCTGTTCGGCGCCGGCAAGATGTTCCTGCCGCAGGTGGTGAAATCCGCACGGGTGATGAAGAAGGCGGTCGCCTACCTGATTCCGTTCATCGAGGAGGAGAAGGCACGTTCGGGCGAGGTGCACAAGTCGAACGGCAAGATCGTGCTGGCCACGGTCAAGGGCGACGTCCACGACATCGGCAAGAACATCGTCGGCGTGGTGCTCCGCTGCAACAACTTCGAGGTGATCGATCTCGGCGTGATGGTGCCGGCGCAGAAGATCCTCGACACCGCGCGCGCCGAGCGCGCCGACATGATCGGCCTGTCCGGCCTGATCACGCCCTCGCTCGACGAGATGAGCCACATCGCCCGGGAGATGCAGCGCCAGCGCTTCGCGCTGCCGCTGCTGATCGGCGGCGCCACCACTTCGCGCGCGCACACCGCGCTCAAGATCGAGCCGCACTACGCCGCGCCGACGGTGTGGGTGAAGGACGCCTCGCGCGCGGTCGGCGTGGCGCAGACGCTGGTGAGCAAGGACTTGGTCGACGACTTCCTCGCGCGGGTGCGCGCCGAGTACGCCGAGATCCGCGAACGCCACAAGGACCGCGGCCCGGCCAAGCGGCTGGTCTCGCTCGAACAGGCGCGCGCCCACGGCTTCGGTGGAAATTGGGAAACCTATACTCCGCCCGCGCCGAACCGGCCCGGCCTCACCGTGTTCGACGACTATCCGCTGGCCGAGCTCGTCGAACGCATCGACTGGACGCCGTTCTTCGCCACCTGGGAATTGTCCGGCCGCCATCCGCAGATTCTCGACGACGCCGTGGTCGGCGCGCAGGCGCGCGAACTGTTCCGCGACGCCAACGACATGCTCGCGCGCATCGTCGCCGAGAAATGGCTCACCGCCAAGGGCGTGATCGGCTTCTGGCCGGCGGCGCGGGTGGGCGACGACGTCGAGGTTTTCTCACCTCTCCCCTCGGGAGAGGGTTTGGCAGCGGATCGACGTCTTGCCAAAGCCGAACCCTCACCCGCCCCTTCGGGGCACCCTCTCCCGGCGGGAGAGGGAAAGGCACGATTCCATTTCCTGCGCCAGCAGGCCGACAAGCCGCCGGGCCGGCCGGACTTCTGCCTCGCCGACTTCATCGCGCCGCAGGATTCGGGCGTGCGCGACTGGATCGGCGCGTTCGCCGTCACCGCCGGCCTCGGCATCGAGGCGAAGCTCGCCGAGTTCGAGCGCGCGCACGACGACTATTCGGCGATTCTGCTCAAGGCGCTGGCGGATCGTCTGGCCGAAGCCTTCGCCGAGCGTCTGCACGAGCGCGTGCGCAAGGAGTTCTGGGGCTACGCCGCCGACGAGGCGCTGAGCAACGAGGAACTGATCGCCGAGCGGTACCGCGGCATCCGCCCGGCGCCCGGCTATCCCGCCTGCCCCGATCACACCGAGAAGGCCACCCTGTTCGCCCTGCTCGACGCGACCCGCCACACCGGCATCCGCTTGACCGAAAGCTACGCCATGTATCCGGCGGCCGCGGTCTGCGGCTGGTACTTCAGCCATCCGGACAGCCAGTACTTCGTGGTCGGCCGGATCAGCCGCGAACAAGTGGAAGAGTACGCCAAGCGCAAAAAGTGGACTTTGCCGGAAGCCGAGCGCTGGCTCGCGCCGATCCTCGATTACGATCCGGAATGACGCAGTTCCTTCTCCCATCGGGAGAAGGTGGCGCGAAGCGCCGGATGAGGGTGCGCGTTCGGATCGAGCTCACACCGTACAACGAACCCTCACCCCACCCCTCTCCCGACAGGAGCGGGGCTGAAGATCACGTCTCCTCCGCACTGCCCGGCGCGATCACCTCGGGCTTGCGCGCGCGCAGGTGCACGGCGAGGTTGTAGATCGACACGAACGCCGGGAACAGGTTCGACAGCACGCCGACCGAATCGTTCTTGCCGAAGGTGAAGTACGTGAGCAGCAGCACGCTGCCGGTGATCGACAGCCACCAGAACGCCGGCGGCATCACCACCTGCTTGTGCCGGCGGGTCGCGTAGAGCTGCACGAACCAGCGCGCGGTGAACAGGAAGACGCCGAGATACCCGATCAGCTTCCAGGGCGTCACGCCGATGTGATGGATGTAGAACAGGACCTGGTTCATGCGCGTTTCCGGCTGCGGTGGCGTCGCCCATTGTAGGGCCTCCATGCGCCGAAGTTCGCAGCGCTGCGTGCGCCGTCGAGCGCAGCGGATTTCGAGACGGGTTCTACGTACCTGATTGACGTCGAACGTCAGCAGGCCGTTCCCTTCTGCCGCCGCTAGAGCAGAGCTTCCGCTCGGCCACGCTGGGTTTTGATGACTTTCACAGCAAGAGCTTCCGCTCGGCCGAAGGCCGAGCGGGTCACTTTCGACAGCCAGAGCTTCCGCTGTCCTTCGGACAGCGGGTCACTTCTTTGCTGACCAGAGCAAAGCTTCCGCTCGGCCGCGGGCCGAGCGGGTCACTTCTTTGCTGACCAGAGCAAAGCTTCCGCTCGGCCGCGGGCCGAGCGGGTCACTTCTTTGCTGGTGCAAAGAAGTAACCAAGAAACACCTCG
>JAJPHA010000050.1 GCA_021325475.1 Rhodanobacteraceae bacterium | reverse complement strand
CGGCGCCGCGTTCGCGCGACTGGAGAAGATCAACCGCGACGACAACGCCCACGCGCGCGAGACGCTGCAGAAGCAGGGCGTGACGATCTTCACGCCGAACGCCGCGGAGATCGCCTCGTGGCAGGCGATTGGCGCGGCGGCGCGCAAGCAGTTGCTGGCCGACAACGAGATCACGCCGCAGATGGCGGCGGCGCTGGATCAGGCACTGGCCGCCGCGCGCGGAGCGGCGCAGTGACGGCGACGCGGGCGCTGCGTTGGCTGCGGCGGCTGGAGGATGCGCTGCTCAGCGCGCTGGTGCTGATCCTGGTCGGCCTGGCCGGCGCGCAGATCCTGTTGCGCGATCTGTTCGCGACCGGCCTGTCCTTCGCCGATCCGCTCATGCGCAGCCTGGTGCTGTGGACCGGCATGCTCGGCGCGCTCGCCGCGGTGCGCGATGAGCGGCACATCGCGCTCGACGTGTTGCCGCGGTTCCTGTCGCCGCGCGTGCAGCGCGGCGTGCGCATCGCCACGTTCGCCTTCGCCGCCGCGCTGTGCGCGCTGATGGCCTGGTACAGCTTCGCCCTCGTGCGGATCGACTTCGCCGGCGGCGGCGCGACCGCGGCTTCCGCGGCGGTGCCGCCGTGGGTGGCCGAGGCGATCCTGCCGGTGGCGTTCGCCCTGATGGCGCTGCGGTTCGCGCTGCGCGCCTGCGCGCCGCCGGCGCACGCGCCCGTCTTGTTGCACGATCCGGGCGCGCCGCGCGCATGATCTGGCTCGCCGCGATCGCGTTGCTGCTGCTCGCCGCGCTCGGCGCGCCGCTGTTCGCATTGCTCGCAGCGATCGCGCTGCTCGGCTTCCATCTGGCCGGCGAGCCGGGCACGGCGGTGGCGATCGAGTTCTACCGCCTCGCCGACATGCCGGCGCTGATCGCGATCCCGCTGTTCACGCTCGCCGGCTATCTGCTCGCCGAGAGCCAGGCGCCGCGCCGGCTGGTGCGCCTGACGAATGCGTTGTTCGGATGGCTGCCGGGCGGGCTCGCGATCGTCTCGGTGTGCGCCTGCACGCTGTTCACCGCCTTCACCGGCGCCACCGGCGTGACCCTGGTCGCGCTCGGTGCGGTGCTGTATCCGGCGCTGCGCCACGCCCACTACGAGGAACGCTTTTCGCTCGGACTGCTCACCTGCGCCGGCAGCCTCGGCCTGCTGCTGGTGCCGTCGATGCCGCTGATCCTGTATGGCGTGGTCGCGCAGCAGTTCCACACCACGCCGCCGGTCGAGATCGATGCGCTGTTCAAGGCGGGCCTGCTGCCGTGTCTGCTGATGGTCGTGCTGCTGTCGCTGTACAGCGCCTGGCATGCGCGCCGGCTGCCGCAACTGCCGCGCAGCAGTGCGCGCGAGGTCTGGGCGGCGATCCGGGACGCCGCGTGGGAGCTGCCGCTGCCGTTCGTGGTGCTCGCCGGCATTTACTCCGGACGTCTCGCCGCCTCCGAGGCGGCGGCGGCGACGGCGCTGTACGTGCTGATCGTGACCGTGCTGATCCGGCGCGAGATCAAACCGGGCGAACTGCCGCGCGTGATCCGCGAGGCGATGCTGCTGGTCGGCGCGATCCTGATCGTGCTCGGCTTCTCGCTCGCGCTCACCAACTGGCTGATCGATGCCGACGTGCCCGAACGCC
This sequence comes from Rhodanobacteraceae bacterium, assembly GCA_021325475.1. Lineage (GTDB taxonomy): Bacteria > Pseudomonadota > Gammaproteobacteria > Xanthomonadales > Rhodanobacteraceae > Rudaea. The sequence continues at coordinate 69,104 of JAJPHA010000050.1, read as the reverse complement.
TGTTCGCGGCGTTGCAGAGCGGGATCAGCGGCCGCTTCGCCTTCCTGCTGCTGCTCAATCTGTTCCTGCTCGTGTTCGGCATGCTGCTCGAAGGCTTCCCGGCGATCATCATCCTGGTGCCGCTGGTGCTGCCAGTGGCGTTGCGCTACGGCGTCGATCCGGTGCACCTCGGCATCGTGTTCCTCGCCAATCTGCAGATCGGCATCTTCCTGCCGCCGGTGGGCATGAACATCTTCATCGCCAGCGCACGCTTCGGCCGCCCGGCGACGACGATCGTGCGCGCCAGCCTGCCGTTCTACGCGATCCTGTTGCTCAGCGTGCTGATCATCACCTACTGGCCCGATTTGTCGCTGTGGCTGACACGGTGATCCCGACCCGTTCGCGCCGGGGGCAGGGGCGCGACGAGCGGCGAAGCCACGACATCCAGTGGCATCGACTCCGGTCGGCCGCTATACTTTCGCGATTTATCGACCCGAGGAATGGCGCATGCGCATCCTCACCGAAGCGCTCACCTTCGACGACGTTTCGCTCGTCCCCGCCTACTCGAACGTCCTGCCGCGCGACGTCGATCTCGCCACGCGCCTGACTCGCGACCTCCGCCTCAACATTCCGATCCTGTCCGCCGCCATGGATACGGTGACCGAGGCGCGTCTGGCCATCACCATGGCACAGTGCGGCGGCATCGGCATCATCCACAAGAACATGGCGGTGGAGGAGCAGGCCGCGCAGGTGCGGCAGGTGAAGAAGTTCGAGGCGGGCGTGATCCGCGATCCGATCACGGTGACGCCGAGCACCTCGATCCGCGACGTCATGCAGATCGTGCGCGCGGCGAACATCTCCGGCGTGCCGGTGGTGGAGGGCGAACAGCTCGTCGGCATCGTCACCAACCGCGACCTGCGCTTCGAGAAGAAGCCAGACGATCCGGTGAAGAACATCATGACCCGCAAGGACAAGCTGGTCACGGTGAAGGAGGGCGCCGCCGAGGACGAAGTGCTGCGCCTGCTGCACAAGCATCGCATCGAGAAGGTGCTGGTGGTCGACGATGCGTTCCGCCTGAAGGGACTGATCACGGTCAAGGACATCCAGAAGGCGCGCGACAATCCGCATTCGGCCAAGGACCGGCACGAACGCCTGCGCGTCGGCGCCGCGGTCGGCGTCGGCGGCGATACCGAGGAGCGCGTCGGCGCGCTGGTCGATGCCGGCGTGGACGTGATCGTGGTCGACACCGCGCACGGCCATTCGCAGGGCGTGATCGAGCGCGTGCGCTGGGTCAAGCGCCACTATCCGGCGCTGCCGGTGGTCGGCGGCAACATCGTCACCGCCGAGGCGGCGAAGGCGTTGATCGACGCCGGCGCGGACGCGGTCAAGGTCGGCGTCGGGCCGGGCTCGATCTGCACCACGCGCATCGTCGCCGGCGTCGGCGTGCCGCAGATCTCCGCGGTGAGCATGGTCGCCGAGGCGATTCGCGATTCCGGCGCCTGCCTGATCGCCGACGGCGGCATCCGCTATTCCGGCGACATCGCCAAGGCGCTCGCCGCGGGCGCGCATTGCGTCATGATCGGCGGCATGTTCGCCGGCACCGAGGAGGCGCCGGGCGAAGTCGAGCTGTATCAGGGCCGCTCGTACAAGAGCTACCGCGGCATGGGCTCGCTGGGCGCGATGCAGAAGGGTTCCAAGGACCGCTATTTCCAGGACGAGGCCGACGCCGACAAGCTAGTGCCGGAAGGCATCGAGGGCCGCGTGCCGTATCGCGGCCCGCTGCGCAACATCATCCACCAACTCGTCGGCGGTTTGCGCGCGGCGATGGGCTACGTCGGTTGCGCCACGGTCGAGGAGATGCGCAGCAAGCCGCAGTTCGTGCGCGTGACCAGCGCCGGCATCCGCGAGTCGCACGTGCACGACGTGGCGATCACCAAGGAAGCGCCGAATTACCGGCTCGATTGAGCCTGCGTTTCCTTCTCCCATTCGGGAGAAGGTGGCGCGTAGCGCCGGATGAGGGTTCGGTGCCGCGACATCGAACCATTTGCGGAAAACCGAACCCTCACCCCCACCCCTCTCCCGGTGGGAGAGGGGAGACAGGCCATGCAAAACATCCACTCCGACAAGATCCTGATCCTCGACTTCGGCGCGCAGTACACGCAGCTCATCGCGCGCCGCGTGCGCGAGATCGGCGTGTACTGCGAGATCTGGGCCTGGGATCACGACCCGACCGAGATCGCCCGCTTCGCGCCGAAGGGCATCATCCTCTCGGGCGGGCCGGAATCGACCACCGAGCCCGGCTCGCCGCGTGCGCCGGCGGCGGTGTTCGAGCTCGGCGTGCCGGTGCTCGGCATCTGCTACGGCATGCAGACCATGGCGGTGCAGCTCGGCGGTCGCACCGAAGGCGGGCACACCCGCGAATTCGGTCATGCGCGGCTCGCGCTGACTTCGCCCTGCGTGCTCTGGGAAGGTTTGCGCGAGAGCGCGGCGTCGTCGCCGGTATACGGCGAAGGCGAGAGCTGGATGGGTCGACCGACGTCGGCGATTTCCGACCCGCCGTCCGCGAACCCGGGCGCGTTGCCGGCCACGCTGGACGTCTGGATGTCGCACGGCGACCGCGTCACCGCGCTGCCGCCCGGCTTCGTCGCCACCGCGGCGACGCGCGATCTGCCGATCGCGGCGATGGCCGACGACCGGCGCCGCTTCTACGGCGTGCAGTTCCATCCCGAAGTCACGCACACGCCGCGCGGCACCGAACTGCTGCGGCACTTCGTGGTGACCCTGTGCGGCTGCGCGACGCTGTGGACGCCGGCGAACATCATCGAGGACGCCGTCGCCCGCGTGCGCGCCCTGGTCGGCGGCGAGCGCGTCCTGCTCGGTCTGTCCGGCGGCGTGGATTCCTCGGTCGTCGCCGCCCTGCTCGAGCGCGCGATCGGCGAGCAATTGGTCTGCGTGTTCGTCGACACCGGCCTGTTGCGCTACCGTGAAGGCGACCAGGTGATGGCGACGATGGCCGAGCACATGGGCGTGCGCGTCATCCGGGTCGACGCCGCCGAACGCTACTTCGCCGCGCTCGCCGGTGTCGGCGACCCGGAGGCCAAGCGCAAGGTCATCGGCCGCCTGTTCGTCGAGATCTTCGAGGAGGAAGCGGCCAAGCTTGCCGACATCCGCTGGCTGGCGCAGGGCACGATCTATCCCGACGTCATCGAATCGGCCGGCAGCAAGACCGGCAAGGCGCACGTCATCAAATCCCACCACAACGTCGGCGGCCTGCCCGAGCGCATGCATCTGAAGTTGATCGAACCGCTGCGCGAGCTGTTCAAGGACGAAGTGCGGCGCATCGGCGTCGAGCTCGGGCTGCCGCGCGAGATGGTCTACCGGCACCCATTCCCCGGCCCCGGGCTCGGCGTGCGCGTGCTCGGCGAGGTGAAGCCCGAGTACGTCGAACTGCTGCAGCGCGCCGACGACATCTTCATCGGCGAACTGTGCGCGCAGGGGCTGTACGACAAGGTGAGCCAGGCGTTTGCGGTGTTCCTGCCGGTGAAATCGGTCGGGGTGGTCGGCGACGCGCGCGCCTACGAATGGGTGATCGCGCTGCGCGCGGTCGAAACCGTGGACTTCATGACCGCCCACTGGGCGCATCTGCCCTACGATTTTCTCAACCACGTTTCATCCAGAATCATCAATGAATTACGTGGCGTTTCTCGCGTAGTTTATGACATCAGCGGCAAGCCGCCGGCCACGATCGAGTGGGAATGAGCGCGCACGCGGAATTCGGTCCGGACGACGAACGCTGCATGCGTCGGGCGCTCGCGCTCGCCCGCCATGCGGCCGAGGCGCACGAGGAAGTGCCGGTGGGCGCGGTCGTGGCCGTGGCCGGCGCGATCGTCGGCGAGGGCTGGAACCAGAACATCGCCGCGCACGATCCGAGCGCGCATGCCGAAATCGTCGCGCTGCGCGATGCCGGCCGGCGCCTCGGCAATTATCGGTTTCCCGAGGCGACGTTGTACGTGACGCTCGAGCCGTGCGTGATGTGCGCCGGTGCGATGATCCACGCCCGGCTCGCGCGCGTGGTGTATGCGGCCGCCGATCCGAAGACCGGCGCCGCCGGCAGCGTGTTCGATACGCTGCTGTCGGCGCGGCACAATCATCGCGTGGCGGTGGCGGGCGGTCTGTGCGCGGACGAAGCCGGCGCCATGCTGCGGCAGTTCTTCCGCGCCCGGCGTTGAGGCTCAGGCGGCCGCGGCGAAGTCCGCCGCCGTGATCGGCGCGGCGCCGAACCAGGCGAGTCGCGAGGCGAGCGCGGCGACTTCGCCGACGATCAGCAGCGCAGGCGGACGCAGCGCATGGGCGCGCGCGAGCGCGGCGAGCTCGTCGAGCCGACCGACGATCACGCGCTGATCCGCGCACGTGCCGTTTTCGACCAGCGCGAACGGCGTGTCGGCGCCGCGGCCGTGCGCTAGCAACTGCCGGCGAATGCCGTCCAGTTCGGCCGCGCCCATGTACAACGCCAACGTCCGGCGCGGCGCGGCGAGCGCCCGCCAATCGAGCGCGTCCAGCGTGGTGCGACCGCGTGCGGTGGCGAACTGCACGACGTGTGCGTGATCGCGATGGGTCAGCGGCACGCCCGCATAGGCCGCGCAGGCGAGCGCGGCGGTGACGCCGGGCACGACCTCGTAGGGCACGCCGTGCGCGCGCAGGAATTCGAGTTCCTCGCCGCCGCGGCCGAACACGCACGGATCGCCGCCCTTGAGGCGCACGACGCGCCGTCCGGCGCGCGCATGTTCGAGCAGCAAGGCATGGATCGCCGCCTGCGGCATGCCGCGCTCGCCGGCGCGCTTGCCGACGTCGATGCGCAGCGCATCGCGGCGGGCGAGCTCGAGCACGTCGCGGCCGACCAGGCGGTCGTACAGGATCACGTCGGCTTCATTGAGTCGGCGCAGGGCGTTGAGCGTCAGCAGGCCGGGGTCGCCCGGACCCGCGCCGACCAGGGCGACGCTGCCGCACATCGGCGCACTCGCGCCGCCGCGCAGCAGCCGACGCAGCGCGCGTTCGGCGGCCGCGCCATCGCCGCGACGCAACGCCGCCGTCATTGGTCCGTCGAGCGCGCGCTGGTAGAGCGCCCGGCGCGCGCCGGCGTCGCGAACCCGCGCGCGGATCCGGCGGCGGTAGCGTCCGAGCAGGGCGGCGAGCGGGCCGAGCGCGTGATCGAGCGTCGCCTCCAGGCGCTCGCGCAGCCGCCGCACCAGCATCGGCGCCGTGCCGCCGCTGGAGATCGCGATCTGCACCGGCGCGCGGTCGACCACCGCCGGCACGTGCACGCTGGACAGCGCGGCGTCGTCGACCACGTTCGTCCAGATCCGGCGCGCGCCGGCGGCGGCGGCGACCTGCCGGTTGGTCCCGGCATCGTCGGTGGCGGCGATGACCAGCCAGACGCGCTCGAGCCAGTCCTCGTGAAAGAAGCCCGGCACATGGCGGATACGGCCCTGTGCCGCCCACTGCGCGAGCTGCGGATGCAGAGCGGGCGCGCCGACGCGCACGGCGGCGCCCGCCGCGAGCAGCGCGGCGATCTTGCGCAACGCCACCTCGCCACCGCCAACCACGAGAACGGTACGACCGGCGAGATCAGCGAACAGCGGATACAGTTTCATGCGCCAGCGCGAGTGGAATGCCCCGACGGGCACGGCCGGTCCACGCTACGGCACCCGCGCCAGCTGCGGAAATGACGATCGGGCAGGTCGGCATGCGTTGCGGTCATGACGCCGGCGTCGGTATGCGTTCGGACGTCTGGACGTCCAAACCGGGACGGGATATGCTGCCGCGACCATGCTTCGACCGGCCCGTGCCAGCGTCCTGCCGATCCGCCCGCGGTGTTGTTGTCGTCCGCCCGCCGCATGCGCGCACCGACGACAACCTGCCGCGAGCCGATCTCCATGACCCTGACCCAGCTGCGTTACCTCATCGCCATCGCCGATTCCGGTCTCAACATCACCGCCGCCGCCGAGCGCGTGCACGCCACGCAACCGGGCCTGAGCAAGCAGCTCAAGCAGCTCGAGGACGAGCTCGGCTTCCAGTTGTTCTCGCGCCGCGGCAAGAGTCTGCAGGCGATCACGCCGGCCGGGCAGCAGGTGCTCGAACGCGCGCGGGTGATCGTCACGGAAGCCGGCAACATCCGCGCGCTGGCCGCCGAGCTGCGCGGCGAGGAAGCGGGCGAGCTCGTGATCGCGACCACGCACACCCAGGCGCGTTTCGTGCTGCCGCCGGCGATCGGCGCGCTCAAACGCCGCTATCCCGACGTCAACGTGCATCTGCAACCGCACGGCGACGCCTTGGTGCTCGATATGTTCGAACGCGGCCGCGCGGACCTCGCCATCGTCAGCACCAGCGGCGAGCCGCCGGCGGGCGGTCTCGCGGTGCCGCTGTTCCACTGGCGGCGCGCCGTGCTCGTGCCACGCGACCATGCGCTGGCGCGCGCCGCGCGGTGGCCGAGTCTGGCGGAACTCGCGCGCTATCCGCTGTTGAGCTACGAATCCGTGTTGCGGCCCGAATCCTCGCTGCGACGCGCATTCGCCGCGGCCGGCGAAGCGCCGCGCTTCGCCTTCACCTCGCGCGACGCCGATCTGATCAAGACCTACGTCCGCGCCGGTCTCGGCGTCGGCATCCTGGCCGAGATGGCGGTGCTCGCGGAAGATGCCGAGGATCTGCATCTGCTCGACGCGGCCGATCTCCTGCCGCCGTGCACGAGCTGGCTGGTGCTGCGCCGCGACCGCGTGCCGCGCGGCTACGTCCTGGCGCTGGCCGAACTGATCGCGCCGCAGCTCGATCGGCGCGATCTCCGCCGCGCGCTCGCTGGCGAGGAGCCCGCCCGCTGGCCGGCGCCGCCGTCGTGGCGCGAGCTCGCCGCGCGTGCGCGCAGCGTTCGCGCCGCGTGAGGACGCGGCGCGCGCAGCGGCGTCGCAGTCGAAGACCGGAACGCGGGGATTCGATCAAACCGTCCCTAGGCATGCAGCCCGCACTCGCGCTTCAGGCCGAAGAAACGGGTGTCCTCCTCGCGCATCCCGGGCTGCCACGGTCGCGTCGTGTGCACATCGCCGATCGAGACATAGCCGCGCTGCCACAGCGGGTGATACGGCAGATCGTGACGTTGCAGGTACTGCCAGACGTCGCGATCGCTCCAGTCGGCGAGCGGATGCAGCTTCCAGCGTCCCTCGCGCAGCTCCAGCAGGGCGAGGTCGCGGCGCGATTCGCTCTGGCTGCGGCGCGGGCCGGCGATCCAGGTGCGCGCGCCGAGCTCGTCGAGCGCGCGGCGCATCGGTTCCACCTTGCGCAGCCGGTTGTAGCGCTCGAGGCCTTCGAGTCCCTGCTCCCACAGCCGACCGAAGCGCGCCTCCATCCAGGCCCGGCTGAGCGAGGGCCGGTAGACCTTGAGGTTGAGCCGCAGACGCTCGGTCAGCTCGTCGGCGAACCGGTAGGTTTCGGGGAACAGATAGCCGGTGTCGATCAGCACCACCGGAGTGTCGGCACGCAGGCGCGTGACGAGGTGCAGCAGCGCCGCCGACTGCGCGCCGAAACTCGACGACAGCACGTGTTCGCCCGGCAGCGCGGCGAGCGCCCAGGCGATGCGCTCGCGGGCGTCGCGCGCGGCAAGCCAGGCGTTCAATGCGGCGAGTGCGCGCGCGTCTTGCGCGGCGCTCAGCGGATCCGGTGGCGTCATGGGCGTAGCTCCAGGGGAATGCAAGCCGGCGTGGCGCGGGCGATGCCGACGCGCACGAGAAAGTCGCCGAAGCCTTCGCCCGCGTCGCGTTCGGCGGCGTAGCGGGCGAAGCAGGCGTCGAGTTCGGCGAGGATCGCGGTCTCGTCGAGGTTCTCCCGGTGCAGCGCATTCAGGCGCCGGCCGGCGCCATCGGCGCCGAGCATCAGGTGGTAGCGGCCCGGCGCCTTGCCGATCAGGGCGATCTCGCCGAGGTAGGGTCGCGAGCAGCCGTTCGGACAGCCGGACACGCGCAAGTACAGCGGCTGATCGCGCAGGCCATGGCGTGCGAGCAGGGCTTCCAGCCGGTCGAGCAACGCCGGCAGCTGGCGTTCCGCCTCGGCCATCGCCAGCGGGCAGGTGGGCAGGGCCACGCAGGCGAGCGCGTGCAGACGCAGCGGTGTGGCCGTGCGGTGCGCATCGAGGCCGTGGGCGACGGCGAGCGCCTCGATCCAGGCGCGCTCGACCGGCGCCACGCCGGCGACGATCAGGTTCTGGTTCGGCGTCAGCACGAACTCGCCGCGATGCACGCGCGCGATCTCGCGCAGTCCCTTGCGCAGCGGCGCGCCCGCGCGATCGGCGATGCGACCGCCTTCGATGCGCAGGCCGAGGTGCCAGCGGCCGTCTTCTCCCTCGATCCAGCCGAAGCGATCGCCGCGCCGGTCGAAATGGAACGGTCGTGCCGGCGCGAGCGCGAAACCGGCGCGCCGTTCGATCTCCGCGCGGAACCAGGCAAGGCCGCGCTCGTCGATCGTGTACTTGAGCCGGGCGCGCTTGCGCTCGCTGCGATTGCCGAAGTCGCGCTGGGTGGCGATCACGGCTTCGGCGATGGCGAGTACGTCGTCCGGCGCGACGAAGCCGAGCACGTCGGCCAGCCGCGGATAGGTCGCCGGATCGCCGTGGCTCGTGCCGAGGCCGCCGCCGGCGGTGACGTTGAACCCGGCCAGCCGACCGTCCTCGATCGCGGCGATGAAGCCGAGATCGTGGGCGAACACGTCGACGTCGTTGTGCGGCGGCACGGCGAAGGCGATCTTGAACTTGCGCGGCAGATAGGCGGCGCCGTAGATCGGTTCGTCCTCCGTGCCGCTGTGCGCCGATTCGGCTTCGTCCAGCCAGATCTCGTGATACGCCCGGGTCCGCGGCAACAGGTGCGCCGACAGCCGCGCCGCCAGGGCGTGCACGGCAGCGTGGGTGCGCGATTGCCACGGATTGGCGGCCACCAGCACGTTGCGATTGACGTCGCCGCAGGCGGCGATGGTGTCGATGCGCACCGCGTTGAGCGCGCGCAGCGCCGCACGCAGGTCGCGCTTGCGCACGCCGTGGAACTGGAACGCCTGGCGCGTCGTCAGTCGCAGCGTGCCGTCGCCGTAGGCGCCGGCGATGGCGTCGAGCTGCAACCACTGCCGCGGCGCGATCACGCCGCCGGGCAGGCGCGTGCGGATCATGAACTGCCAGGCCGGCTCGAGTTTCTGCCGGCGGCGCTCCTCGCGCAGATCGCGATCGTCCTGCAGGTAGCTGCCGTGGAACTTGACGAGCTGTGCGTCCGCGTCGGCGAGCGCGCCCGTCGTCGGATCGGCGAGGCTCGCGCGCAGCGTGCCGCGCAGCCGGCGGCTGGCGGCCTTGATCGTCTCGACCGGCGAAGGCGAGGGCACGGTCATCAGTACACGTCCCGGCAATAGCGGCGTTCCGCGGCGAGGCGCGCGAGGTACGCCTCGGCGTCGTCGCGGCTGCGACCGCCCTGTTCGACGACGATGTCGCGCAAGGCATCGTGGACGTCGCGCGCCATGCGCGTGGCATCGCCGCAGACATAGACGTGCGCGCCGCCTTCGAGCCAGTCGTACAGTTCGCGCGCACGCCGCCGCAGGCGGTGCTGCACGTAGACCTTGTGCGGCTGATCGCGCGAGAACGCCACGTCCAGGCGATGCAGCTGGCCGTGCCGCAGCGCCTGTTGCCATTCGAGCTGGTAGAGAAAATCCGAGCGCAGGTGGGGATTGCCGAAGAACAGCCAGTTGCGTCCGGTCGCGCCGATCGCGGCGCGCTCCTGCACGAACGCGCGGAACGGCGCCACGCCGGTGCCCGGTCCGATCATGACGATGTCGCGCGCCGGGTCCGGCGGCAGCCGGAAGCGCTCGTTCGGCTCGATGAAGACCGGCACCCGCGCGCCGCCCATCCGTTCGGCGAGAAACTGCGACGCCGCGCCGACGTGATCGCGACCGAAGGCGCGGTAAGCGACACGGGCGACGGTCAGATGCGCCTCGTCCTCGACGATTTTCATGCTGGACGCGATCGAGTACAGCCGCGGCGCGAGCGGTCGCAGTGCGGCGACGACTTCGGTCGCATCCCACGCCGCGGGGAAGGCGTGCAGCAGATCGAGCAGTTGCCGTTCGGCGAGGAGCTGCGGCAACGCCACCGGCGAGGCGACCAGGGTGTCGAGGTCGTCGCAGCGCGCGCGGAGCGCGTGGGCGATGACGAAGGATCGGGAAAGCCGCGTCACTTCGCGCTTGGTCGCAAGCCATTCGCGCAACGGCCGTGTCGCGCCGTCGTGCGCGACGGCGGTCTCGCCGTCGATGCCGAGCGCATCGAGCAGGGCATCGACCAGCGTCGGCGGATTCGTCGGCCACACGCCGAGCGCGTCGCCCGGCTCATAGCTCAGGCCCGACTCGCGCAGCGAAAGCTCGATGTGGCGGATGTCCTTGGTGCCGTCGCGCGCGCTGATGCGCTGGTTGACGAGCACTTCCGCCGCGAATGGCCGATCGCGGTGCCATGCGGGCGACGCGCGCGACGGCCGCAGCGGCGTCACCTTCGCCGAGGGCGTAGTCACACGCAGCGCCTCGCGCGCCGCGGCGAGCGCCCGGGCGAACCACGGCCGCGCGGCGGCGTCCACGTCCACATCCGCGTCCGCGCGCACCAGCAGACGCTCGGCGCCGAGTTCGGCCAGCCGCGCGTCGATCTGCGCTCCGGCCGCGCAGAACTTCGCGTAGCTGCTGTCGCCGAGCGCGAACACGGCGTAGCGCAGCGTTTCCAGGCGCGGCGCGCGCGGGCCGGTCAGGAATTCGACGAAGCCGCGTGTGTCGTCGGGCGGATCGCCGTCGCCTTGCGTGCTGACGACGACGAACAACAGGCGTTCGGTCTTCAGTTCGCGCAGCGGATAGGCGTCGGCGCGCCACAGACGCACGGCGTGACCGGCGGCCTCAAGTTCGCGGGCGAGGGTCTCCGCCACGCGCTTGGCATTGCCGGTCTGGCTGCCGAACACCACCGTCGCGTGCGGTGACGGCGGCACATCGACTGCGGCGCTCGGCGCTTCGCCCGGCGTGGTCCCGATCCGTGCCGCCAGCCCGGCCGCGTAACCGGAAAGCCAGTGCAGCGCGGCCGCTTCCAGACCGTCGACCAGGCGCGTCAGCAACGCCGCCTTCTCTTCCGGCAACGGTACGGGGATGCGCAGCGGTTCGGCGGTCACGGTTTCGGCCGTCCAGACGTCCAAATGCCCGCGGCATTGTGCGGCGGCCGCCACCACAGCCGAAACGGCGATTCGTCATGTGGCCATGCGTCGCGGTTATGGACGCCGGCGTCCGCTCAGGCCGGCGTGCCGCGCTCGCGCACGGGCGAGGCCGCGGCCGGATCGGCGGTGCGTCGGCGTGCCGCCATGACCGCGCGCAGCGTCGGCATCACGGTGTGCGCGAGCAGCGTGGTCGCGGCCAGGATCATGAGCGGCGGGAACGGATGCAGATAGCGGAAGACGATGACCGGCGACAGCAGGAACTGGCTGAGGAACAGTCCGAACAGGAGCAGGGCGAGCATCCTGCCGGTGGCGGCGAAGCGCGAGCGCCGCACCGCGAGATACATGGCGACGGCGACGAACGGAGCCAGCAGAAAGCTCGCGGTCAGCCACCAGCGGCTGTGCTGGAACCAGACGCTGGTCAGGGTATCGGTGAACGCGATCGGTTTGACGTCGAGAAAGAAATACTTCTGCGCGAGATCGATCAGCTCCAGCGGCAGCATGCCCTTGCGGCCGAGGTCGCTGTCCATGCGCCAGGTGGTCTCGTCGCGGTCGAAGTATTGCGCCACCGTGGCGAACGCCATCGGCAGCAGCCATCCGCCGATCCGGCGCACGGTGCGGCGGGCGACACGATCGGCGGCCTGTTCGGGTTGCGCGCACTCGCGCTGCATCACCGACCACAGGCCCTCCGGGTGCCACAATTGGCCTTCGCGTCGCGTCGGATCGGCGAGCGGCACGCGCACGTGCCGCAGCAGCTCCGGCGCGCAGCCGGTGTCGCGGAAATCCTCGTCGCGCACGGCCGGCGCGACGAAGCCGAGCAGGAACAGACCCTCGGTGCCGATGTAGCCCGGCGACGTGTGCGCCACCGCGCCGACCAGGTGCCGGTAGCCGACGTGCGCGACCGCGGTGCAGGCGACCGCCAGCGCGAGCGGCACGGCGAGGCGACGCCAGCGTTCGCGCGCAGGGTTCGCGGCGGGCGTCCACCAGGCGCGCCACAGCGGCAGGGTGAGGCTGCTCAACAGGATCACCGCGGTGCCGTTGAGCCGGAACGCGATGGTGAGGATGCCGACGAGGGCGACGAGCGGCAGCCAGCGCCATCGTCCGTCGTGCAGATACGCCAGCACCAGCGCGACGTAGCCGAGCCACAGCAGGCCGCCGAAGGCTTCGGCCATCACCATGCGTTCGTAGAACAACTGCTCCGGTGCGGCGGCGAGCACCAGCGCGGCGGCGAGTGCGAACGGCTGCCGCACCGAGAGAAACCGGCGCAGGATGAGGAACACGAGATACGCACTGGCGATGCCGGCGAGGGTTTGCGCGATCACCAGCGCGTGCAGCGAATGGGCGGTGACGGCGAAGGCGCGGATCAGGTAGCTGTAGAGGAAGGAACGATCGCGCGGCAACGGGCCGCCGACCGCGCCCTCGAGGTAGGTGACCGAATCCCAGAGGAAGAAGCGCGGATTGGTGTCGATGAGCAGCACGACGAGCTTGAGCGCGGCGATGGCGAAGATCGCCTGCGCGCGCTGTCGCCAGGAAAGCGCGTCTTCGCCCGCCGCCGGATCGTTCGACTGCATCGGCGTACTGTAGCCGAAGCGGCAACGCTCTGCTGCGTGGTGCGGCGCGACGCGATCGTGTCGACGCGGGTCGCCGTCGATTCACGTGCCGCGGCGTGGTGCGAAGATCTCCGCCGTCCACGTCCAGCGCGGATCGTCGGCCAAGGCCTCGAGCGCGATCGGCAGCTTCTGTCGCCAGTTCGGCGCGACGTCGCCGAGCCCGGGCAGATTCGCTTGGCGTTGCATGTCGAGCACGTCCTCGAGCTGGACGATCGCGAGCGCGCTGGCCGAGGCGGCGAGAAAGCGATGCGCCGCGGCGGCGAAGGTCGCGGCATCGACGCACGGGCCGTACCGTTGCAGGGCGTGCGCGAACCGCTCGCGGCTGCGCGCGCGCTCCGCGTGCGCGTGCGCCAGGGTTTCCTTTAGGTCGGGCGACTGCCGCGGCCACTCGCCGATGTCGGTGCCCGACCAGTAGCCGCGCAGGGTCGGCAGGTCGTGTGTCGTCAGCGCGGCGACGCTGGCGTGCGGATAGCGCTCGGGCGCGAGCCAGGCGCCGGCCGCGTCGCGCTCGAACGGGACGAGACGATAGCCGAGCACGTTCGCCGCGGCGAGGCGCTCGCGCAGACCATGAGGTGCGGTGCCGAGATCCTCGCCGACGACCATGCAGCGGCGCTCCACGCTGCAGCGCGCGAGCTCGGTCAGCAAGGCATCGCACGGATACGGCACATAGGCGCCCTGCCGAGCGGGTGCGCCGCGCGGAATCCAGAATTGCCGCTGCAAGCCGAGCACGTGATCGACGCGCAATGCCCCGGCGTTGCGCATCGTCGCGTGCAGCAGCGCGGTCCAGGAATGTAGATGCCGATCGAGCAGCCGGTCCGGCCGCCACGGCGGCAGGCCCCAGGCCTGGCCCTGCGGCGCGAACGCGTCCGGCGGTGCGCCGAGCTCCATTGCGTTCGCCAGGAGTTCCGGCCAGCACCACGCCTCGACGCCGTCGGCGGCGGCGCCGAGGGCGAGATCCGTGACGATGCCGATTTCGAGGCCCGCGGCGTGCGCACGCGCCGCCGTGCGATCCCATTGCCGGTGCGCCAGCCATTGCACGTATTCGTGGAACGCGACTTCGTCGGCGTGTTCCACCGCGAAGCGGGTCACCGCCGGCATGGCGTGGTGCGCGAACTCGGCCGGCCAGTCGCGGCGCCGAATTCCCCGCCGCGCGAAGTGCGCATCGAGTGCTTCGAAGACGGCGTAGGAACGCAGCGCATCGCCGCGGTCGCGGCGAAACCGGTCGAACGCGGCTCGCTCCTCGGCAGCAGGACCATCGTCGCGGCTGCGGAAGTCGCGATGGAGACAGAGGAGCGCCGCCAGTTTGAGACGCGCGACCGCCGCATAGTCCACCCGCGGCGAGCCACGCACGTCGGCGATCGCCGCCGCGGTTTCGGCGCGTTCCATGAATTCCGTATACGCCGGCGTGGCATCGCCGGCCGGCGCCGGCAGTGCGATCAGGAGCGGATTGAGCAGCAGGCGCGTGGACGGCGCATAGGGCGAAGCGCACTCCGGGATCGTCCCGCGCGGCGCATGCAGCGGCCCGAGCATGATCCCGGCCGCGCCGGCGCGCGCGGCGATCTCGGCGAGACGCGCGAGATCGTCGAAATCGCCGATACCCCAACTGTGCGCGGAATGCAGACCATACACTTGCACCGACAGCAGCCAGCGACGCTCGCCGCGGCGCACGAACGGGTGCAACCAGCAGCGCGCCGATGCCGCAGCGGGCGAGGCAACGGCAGGCGGCGCAAGCTCGGCGACGATTCGGGCGAGCGTCGTCGCCGGCACGCGCCGACGCGCGCCCGTCGCATCCGTGTATTCGGCCGCCACGCCTCGGCGCTCGGCCTGACGTACCAACTCCACGGGCAGCGCGAATCCGGCCGTCGCCTGCGGCACGAACCCGAGCACGGTTTCGCGTCCGAGCGCGATCGAGCAACCGGCGGCGTGCAGCGTCGCCGGCACCTCGTCCTCGCGGCTGTCGAGCACGCACAGCCAGTCGTCGGCGGTGGCGGGCAAGCGGAACTCGACGTCCGCCGCGCCGGCGTTGAGCGCCAGGAAGACCTGCTCCGTTACTGTGTCGTCGGCGTGCTCGACCAGCAACATGCCGAGCGTGCGACGCACCGCGTCGAACCAGTCGGCGTGCTCCATCTCGCCGCCGTCGGCCCGCAGCCAGGCCAGATCCTTGAGGCCGCTGCGCGGATGCGGCGATCCGGTGGCGTGGCGGTCGGCGCGCAGCGTCGTCAGGCGTCGGCGCAGGCCGAGCAGATGCCGCATGAATGCCGTCCAATCGCGCGCGGCGTCGCCCCGCGCAGTCCAGTCCAGCCAACTGACCGGGTTGTCCTGGCAGTAGGCGTTGTTGTTGCCGAACTGCGTGCGCGACAGTTCGTCGCCGGCGAGCAGCATCGGCACGCCGCGCGAGCACAGCAGGGTGGCCAGCATCGCGCGTGCGCGCCGAGCGCGCAGGGCGAGCACGTGCGCGTCCCGCGTCGGCCCCTCGACGCCGCCGTTGGCGCTGAAGTTCTCCTGCGCGCCGTCGCGGCCGGTTTCGCCGTTCGCGGCATTGTGCTTGACGCGGTAGGCGACGAGATCGGCGAGGGTGAAGCCGTCGTGCGCGGTGACGAAGTTGACGCCGGCCGAGGGCGGGCGTGCAGCGTGTGCGAACAGATCGCTGGAACCGGCCAGGCGTGTGGCGAGCTCGGCGATCGTGCCGGGGTCGCCGCGCCAGTGGCGTCGCACGGCATCGCGATAGCGATCGTTCCATTCCGCCAGCGGCGCGCGGAACCGGCCGAGGTGGCTCCACGGCGCGACCGCGTCCCACGGTTCGACGATGAGCTTGCAGGCGGCGAGGTCGGCATCGCCGAGGATCGTCTGCCACAGCGCTGCGTCGGCGTCGAAGCGACCATGCGCGTCGCGGCTCAGGGCCGGCGCGAGATCGAAGCGGAAGCCGTCCACGCCGATCTCGGTCGCGAAATAGCGCAGCGCCGCATGCGTGAGCGCGACGACCGCAGGGCGCGTGAAGTCGAGCGTGTTGCCGCAGCCGGAAAAATCGCGGTAGCAGTGCGGCGCGTGCGGATCGAGCCGGTAGTAGGCGGCGTTGTCGAGCCCGCGAAAGGCGAGGGTCGGCCCGAGTTCGTCGCCCTCGGCGGTGTGGTTGAACACGACATCGAGGATGACCTCGATGCCGGCCTCGTGCAGACGATCGACGACGCGCGCGAACTCGGCCGGGTCGTCGCCGCCGAGATAGGCGCGCTGGATCGCGCAGAAGGCGATCGGGTTGTAGCCCCAGTAGTTCGACAGGCCGCGCCGCGTCAGCGTGTACTCGTCGAGGAACGCGGCGATCGGCAGCAGCTCGATCGCGGTGACACCGAGGCGGCGCAGGTGCTCGATGACCGCCGGTTCCGCCAGCGCGCCGAGCGTGCCGCGCGCCGGCTCCGGCAGGTGCGGATGCAGGCGCGTGAAGCCGCGCATGTGCAGCTCGTAGACGACGCTGTCGCGCCAGGGCACGCATGGGCGCGGCGGGCGCGGCGCCGGCGACGGCGGCGCGACGATCCGGCATTTCGGCACGTATGGTGCGCTGTCGCGCGCGTCGAACGACCGATCCGCCGTGGCGGCATCGCGGTCGTAACCGAACACGGCCGGATGCCACACGAACGTGCCGGCGAGCGAGCGCGCATACGGATCGAGCAGCAATTTGTTGGCGTTGAAGCGCAGGCCACGCTCTGGCGCGTAGGGTCCGTGCACGCGGTAGCCGTAGACCAGGCCCGGCCGCGCGCCGGGCAGGCGGCCGTGCCAGACGTCGCCGGTCCGCGCCGGCAGCGGCAGGCGCAGCCGTTCGGTCGCGCCGGCCGCATCGAACAGGCACAGCTCCACGCGTTCGGCGCCCGGCGAATACAGGGCGAAGTCGATGCCGTCATCGTCGAGGTGTGCGCCGAGACGCGCCGGGCTGCCGTCTGCCAGGGCGATCGGACGACTCACGGCGGCTGCAGGATCAGCGCGGCCAGCGGCGGCAGGGTCAGGCGCAGCGATTGCGCGGCGTCGTGGCAGGGCACCGGTTCGGTCGCGACCGCGCCGAGATTGCCGAGCCCGCTGCCGCCGTACTCGACGGCATCGGTATTGAGCAGCTCGCGATAGGCGCCCGGGTACGGCGCGCCGACGCGATACTCGTGCCGCGGCACCGGCGTGAAATTGCACACCACCAGCACGCAAGCGTCGCTGCCGGGATCGACGCGGCCATAGGCGACGACGCTCTGTTCGGCGTCGCTGCAGTCGATCCAGCGGAAACCGGCATCCGCGCCGTCGCCCGCGGCCAGCGGCGATTGCGTGCGGTAGAGAAAATTCAGGTCGCGCACGAGGCGCCGCACGCCGGCGTGCGGCGGGTCGCCGAGCAGGTGCCAGTCGAGTTCGCGGTCGTGGTGCCATTCGCGTGCCTGCGCGAATTCGCCGCCCATGAACAGCAGTTTCTTGCCCGGCTGGGTGTACAGATAGGCGAGACACAGCCGCAGGTTCGCGAAGCGCTGCCACGGGTCGCCCGGCATCTTCGCCAGCAGCGATCGCTTGCCGTAGACGACCTCGTCGTGCGACAGCGGCAGCACGAAGCGCTCGTGGAACGCATACAGCAGACCGAACGTCAGTTCGTCGTGATGGAAGCGGCGGTGCACCGGGTCGCGGCGCAGATAGCGCAGCGTGTCGTTCATCCAGCCCAGGTTCCATTTCAGATCGAAGCCCAGCCCGCCGCGGTCGGCCGGCTGCGTCACGCCGGGCCACGCCGTCGATTCCTCGGCGATGGTCATGGCGCCGGGGGGCGCCTCGTCGCGCACCAGGCGGTTCAGCCGACGCAGGAATTCGACCGCATCGAGATTCTCGCGGCCGCCGTGGACATTGGCGATCCACTCGCCGGGCGCGCGGTCGTAGTCGAGGTACAGCATCGCCGCCACGGCATCGACGCGCAGTCCGTCGATGTGGAATTCGCGCAGCCAGTACAGCGCGTTGGCGAGCAGGAAGTTCGCCACTTCGCGGCGGCCGAAGTTGTAGATCAGCGTATTCCAGCCGCGGTGACGGCCGTGGCGCGGATCCTCGTGCTCGTACAGCCCGGTGCCGTCGAACCGCGCGAGGCCGTGGGCATCATCGGGAAAATGGCCGGCGACCCAGTCGAGAATCACGCCGATGCCGGCCCGATGGCAGCGGTCGATCAGCGCGCGCAGCTCGTCGGGCGTACCGAAACGGGCCGAGGGTGCGAACAGCGCCGTCGGCTGATAGCCCCAGGAACCGCCGAACGGATGCTCGGCGACGGGCAGCAGTTCGAGGTGCGTGAAGCCGAGCTCGCGCACGTAATCGACGAGCGCGTCGGCGAGCTCGAGGTAGCCGTGGACCCGTCCGTCGGGGTGCCGGCGCCACGAGCCGAGATGCACTTCGTAGATGCTGATCGGGCGGTCGCGTTGCGTCGTCCGGCCGCGCTGCTCGAGCCAGGCGTGATCGCGCCAGCGGAACGGCGTCTGCTGCCACAGGCGCGAGGCGCTCGCCGGCGGGCATTCGCTCCAGCGCGCATACGGATCGGCCTTGGCGACCACCTCGCCGTAGGCGGTGCAGATCTCGAATTTGTACAAGGTGCCGTGCGCGAGCCCCGGCACGAATCGCTCCCATACGCCGCATTCGGCGCGAAGTTCCATGGGATGGACGTTGCCGTTCCAGCCGTTGAACGGACCGACCACGCTCACCCGGCGCTCGTTCGGCGCCCACACGGCGAAGCGGAAACCGTCGGTGTCGTCCACCCGACAGGGGTGCGCGCCCAGGCGCTCGTAGGCGCGCCAGTGCGTGCCTTCCGCGAGCAGATGGCAGTCGAGCTCGCCGAGCCTGGCCGGCGTCTCAGGAGGAGACGATGGGCGGTGCATGGCTGACGACCCGTACCGCCGGACGACGCTGGATGTACGCCTCCGCGGCGTAGCGGCGCATCATGCGGTGGGAATTGAAATAGCTGCCGATCTTGCTGATCGACTGCTTCATCATCCAGATCCAGCGCGCGCGGTCGTGGTAGTACAGCGGCAAGACCGTGTGCTCGAGCTTGTCGTACAGCGCCACGCTGGCGTCGCGTTGATGATCCTCGATCGCCCAGCCGGTGACGCCTTCGATGCAGGCCTCCACCCACCAGCCGTCGAGCACGCTCAGGTTCAACACGCCGTTCAGCGCCGCCTTCATGCCGCTGGTGCCGGAGGCCTCGAGCGGCGGCAGCGGCGTGTTCAGCCAGACGTCGGCGCCGGCGACCAGGCGGCGGGCGATGTCGAGATCGAAATTCGCCAGGAACACGATGCGGATCCGCGGCGCCAGCTCGCGGATCAGCTCGTGGATGCGGCGGATGAGATCCTTGCCCGGCTGGTCGCGCGGATGCGCCTTGCCCGCCAGCACGATCTGGTACGGCTGGCGCGCATGGATGTCGCGCAGGCGGGCGAGGTCGGCGAACAGCAGGTCGGGGCGCTTGTAGGCGGTCATGCGGCGGGCGAAACCGAGCACCGGCTGCTCCGGATCGAGCTGCACCTGCGCGCGCGCCGCCACCATCTCGATCAACTCGGATTTCGCCTGCCGATGCGCGTCCCACACCGCCGCGTCGGGCAGCAACTGGTCGAAGCGCACCAACACTTCCGGGTCGTAGCCCCAGTCGTGCGAATGCCGGTGGTACAGCGCGGCGAGCCGCGGGTGGGTCCAGTGCGGGACGTGCACGCCGTTGGTCACGGCGCGGATGTCGTAGCCGGGGAACATCGCCGTGGCGGTCTGGGCATGGCGGATCGCCACGCCGTTGACGTAGCCGCTCAGATTGAGCGCGAGCAGGGTCATGTTGAGGTCGTGGGCTCCGGCGAGCAGGCGCACCTGGTCGATGTCGATGTAGCCGTGCAGGACGCGCTCGAACATCGCGTAGGCGAAGCGATCGTGGCCGGCTTCCACCGGCGTGTGCGTGGTGAAGATGCAGGCGCTGCGCACGCGCGCGACGTCGTAACGAAGCTCGCCCGCGGTCCAGGTGTCGGCCGGCCGCGGGTAGCGGCGCAGCAGGTCGAGGGCGAGCAGCGCGGCATGGCCCTCGTTCATGTGGTAGGTGCCGATCTGGAAGCCGAGCGCCTGCAGCACGCGCAACCCGGCGATGCCGAGCACGATCTCCTGCTTGAGCCGATAGACGTCGTCGCCGCCGTACAGCGCATCGGTGATGCCGCGGTCCTCCGGCGCGTTTTCCGGCAGATCGGTGTCGAGCAGCAGCACCGCCACCGGATTGCCGAGCGCGCTTTCCAGCTTGTACAGCCACGGCCGCACCCAGACCTCGCGGCATTCGATGATCACCGCGACCTTGGCGCGCAACGGAACCGCGTAGCGTTCCGGCAGCCACGGATCCGGCGATTCGATCTGCTCGCCGGCGGCGTCGAACCGCTGGTGCAGGTATCCCTGCCGGCTGAGCAGGGTGACGAATACCATCGGCAATTCGAGATCGGCGCTCGCGCGCGCGGTGTCGCCCGCGAGCACGCCGAGGCCGCCGCTGTAGGTGTGCATCTCGGCGCGCAAGGCGATTTCCATCGAGAAGTAGGCGATGCGGGCGAGGCCGAGGAACGGCCCGATCGTCGGTATCGGGCTCGGGCCCGACGCCTGGCCTTCATCGGGAGAGCGGGGGGCATTGGACATGGCGCGCAAACTCCGGACCCGGCGCCGATGCGCGAGTCGCGGCGGCGATCGGCACGCCCATGATGCCGCCGGCGACCGGTGCCGGCAGTTGATCCAGGTCAATGCCGTGGCGGCCGCGGCGCCGCAGGATGCCGGTACGACGAATGGCGTGTGCGCCATGGCAGCGAGAGCGGACGAGGCGGGTGGCGGGTCGGCCGGGTGTGTCGGCGGGGCCGTCGTCGCGGACGCGCCGCCGCGCGTGTTGTTGGTCGCATCCGAGATTTTTCCGCTGGCCAAGACCGGGGGCCTGGGCGATGTGTGCGGCGCGCTGCCGAAAGCGCTGCGGCAGCTCGGCGTGGACGTGCGCCTGCTGATGCCGGGCTATCCCTGCGCGCTCGACCGGAGTGCCGATCTGCGCATCGCCGGCGCGGTAGATGCCGATGCCGGGGAGTCGTCGGCGCGTCTGCTCGCCGGACGCTTGCCGGATTCCGACATTCCGCTGTGGTTGCTCGATTGCCCGCGCCTGTACCAGCGTCCCGGCACGCCGTATCAGGACCCGAGCGGCAGCGACTGGCCGGACAATGCGCGCCGCTACGCCGCGTTGTGTCGCGCGGCCGTCGCGCTCGCACGTGGTGACACGGCGGCGCGCTGGCGGCCGGACCTCGTGCACTGCCACGACTGGCATACCGGTCTCGTGCCGTTCCTGTTGCGCCGTGCCGGAGTGGCCCGGCCGGCCACGGTGTTCACCGTGCACAATGCGGCCTTCCAGGGCAATTTTCCCTGGGCCACGGCCGAGTTGCTCGATCTGCCGGACGATGCCGCGGGACTGGAGTTTTACGGCCAACTCTCGTTCCTGAAAGCCGGCATCGTGTATGCCGACAAGGTGACGACGGTCAGTCCCACCTATGCGCGGGAATTGCGCAGCCGCGAGTTCGGCTGCGGTCTGGAAGGCGTGTTCGCGAGCCGCGGCGCGGATTTCGTCGGCATCCTCAACGGCATCGACACCGAGGTCTGGAATCCGGCGACGGATGCGTTCCTCGCCCGGCGCTATTCGCCGGACGATCCCGCCGGCAAGGGCGCGTGCAAGAACGCGCTGCAGGCGCAATCGGGCCTGCGGCAGGATCCCGCCGCGCCGCTGGCGATGTTCGCGAGCCGCCTGACCACGCAGAAGATGGCCGACGTGCTCGCCGAGCGGATGCCGACCTTGCTGCGCCGGCACGCGACGTTGCAGTTCGCGCTGCTCGGCAGCGGCGAGCACACGCTCGAGCGCCGCTTCATCGAAATCTCCCGTGAGTTTCCCGGTCGCGCCGCGATCGAGATCGGCTATGCCGAATCCACCGCACACCGCCTGCACGCCGGCGCCGACCTGCTGCTGCACGGTTCGCGCTTCGAGCCGTGCGGTCTGACGCAGATGTACGCGATGCGCTACGGCACGATTCCGATCGTGCGCTGCGTCGGCGGTCTCGCGGACAGCGTGGCCGACGTCGAGACCGATGCATCCACCGCGACCGGTTTCGTCTTCGCCGAAGCGTCCGGCAGGGCGTTCGAGCACGCCATCGAGCGCAGCCTCGAAGTCTACGCGACCCGGCCCGAGGTCTGGCGCGAGGTGCGCGCGCGCGGTCTGGCGGCCGATTTCGGCTGGTCGCGGTCCGCCGCAGCGTACCTCGATCTGTACCGGCAACTCGTGCCGGCGCCGTCCGCGGCGGCACGCCTTGCCGCCTGGCACCAGCGGATCGGCGACCTGGCGCGTGCCGGTCGCGCGCGGGCGCTCGTCGCCCGGACCGGAACCTGACGCGACCGCGATCGCTCACGCCGGTCCGCCATCGCCGGCGGAGAGATGGCGGCGCTTGACCGCCTCGACGATCGCGAGATACGTCGCCACCGCCGCGAGCAGAAAGGCGAAGTACGCCGGCGGCAGCGCGACGAAGCCGAGCGCGACCGCGAGCGGCGTGAACGGCAGCAACGCACCCGCCGCGACCACCGCGAGCACGCTGACGACGAGCGGCGTGCTCGGCCGGCTGCGCAGGGGATTGCCGGCAGTGCGGATGACGAACAGCACCAGTGTTTGCGTGGCCAGCGACTCGACGAACCAACCCGTGTGAAACACCGGCGCCGAGGCGTCGAGCCAGCGCAGCAGCACGTAGAACGTCAGGAAATCGAACAGCGAGCTGATCGGCCCGACCGTCAGCATGAAAGCGCGGATCATCGCCGCGTTCCAGCGTACCGGCCGGCGCAGCCGGTCGGCGTCGACGTTATCGGTCGGGATCGTGATCTGCGCCAGGTCGTAAAGAAAGTTGTTGAGCAGGATCTGGGTCGGCAGCATCGGCAGGAACGGCAGGAACAGCGCGCCGGCGGCCATGCTGAAGACGTTGCCGAAGTTCGAGCTCGTGCCCATCAGCAGGTACTTGGTGACGTTGGCGAACGCACGGCGGCCCTCGATGACGCCGGCGTGCAGCACTTTCAAATCGCGTTCGCGCAGCACGATGTCGGCGGCGTCCCTGGCCACGTCCACGGCATTGGCCACGGACACGCCGACGTCGGCGGCGTGCAGCGACGGCGCATCGTTGATGCCGTCGCCGAGGAAGCCGACGACATGGCCGTGCGCCTTCAATGCCAGCACGATGCGATGCTTCTGCGCCGGCGTCACGCGGGCGAACACCGACACGCGGTCGGCGAGCAGGCCGAGCGCCGCATCGTCGAGCGCGGCGATGTCCGCGCCGGTGACGACACGCGCCGCGTCGATCCCGACCGCATCGCACACCCGGCGTGTGACCCGCTCGTTGTCGCCGCTGACGATCTTCAGCGCAACTCCGTCCTCGGCCAGCGCGCGCAGCGTTGCGGCCGCCTCCGGCGCGATCGGATCGGCGAAGGCGAGGAACCCGGCGAGCACGAGCGCGGTCTCGTCCGCGCGCGAATAGCGCGCCTGCTCGGTCAGCGGCCGGTAGGCGACCGCGAGCACGCGCATGCCGCGTTCGCCCAACGCTTCGTATGTGCGCACGCTGGCGTCGCGCGCCGCCGCATCGAACGCACGCACGTCGCCGTTGCTCTCGTAGCGCACGCATTCGGCGAGGACCGATTCCGGCGCGCCCTTGACCACGAGCAGGCGCTGCTCGCCGCGCGCCACCGCGACGCACGAACGCCGGCGTTCGAAATCGAACGGAATCTCGTCGAGCTTGCGGTACTCGGCCACTTCGATCGGGCGATGGGCGAGGATCGCCGCATCCAGCGGATTGCGGATGCCGGTCTCGAACCGGCTGTTGAGATATGCCAGCCGGAACGGCGACTCGCAGGCGTGGCCGTGCGCGTCGAGGACGCGCACGAGGGTGGTCTCGCCCGAGGTCAGCGTGCCGGTCTTGTCGCTCAACAGCACGGTCAGGCTGCCGAAGTCCTCGATCGCCGCCAGATGCTTGACGATGACGCGCCGCCGCGCCATGCGCAGGGCGCCCTGCGCCAGGGTCACCGTCGTGATCATCGGCATGAACTCCGGCGTCAGCCCCACGGCGAGCGCGAGCGCGAACAGCAGCGACTGCATCGGCGGCCGGCCGAGCACCACGCCGACCAGCAGCACGAACAGGGTGAGGAACATCACCGTGCGCATGATCAGCTGCGCGAACTCGGCCAGGCCGCGCTCGAATTCGGTCTGCGGCGGGCGTGCGGCGAGCGCGTCGGCGACGTCGCCGAAGGCGGTGGCGCGGCCGGTGGCGAACACCAGCGCGGTGGCGGTGCCGGCCACCACCGAGGTGCCGAGGAACACGAGATGGCGCGCATCGGCACCGTGCGCGTCGGCGGCCGGCCGGTCGCACGGCTCCTTTTCCACCGGCACCGATTCGCCGGTGAGCGCCGCCTGTTGCACGTGCAGATCGCGCGCGCTGAGCAATCGAGCATCGGCCGGCACGCGGTCGCCGGCGGCGAGCCGGATCACGTCGCCGGGGACCAGCTCGCGCCGCGCCAGCTCGCGCCAGCGACCGTCGCGGCACACCGTCGCCAGTGGCACGATTTCCTCGCGCAGCCGGGCGGCGGCGCGCTGCGAGCGGTGGCTCAGCGCGAAATTGAGCGCAACGCTCAGCGCGACGATGCCGACGATGATCGAGGCGCCGAGGTCATCGCCGAGAAACCCCGACACCACGGCGGCGAGGAGCAGCAGCGCCACCAGCGGATTGCCGAGCAGGCCGAGCAGGGCGCGCAACGGGCCGTGGCCGAGCGGGGCGCGCGGCTCGTTCGGACCATAGCGCAGCAGGCGTCGCGCGGCCTCGGCCTGGTCGAGGCCGTCCGCGCCGGTGGCGAGCGTGCGCAACGCCTCCGGCAGCGCCGCTCCGGCCAGTCCGGGATGCAGGGCGAGCGGTTGCGGTGCGAGACGTCTCATGCCGGTGAGCGTGCAGCGGGGCGTCGCACGCAGCCTGTCGATTCGGCGCGTGCCGGTACGGATCGCCTGGCGCGAACGCTCAGGCGCGGGTGTGCATCTCGCGCACCTGCTCGCGGACCAGCGCGCGGCCGAGTTCGCTCAGGTGCGTCGAGAGCACGCCATGCACGTCGTCGACGGTGAGCATGCCCGCCAGCCCGCCCTTGGCGTTGAGCACCGGCAGACGGCGCACGCCGCGCTCACGCATGGTCTCGATGGCGTCGAACACGTCCTCGTCCTCGCCGCACGTCGCCGGATTCCGGCTCATCACGTCGCCGACTGCGACCGCGGCGGGATCGACGCCGGCCGCGATCACCGACACGACGATGTCGCGGTCGGTGAGGATGCCGACCGGAATCCGTTCGCCGTTCGGTTGATCCACGACCACCAACGCGCCGACGTGATGCCGACGCATCGCCTCGGCCGCTTCGCGCACCGAGGCCAGCGCACCGATGTGAATGACGTTGCGCGTGCAGATGTCGGCGATACGCATGGTTGGGTTCCTTCTCAATTGCCGCCGGCTTCACAGGGGGACATGGCTCGCAGGCTCGATCTCGGCGGCAGTCGCGGTCGCAGCGGGACACGACCGGAGCAGGCGCGCGGCGAATTCGTCGAGACTGCGCAGATGCCGTTCCTGGCACACCGTGCGATCGGTCAGCGCCAGGGTCGCTTCCGCGTCGCGGCCGAGCAGGTCGCGCATCTGCTGGAAGGTGGATTCGGCCCCGCGTTCCCCCATGGTGCAGAAGAACGCGACGCGTCGCAGTCGCTGGCCGTGATCGCGCAGGAACCGGCGCATCGGGCTCGAGACATGGCCGACCCACACCGGCGTGCCGAGCACGATGAGATCGTACCCTGCCAGTTCCTGCGTCACCGGCGCGATCTCGGGCAACGATGCCTGCATCGCCTCCAGCGCCGAGCGCAGATAGCCGAGCATGCCGTCGCGCGGACGCACATCGCGGATCTCGAGCAGATCCGCCGCCAGCCGCGGCACAAGCGCAAGCGCGACCTGCCGCGTGATCCCGGTCCGGCTGTGGTAGGCGACCAGGTTTCGTGCCATGGCCAACCCCGCGGTGTGCTAGCGAACGATGCCGGCGTCGGTGCTGTTTCGATTCCGGCGTCCGCGCTCGTACCTTGACGCCGCCGTGCGGTGCGGGTGTTGACGTGGATCAATCGCCGTGTCGGTTGCCGGGTCCGAAGATCGGCATCAAGGGGTGACCGAGGCGCGACGCGGAGCGGGCAACAGGAACAGGCGTTCGAGCAGTCGCGGGTCGGCATGGTCGAGCGTGTCGCGCGCGAGTTCCTGCAGCACGCGCGCCGCCGCGGGCGTGGCCACGTCGATGCCGAGCCCGGCGCGTGCCGGCCACACCGCGTCCAGATGCACATGGCGGCCGCCGAGACGGTCCTGCACCATGGCTTGGACGTGCTGCTGCTGCACGGAGATCAGGGTCAGCACCAGACGGCCCTCGGACAGCCAGCCGACCGCGCCGTCGTCGGCGGCGATGCGTTCGGCGGGGCGGTATTGCAGCGTCGCCGTGCCGATCGACAGCATGCTGACGTCGCCGAGATCGATGTCCATGAATTGTTCGGCCTCATGCAGCGCGACGAGATCGGGCGCGACCGCGAACATGCCGCCGTCGGCGAACAACTGCCGGCCGATCTTGCGCGAAGGAAAGTAGGCGGGCGCGGCGCAGGTGGCCATGGCGACGTCCACCGCGCGTACCGCTTCGTCGCCGCGCGATTTCGGGCTGTGCGGCGTCTTGAAGATCTTGGTCATGCTGGTGGTCACGTTGACCGCCGGCACGACTACGGGGTGCAACGCATCGGCCAGGGTCTGGTCGCGCAAGTGTTCGGCGAGCGCGCGCTCGAGCGCGGCGCCGCTGTACTTCGGTCCCCACACCGAGCGCGCCAGATCCAGCAGCTTGCCGACCGCGCGGTTGGCCAGCGGTCGCGTGGAAAAGATCCGCGCGCCGTGCTCGATGAACAGCCGCCGCGTCTCCGCCGCGGGCACCTCGAAGGCGAGTCCGAGCGCGAGGATGCCGCCCACCGAGGTGCCGGCGATCAGATCGAAATGGCGCCCCAGCGGCACCTCTGCGCGTCGCTCGAGTTCGGCCAGGATGCAAGCGGTATACAAGCCGAGATAGCCGCCGCCGGCGAGCGACAGAATCCGGAACGGTCTGCGTCTTCCCATGCGCGCATCTCCGCAACGATCCAGGGCGGCATTCCAGTATGGATTCCGCCGCGACGCAATGCGCGGCGCCGCACACAAGCAGCGTCCACGCGCCCGGCCGTCAGGCAGGATAGCCCACGGTCTGGGCGAGCAGAACGCGCTGCCGCGGGGCGAGTCCCATCGTGCGCGCCAATTGACGGCGATCGAGCAGGCCGCGGACGACGGTGCCGAGTCCTTCCGATGCGCAAAATAAATAAACGTTCTGCGCGATGCAGCCGGCGTCGGCGGCGCAATAGAAGCGCCGTTCGATCGGATCGGTGGCGTCGACCTTGGCGAGATCGGTGACGTAGACGAGATTGATCGGCGCCACGGCGACGAATTCCTGCGCGCCGGTCGCGGCGCGGATGTCGCTGATCAGCAGCCGCTTGAGCGCGTGTGCGGCCGGGTCGTAGTGGAACAGGCCGTCGCTGCGCGCCACGTAGATGTCGATTTCCTGCCAGTGCTTCGCCGACGGCGCGGTGCGCCCGCCGGTGTCGCGGCGATTGATGCCGTACGCCGCCCACAGCAGATCGGACAACACCGGCAAGGCCAGCTCGCCGGTGCCGAAGTCGCGCGTGCTGCGGCGGCGTGCGAGGGCGGTCATCAACGGCTGCCCGCGTCTCAAGCGCGGGGCGGGCAGTGAGATTTCGGCTTCCGCCAGCAAGGTCGCCATGGTCGCCTCGTCGATTGCCGTGGAAATCGTGTGGAAGCATCGCGCGGGCATCACGCAGGCGTATTGATTCCGGTCACTCGCGGGGAGGATTGCCCGTTCCATAATTTTACATAATATACAAAGGCGTACATCAACAGCCGCGGCGCGGACAGGAATACGCCGCCGGCCTCGACGAGCGGCGGCTTGGATTGGACGCCGGAATTCGTTCTAATCGGCGCTTTCGCGCGCGGCGCCGGCGAGATCGCCACCGCGCTTGCCACTGGGGAGAAACTTGCGTGATCACTCGCAGAGACTGGTTGAAGTCGTTCGTTGTCGGCGGCACGGGTTCGCTCGTCGCCTGGAAGCTCGGACATGCGCAGTGGGCCGCGGCCAGGCTGCTCGATTCGGCGACGCTGACGAAATTCGTCGATCGGTTGCCGATCCCGCCCATCGCCGGCCCCGACCGTTTCGAGCACGGCGTGCTGCACTACACGGTCACGATGAGCGAGGTCCGGCGGCAACTGCACAGCCAACTGCCGCCGACGACGCTGTGGGGCTACAACGGCATCTATCCCGGCCCAACGTTCGAGACGCGCCGCGATCATCCCATCGCGGTCACCTGGCTCAACGATCTGCCCTCTAACCACCGGCTGCCGATCGACCCCACCATCCACGGCGCTGCGCCGCCCACGCCGGAGGTGCGCACCGTGGTGCACCTGCATGGCGCCAAGGTCCTGCCCGACAGCGACGGCTATCCGGAAGCGTGGTTCACCAACAACTTCGTCCTGACCGGGCCCGCCTTCCGCCGTCAGACGTACCAGTATCCCAACGATCAGGCGGCCGCGACCCTCTGGTATCACGACCATGCGCTCGGTGCGACGCGCCTGAATGTGTACATGGGGCTCGCCGGCTTCTATCTGATTCGCGACGACGAGGAGCGCGCACTCAATTTGCCGCGCCGGCCCTACGACATTCCGCTGATGATCCAGGATCGGCTGTTCGACGCGGACGGCTCGCTGCTGTATCCGGTGGTGGATACTGGCGGCGACCCCGATCCCAGCGTCCCGCCCATCTGGATCCCGGAATTCTTCGGCGACACGGTGCTGGTCAACGGCCGGGTCTGGCCGTATCTCGAGGTCGAGCCGCGCCGCTATCGATTCCGACTGTTGAACGCCTCGAACGCGCGTTTCTGGCGGCTGACGCTGGCCGAGAGCGACGGCTTCGGCGCGCCGACCGGCCAGGCCGGACCGGCGTTCCTGCAGATCGGCAGCGATGGCGGCCTGCTGCCGGCGCCGGTGGCGCTGACCGAACTGCTGCTGGCGCCGGCGGAGCGCATGGACGTGGTGATCGATTTCACCGATCTGGCGGGCAAGGCCTTCGTGCTCAGGAACGACGCGCCCGCACCCTATCCCGGCGGCGATCCGTCCGTACCGATTCCGACCGAGGTGATGCTGTTCAAGGTTTCCAAACCGCTGCGCGGGCGCGACCACAGCGCGGTTCCGCCGCGGCTGGTCGATTCTCCGGCGCTGGATCCGGCCCAGGCGGCCGCCGAGCGCAATCTCGTGCTCACCGAAATGGATTCCGCCGATCCCTACGGCAACCCGATCATGGGACTGCTCGGCGACCAGCACTGGGACGATCCGGTGAGCGAGGAGCCGAAGGCGGGAACGCTCGAGGTCTGGAATCTGTTCAACCTGACCGGAGATGCCCACCCGATCCACGTGCATCTGGTGCAGTTCCAGGTGCTGAATCGGCAGGCGCTGCGGACCGATGCCGACGGCAATCCGCTCGCCGAGGTCGATCCGCAGGCGCCGGTGCTGCCGCCGGCGGCCAATGAACGTCTGGCCTGGAAGGATACGGTCAAGACCTACCCCGGTTTCGTCACACGCATCATCGCCCGCTTCGAACTGCCGAAGGGAACCGCGACCACGCCGGGCGAACGGTTCCGCTATGTCTGGCATTGCCACATCCTGGAGCACGAGGACAACGAGATGATGCGCCCTTACGACGTGGTGGCCTGAGCCGCGGCGGCGGATCCGGGCCGGAGCGTCCGCCGGCGCCCGCCGTTTTCCTTTTCCGCTCCATGGGTTAAACTGTAGCGCTTTGTTTCCCTGCCTGATTTGGATCCCGTGCCATGAAAGTGTTGTCTTCGCTCAAATCCGCCAAGCAGCGCCATCGCGACTGCAAGATCGTGCGCCGCCGCGGCAAGGTGTTCGTGATCTGCAAGAGCAATCCGCGCTTC
The DNA here is from genome assembly GCA_021325475.1 of Rhodanobacteraceae bacterium. Taxonomy (GTDB): domain Bacteria; phylum Pseudomonadota; class Gammaproteobacteria; order Xanthomonadales; family Rhodanobacteraceae; genus Rudaea. Next base: position 39,156 of record JAJPHA010000050.1, on the reverse strand, counting down.
AAGGCGCGTCAGCGCTGAAGCCGCCGCGGCGCGGATCGACCCGCCTCGGCGTCGCCGCCGGTGTCGTGGAATTGCCCGGCGGATTCTGCTACAAGACGTCCGCTGGGCGGCAATCGCCGCGTGTGCAGGAGTCGACGCCATGACCCGATCCGCTCTCATTCTCGCCGGTCTGGGCCTGCTGGCCTGCGCCGGGGTCCGTCCGGCGTTCGCCGATACCGTGAAGCTGCTGCCGGGGCACGCCGCCAACGGCCCGCGGCGCGGCATGACGATGGCCGAAGTCGAACGCCATTTCGGCGCGCCGTCAAGCAAGCTGCCGCCCGCCGGCGGCGACGCCCCGCGGCACCCGGTGATCAACCGCTGGGTGTATCCGGACTTCACCGTGTATTTCGAGCGCGACCGCGTGATCGACAGCGTCACCAGTCACCCGGCGCCGAGCGCTGCCGAATCCTGATCCGCCGATGTCCGTCGCGTTCCGCCTGCCTGCGGAATGGGAACCGCAGGCGGGCATTCTGCTCGCTTGGCCGCACGCCGAGACCGACTGGCGCGAGCGCCTGCCGCAGATCGAGGCGGCCTACGTGGCGCTGGTCGCGGCGATCGCCCGATACGAACCGGCCGTGATCTGCGTCGCCGATGCGGCGCTGCGCCGCCATGCGCAGGCGCGTCTCGGCGCCGCCGGGGTGGACCCCGCACGCTGCCGTTTCGTCGAGATCGAATACGACGATACCTGGTTGCGCGATTCCGGACCGATCACGCTGCGCGCCGGCGATTCCTTCCGCCTGCTCGATTTCCGTTTCACCGGCTGGGGCGGCAAATTCGCGGCGAGCCGCGACGATCGTCTGGTCGAGGGGCTGGCCGCACGCGAACTGTTCCGCCACGCCGAGCATCGGCGCGTGGACTGGGCGCTGGAAGGCGGTGCGATCGAAACCGACGGCGCCGGCACCTTGCTCACCACCTGGCGCTGCTTGCACCAGCGGCATCCCGAGCAGAGTCGCGAACAGATGGCGCGGCTGCTGGGCGATCAACTCGGCGCCGAGCGGGTGCTGTGGCTGGAGCACGGCTATCTGCAGGGCGACGACACCGATGCCCACATCGACACCCTGGCGCGGTTCGCGCCGAACGATGCCATCGTGTTCCAGGCCTGCGACGATCCCGGCGATGCGCACTTCGACGAACTCGCCGCGCTGCGCGCCGAACTCGCCGCGTTGCGCACGCGCGGTGGCGGGAGCTATCGGTTGTTCCCCCTGCCCTGGCCGCGGCCGATCTTCGACGGCGAACGGCGGCTCGCGGCATCGTATGCGAACTATCTCGTCGTCAACGACGCGGTGCTGATGCCGGCCTACGACGACCCCGCCGATGCGGACGCCGCGCGCGTGCTGGCCGCCGCGCATCCCGGTCGCGCCGTGGTTGCGGTACCCTGCCGCGCGTTGATCTGGCAAAACGGCAGCCTGCATTGCCTGACCATGCAACTGCCGCAAGGAGTACTCGCATGACCGATACATTGCGCGCCGCGCTGGTGCAGGAGCGCGATCGCGGCAGCCGCGAGGCGAATCTGGATGCGATCGAGGCTGGCCTGCGGCTGGCCGCCGCGCAGGGTGCGCGGCTGGCCCTGCTGCAGGAACTGCACAACGGTCCGTATTTCTGCCAGCACGAGAGCGTCGCCGAGTTCGACCGCGCCGAACCGATTCCCGGCCCGAGCACGGCGCGCCTGGGGGCGTTGGCGGCGGAGCTCGACCTGGTGCTCGTCGCCAGCCTGTTCGAGCGACGCGCGGCCGGCCTCTACCACAACACCGCGGTGGTGTTCGACGGAAAAAAGGGAATTTGCGGCAAATACCGCAAAATGCACATTCCCGACGATCCGGCCTACTACGAGAAATTCTATTTCACGCCGGGCGATCTCGGCTTCACGCCGATCGCCACCTCGGTCGGCAAGCTCGGCGTGCTGGTGTGCTGGGATCAGTGGTACCCGGAGGCCGCGCGGCTGATGGCGCTGGCCGGCGCGGAGCTGCTGCTCTACCCCACCGCGATCGGTTGGGACCCCGCCGACGACGACGCCGAAAAGAAGCGCCAGCGCGATGCCTGGATCGCGGTGCAGCGCGGCCACGCGGTGGCCAACGGTCTGCCGGTGCTGACTTGCAATCGCACCGGCTTCGAGCCCGCGCCGGACGGCGGCCGCGGCTTGCAGTTCTGGGGTTCGAGCTTCGCCGCCGGCGCGCAGGGCGAGCTCCTCGCCCAGGCGGCGATCGACCAGCCGGAGTTGCTGATCGTGGACCTCGACCTCGCGCGCAGCGAAGCGGTACGGCGCATCTGGCCGTTTCTGCGCGATCGGCGGATCGACGCCTATGCCGACCTGCTCAAACGCTTTCGCGATTGAACGCGCCGCGTCGCGAACCGGGAGGAGCTCGTGGTGCAGGAACGTGAATCGCCTTCGCGCTCGGCGTCGCCGCCCGATCCCGGCATGAACGACGTCGCGTCCGTCGCCGACCAGCCGCTCGCGCGCGTGAGCCGCGACGGCGTCGAGTACACCCTGCTCGGCACGGCGCACGTCTCGCGCGCGAGCGTGGCCGCGGTGCGCCAGTTGATCGAAGGCGGCGGCTACGACGCGATCGCCGTGGAGCTCTGCGACACGCGCCTGCGCGCGTTGCGCGACCGCGAAGCGTGGCGCAATCTCGATCTGTGGCAGGTGATCCGCGACGGCAAGGCGGGCATGGTCGCCGCGAACCTGGCATTGTCGGCGTACCAGCGGCGCCTGGCCGAACAGTTCGGCATCGAACCCGGCGCGGAGATGAAGGCCGCCGCGGACCTCGCCGAACAACGACGGCAGCCGTTGTGGTTGATCGATCGCGAGATCGGCGTCACCTTGAGGCGCGCCTATCGCAGCGTGCGCTGGCTCGATCGTGTCGCGATCGTCTCCGGCCTCGTCGCCAGCCTGTTCGAACGCGGCGCGGTGGCCGAGGAGGAGATCGAGAACCTCAAGCGCGGCGACATGCTGCAGAGCGCGTTTCGCGAGTTCGCGCGTCAATCCGAGCCGCTCTATCGCAGCCTGATCGACGAGCGCGACCGCTACATGGCCGCGCGTCTGCGCGAGGCGAGTGCCGGTGGCGCCGCGCGGCGCGTGCTCGTCGTCGTCGGCGCCGGCCATCTCGCCGGCATCGAGCGCGAACTCGCCGCGCAGCAGGAGGATCCGGCGGCGGTCCTGCAAACCCTGCGCGCGCTGCCGCCGCCGTCGCACGCGCCGAAATGGATCGGCTTCGGCGTGCTCGCATTGATCGTCGGCGCGATCGCCTGGTCGTTCGGCCGCGGCATCGGCTTCGGCGCGGTGGCGTTGCGCGATTGGATCCTGTTCACCGGCTGCGGTGCGGCACTCGGTGCGGCGCTCGGCGGCGCCCACCCACTCAGCGTGCTGGCCGCGTTCGTCGTCGCACCGCTGAAACCGTTCCGCCCGCTGGTGCCTTCCGGGGCGTTCAGCGCCGGCGCCGAGCTGTGGCTGCATCGCCCGCGCGTGGCCGACTTCGAGGCCCTGCGCGACGACGTGCTCGACTGGCGCGGCTGGTGGCGCAACCGCGTCTCGCGCACGCTGCTCGTGTTCCTGTTGACCAATCTCGGCATGCTGCTCGGCGAATACCTCGCCGGCATCCGCATCCTGCATCGGTTGATGTGAACGAAGACGGTGCCCGCGGCGGACCATCCGTCGGTGGTCGCGACGATCTCGAGACAGGTTCCCATCGTCATGAAACTCGGCAAGTTGCTATTCCGTTCGCGCTGGCAGGACAAGGACGCCGCGGTGCGCCGCCAGGCGGTGGCGACTGACGACGATCCCGAGCTGATCGCCGCCCTGCCCGCGCTCGCGCGCGAGGATCCGGATGCCGCGGTGCGTCTGGCCGCGCTCGAGCGTGCGAACGACTACGCGCTCTGGCGCGAGCGGGCGAGCGCGGATGCGGACGCCGCCGTGCGTGCGCGTGCGCGCGCGGCCTGCCTCGATCGGTTGTGCGCCGACGCGGCGGCGCCGCCGGCCATGGCGGAGCGGCTCGCCGAGCTCGCAACCCTGAGCGCGCCGGAACTCGAACAGGTGGCGACGAACGCCAAGCCGCACGAGCTGCGCGAAGCGGCACTGCAGCGCGTGACCCGCGGCAGCGTGCTCGCCGCCTGCGTGTTGCACGACCCGGATCCGGCGCTGCGCCTGCGCGCGCTGGAACGCATCGACGACATCGACCAACTCACGCGGCTCGCGGAGCGCACGCGCAAGACCGACAAGCTCGCCAGCCGGCGCGCGCGCGAACGCGCCGACGCCTTGCGCGTGGCGCGTGGCGATTCCGTCGCGATCGTCGAGCGTGCGCGTCGCTTGTGCGAGCGCATCGAGGCGCTGCTGCGCGCCCCGGCCGCCGAGGCCGAGGCGGAGCTCGACGGGATCGAGCGCGCCTTCGCCGAACTCGGCGACGGCGTGCCGGCGGAATTGCGCAATCGCCATGCCGGCGCGCGGGATGTGTTGCTGCGCGCGCGCGAAAACCGCAGCCGGATCGCGGCGGCGGCAACCGACGCGGCACCCGCGGCGGAGGAGCTCGGGCCAACCGTGACCGGTCCCGAGGCGCTCGTGCCGCGCGCGCGATTCGACGCCGCGCTCGCCGCCGCCGCGGAGGAACGGCGGCGCGAACGCGAGGCGCGTCATGCCCGTCAGCGCGAGCTCGAAGCGCTGCTGCCGGAGTACCAGGCCGCGCTCGATGCCGGCGACAGCGCGCGGGCGCAGGACTTGAAGCAACGCATCGACGCACTCGTGGCCGCGATCGGCATCCTGCCCGGCGCGCTCGAACGCCGGCTGGCGCCGCTCAACGAACGCCAGGCCGAACTCGCGCGCTGGCTGATGTGGTCGCAGCGGCAACGTCGGCGCGCGCTGTGCGCCGACATCGAGGCGCTGCTCGGCTCCGGACTGCATCCGGACGCGATCGCCAACCGGGTGCACGAGGCGCGCGCGGAGTGGCAACGCCTGGATGCGCGCGAGGGCCGCGCTGCGGCGCAGCCGCCGACCGGTCTCGATCGCCGTTTCCATGCGGCTTGCCAGCGCGCCTTGCGTACCACCCGGCCCTACTTCGAAAAACGCGACGCGCTGCGCCACGCGCGCACCGAGGCCGTCCATGCCCTGCTCGACCGCGCCGCGGCGTTGCCCGAGGACAGCACGGACTGGCAGGAACTCGCGCAGTTGCGCACCGCGCTGGGCGCGGCCCTGCACACGCTGGATGGCGTGGATCCGCACGAGCGTTCCGCGCTGGCGCGACGGATCAAGCAGTACATCGCCGCGATCGAGCCGCGCCTGGCGACGCGCGCGGCCGACGTCGAGGTGGCGAAGCGGCGTCTGATCGAACGCGCCCGTGCGCTCGCCGACGCGCAACCGCGCGAGTTGCCGCGCCGCGTGCGCGAATTGCAGCAGGAGTGGACCGCGCTCGGCGGCGGTCGTCGCAGTGTCGATCAACGCCAGTGGCGCGAGTTCCGTGCGGCGTGCGATGCCGCGTTCGGCCGGCTCGACGCCGCGCGCAAGGAACGCGAGTCGCAGACGGCCGCCGTGCGCGCGCAGGCGTTGGAGGTGATCGAGCAGCTCGAAGCGCTGGCCCAATCCGGACCCGACGCCGGCGAGGATGGGCGGCGCTCCTTGCGCGAGCTGGAGGCGCGCTGGGAAGCGTTGGCGGTGGACGACCGCGCGCTCGCCCGGCGCTTCCGGGACGCGCGCGAGGCGATCGCGCTCGCGCTCAAGGACGCCGCGCGGCGGACGCGGCTGGCGCGCTACACGACGGCGTTGCAGCGCTACCGCGTGCTGCAGGCATGGGAGAGCGGCGCGCTGTCGCGCGAGGATGCGCTGGCGCAGTGGGCGGCTCTGCCGCCGATCGCGGCCGATTTCGCGGTGCCGCTCGAAGCGCACCACGCGCGCCTGCGCGACGGCGCGGCGCGCTCGCCCGCGGACACGCACGACGAGGCGCTCGATATTCTCGTGCGGCTGGAGTTTCTCGGCGGTGTCGAATCGCCGCCGGCGGACCGGCAGCGGCGCATGGACATCCAGGTGCAGCGTCTGTCGTCGCGTCTGCGCGGCGGCGCCGCGGACGACCCGGCGGCCGAACTCGCCGCGCTCCTCACGCGCTGGTTCGCGCTGCCCGCGGCGCCTGCGGCGGAGCTGGAACGACGCTTCGCACGCGCCGCACAGGCGGCGATCGAAACCTTGCCGTGAGCTTCAGCCTGCCGCGGGCGCGGTGGCCGGCGCCCGGCCGCGCGCCTCGCGCAGCACGCGCCGCATCCACAGTCGCAGGTCGTCGAGCAGCGCGTAGATCGTCGGCAGTGCGACCAGGGTGACGAGCGTGGAGAACACGAGTCCGCCGGCGATCGCGCGCGCCATCGGATAGTACGGCGGGCCGTCGCCGCCGATCGCAGCATTGCTCACGCACAACGGCACCATGCCGAGGATCGCCGTGCCCATGGTCATCAGCACCGGGCGCAGACGATCGCGCGCGCCCCGGATCAGCGCCGGCGTGCGCTGCAGCCCTGCGTGACGCAGTTGGTTGATGTGCACGATCATGACGATGCCGTTGTTGACCACCACCCCCATCAGGATCAGCACGCCGATCGAGGCCATGATCGAGAACGTGGTGTTGGTGAGCCAGAACAGCCAGTACACGCCGAAGATCGAGAACACGAAGGTGGTCAGGATCGCCGCCGGATAGATCAGCGATTCGAACATCGCGCACATCACCACGTAGACCAGCACCAGCGCGAGCAGCGTGTTGAGCAGCATGCGCTGGCCGGCTTCCTCGGCGAAATCGAAATTCCGGCCGTAGCTCCAGCGGTAGCCGGGCGGCAGGGTGAGCGCGTTCATCGCCTGCTCGATCTTCGGTTTCACCTCGTCGAGCGTGGCGCCTTCGGCGAGATTGGCCTTGAGTCCGAGCGAGGTCTGGCGGTTTTCGCGCTCGATGCTGGAGGCGGCGTCGTGGGTATCGATGTCCACCAGCGCGAGCAGCGGGATCAGGCCGCCGTCGGCGCGGCGCAGCTTGTAGTCGGCGAGATCGGCAAGGCTCTGGCGGTCGGCGTTCTGGAAGCGCAGCCAGACCGGGATCGGACTCGCGCCGGTGCGGAATTCCTTGAGCGGCATGCCGCGCAGCGCGATCGCGACGTATTGCGCGACCTGGTTGGCGGAGAAGCCGTAGTGCTGCGCCTTGTCGCGATCGACGTGCACCGCTACCTCGCGGTCGCCGGAGACTTCCGCGGGACGGACGTCGCGCAGGCCGGGCACACGCTTGAGCGCCTCGAGCGCCGGCGCGGCGAGCTCGCGCAGGGTGGCGCCGGAATCGCCGTTGAGGAACAGCTGGACGACGCCATTGTCGTTGTTCGATTGCTGATCGAATCCGATGCTGCCGATCGGCACCTTGGGCAGACCGTCGCGGATCTTCTCCATGATCGCGCGCGAGCGGCCGACGCCTTGCTCGCCATCCTCGAGCAGGATATTGGTCATGGCGTTGCCCTGCTCGCTGAAGTAGCTGTAGAGGTTCTTGATGTGGAACTCGGCGCGATGCGCGTCCAGCCAGCGCTCGACCACGCTGATCGATTTCTCGAGCTCCTCCAGCCGGTAGATGCCGTTGAGGTTGTACTGCAGGTGCAGTTCGCTGCGTTCGCCGGGCGGGAACATGTCGGTCTTGGTCAACCGCATCGGCAGCGCGATGGACAGCAACATCAGCGCGAATACGCCGAGCAGGGTCAGGCCGCGATGCGCGAGCGTCCAGGCGACGATGCGCTCGTAGCGCGCGGTGAGACGCGTGATCAGGCTGGTGCGGCCGATGAATTTCGGCGGCGGCAGTTTCGCCGATAGCATCGGGATCAGGCTCACCGCCACCAGCCACGAGGCGAGATGGGCAATGGCCATGGCGATGGCGACCTGGGTGAGGTAGATGCTGATCTCGTTCTTGTCGCCGAAGATGTTCGGCAGGAACACGACGATGCTCGAGAACGTGCCGGCGGCGATGGCGATGCCGACCACCTGGGTGCCCTGCACCGCGCAGTACCAGGGCCGGTCCGGGTGCTTCTCGCGGTACTGGTAGATGCTCTCGACCACGACGACGGCATTGTCCACCAGCATGCCGACCGCGAGCAGCAGGCCCATCATCGACAGGATGTTGAGCGTGATGCCGAAGAAATACATGCAGCCGAGCGTCATCACGAAGCAGATCGGGATGGCCAGCGACACCATCAGCGTGGACGGCCAGTCGCGCAGGAAGAAGAACAGCACCAGGATCGACAGCAGCGTGCCGATCAGGCCGGCCTTGCCGAGCTCGGCGAGACTCGAGGTCACCGCCTTGGCCTCGTCGCCGAGGAAGTAGAGCTGGATGCCGTTCATCTCCGGATCGCGGCCGATGCGGTCGATCTCGGCGAGCACGCGCCGCGCGGCCTCGACCAGGTTGGCGTTGCGTTCCTTGGAAATGTCGACCGCGACGGCGGGTCGCTGATCCAGATGCCGGCCGTAGTTGAGCCGCGCCGGCTTCAGGCTGACATTGGCGATGTCGCCGAGTCTGAGGCCCTTGTCATTGACCGGCATGGCGCGGATGTCGTCGAGACTGCGCCACTCGCCCACCGGCTGCACCTGGTAGCGCACCTTGCCGTCCTGCACCCGACCGGCGGAAGCGGAGAAGTTGGCGTCGTTGAGGCGCTGGTACAGATCGTTGAGGCTGACGCCGGCCGCGGTCAGGCGGTCGGCGGCGATCTCGATCTGCACCTCGGGCGGCGCGACACCCTGGATCTGCACGCGCGCCACGCCGGGCAGGCGTTCCAGCGGTCGCTTCAGCTTGCGGTCGAGCAGCTCGTAGGAGTTGGACAAGTCGCGCGTGCTCGAGATGCGCAATTGCAGCATCGGCTGATCGCTGGTGGCGAACTTCTGCACGGTGTAGCGTTGCAGATCGCTCGGCAGATCGGCGCGGATCGCGTCGATCTTCTCGCGCGCCTGCACCGCGCGCACGGCGCTGTCGACCCCCCATTTGAACTGGATGAAGACATCGGCGCCGTCGGCGCGCGAAACCGAATTCAGATGCTGGATGCCGTTCAGCGTGGACAGCGCTTCCTCCACCGGCCGGGTGATCGTCCGCTCCACCTCCGCCGGCGTCGAGCCGGGATACGGCAGGTCGATCAGCAGAAACGGGAACTGCACGTCCGGCATGCCCTCGAGCGGCAGGCGGAACGCCGCGATCAGGCCGATCACGAGCAGCGAGACGAAGAACATGATCGCGCTGACCGGGCGCTTGAGGCTGAGCTCGGCGAGGGTCACGGCGACGCTCCCTGGGCGGCGAGCGCCGCGTCTTCACTCACCGCGAAGCGCTTGCGCCGGCCGCGTTCGACGTAGACCGCATCGCTGCGCCGATCGAGCAAATTGTATACCACTGGGATCACCACCAGTGTCAGCAGAGTGGACACGGCCAGCCCGCCGATCACCGTGATCGCCATCGGTGCGCGCACCTCCGAGCCGTCGCCCCAGCCGACCGCCAGCGGCAGGAAGCCGATCAGGGTGCACAACGTGGTCATCGTGATCGGACGCAGACGCGACTGCGCGGCCTCGGCGATCGCGGCGAGCTTGGCCACGCCCTCCTCGCGCAACTGGTTGACCCGGTCGATCAGCACGATCGCGTTCTTCACCACGATGCCGGCGAGCATGATCAGGCCGATGAACACGACCACACTGAGCGGCGTCATGGTGAGCTTGAGCGCGAGCACCGCGCCGACCAGCGCGAGCGGAATCGAGAACATGATGACGAACGGGTGCAGCAGCGATTCGAACTGCGAGGCCATCACCAGGTAGACGAGGAAGATGGCGAGGGCGAGCGCGAAGATCAGCGACCGCGTGGAGGCGTCGAGTTCCTCGCTCTGGCCGCCGATGTGCGCGGTGACGCCGGCGGCGAGCGGATGCTCGCGGATCATCCGCTGCACTTCCGCGACCGCGCTGCCGAGATCGCCATAGTGCAGGTTCGCCGACACGATCGCGACCCGTTCCTGGCTGACGCGGTGAATCTCGCTCGGTCCTTCGGTGGCAATGACCTCGGCCACGGCCGACAGCCGGATCGGCGTAGCCGCGGGCGTGGCGCCGGCCGGTGGCGTCGCGGTGCCGGTCTCGGTGGCGTTGGCGACCGTGCCCGCGGCATTCGTCGCATTCGCCGCGGCATAGCCGACGATCAGATTGCGAATGTCATCGACCGAAGCGCGCTGGTCCTCGCGGGCACGCACCAGCACGTCGATCTTGCGATCGCGGAAGCTGTAGCGCGTGGCGACCGAGCCACGCACCTTGTTCACCACCTGGTCGGCGATCTGCTTGGTGGTCAGGCCGAGCGCGGCGGCGCGTTCCTGGTCGAAGCGTACCTGGATCTCCGGCGAGCCGCTCTCGATCGTCGACTTGACGTCGGCAAAGCGCGGCGAGGCGCTCATCCGGCTGCTCAGCTCGCGGCCGGCGGCTTTGAGCGAGGCCAGATCGTAGCCGCGCAGTTCCACTTCGAGCGGCGTGGCGAAGCTGAACAGTTGCGGCCGCGAGAACTTCACCTCGCTGCCGGGATGCGCCGTCATGCTCGCGCGCAGCGCGTCCATCGCCGCGGTTTCGCCGCGGTCGCCGACGCCGGGCTTGAGCACGATCAGCAGCCGCGCGATGTTCTCGCCGCTCTCGGTCGGATTGGCGTCGAGCCGCGTGCCGGTGCCGCTGACGCCGTAGATCATCGCGATGTTCGGATCCTTCGCGTTCTTCTGCTGCAACTCGCGCACCAGGGCATCGGTGTCGGCCAGCGGCGTGCCGGGCGGCAGTTTCACCGTCATCTCGAAGCGGCCCTGGGCGAGCTGCGGGATCAGATCCATGCCGAGGGTGGGGATCAGCGCGACGCTGACGGCAAACGCCGCGGCGGCGAAACCGAGCACGCGCCAGGGATGCGCCAGCGCGGTCGGCAGGAAGCGGTGATACGCGCGTGCGGCGGCGTGGTACGGGATCATCGTCAGCCGGCCGATCCCGCGCAGCCCCGCACCGATCACGCGCGCGGCGGGCAGCAGCACCAGCATCGCGAACCGCAGCGTGTAGCGGATCGCCAGCGGCACCAGCCACGCGAGCAGCAGGAACAACACGTAGCACGGCAGCAGCACGAGTTTGGGCACGAGCAGCAGCAGGAAGCCGGCGAGACGCAACGGCCGCGCCACGCGCGTCCGCCACGGCCACACGGCCAGCGCCGCACCGCCCGCGAGCAGCTTGCGCCAGGCCGGCACCGGATCGACCGGCTCCTCGGCGTAGCCGAGCGGTGCCCTGCCCTTGAGCGAGGCGAGCATCGGGATCAGCGTCATCGCGACGACGAGCGAGATCAGCATGGCGAAGGTGACGGTGAGCGCCTGATCGCGGAACAACTGGCCGGCGACGCCCTGCACGAACACGAGCGGAAAGAACACCGCCACGGTCGTCAACGTCGAGGCGGTCACCGCCATCGACACCTCGCGCGCGCCCTGCACCGCGGCTTCGAGGAACGAGGCGCCGCGTTCGCGCAGCCGCGCGATGTTCTCCAGCACCACGATCGAATCGTCCACCACCATGCCGGTGGCGAGCGCCAGGCCGCCGAGCGACATCACGTTCAAGCTCACGCCGAACTGGCCCATGAAGAAGAACGTGGCGATCAGCGACACCGGCAGCGACAGCGAGATGATGAACGTGCTCCAGGAATCGGCCAGGAAGAAGAAGATCACGAGCACGGCGAGCACGCCGCCGATGATGGCGTCGTTGCGCACATCGTCGAGCGAGCTCTGGATGAACACCGACTGGTCGTCGATCGTCTGCAGGCGCGCGTTCGCGGGCAGAATCGAAACGCACGACGGATACGGCGGATCGCAGGTCAGCCGCGCGAGCTGCTTGCGCACGTTCGCCGCGACCGCGACGGTGTTGGCGTCGCCTTCCTTGTACACCGCAAGCTCGATCGCCTCGCGGCCGTCGACGCGCACCGCGCCCTGGCGTTCCTTGTAGCCCTGGGTGACGCTGGCCACGTCCTTGAGCCGGATCGGCACGCCCTTGTCCACCTTGATCAGCAGCTCGCGCATCTGCTCGAGATTGGTGAACTGATTGACGGTGCGTACCAGATAGCGCTGTGCGCCGTTCTCGATGCGGCCGCCGGAGACGTTGACGTTCTCGTCGCCGAGACGCTTGATCACGTCGGCGACGCCGAGGCCGAGCTGCTGCAGGCGTTGCTGATCGATCGCGACCTCGATCTCGTCCTCGAGTCCGCCGCCGACCTTGACCGCCGCCACGCCGCTGGTCGGTTCCAGGCGCTTCTTCAGCTCGTCGTCGGCGAAGCGGCGCAATTGCTTGAGTTCGGCCTCGTTCGCCGCCTGCGACGCCGGCCCGGTGAGCGCGAAGCGCATGATCGGATCGGTCGACGGATTGAAGCGCAACAGCACCGGCTTCTTCGCCTCCAGCGGCAATTGCAAAAGATCGAGCTTGTCGCGCACGTCGAGGCTCGCCTGTTCCATGTTGCTGCCCCAGGCGAACTCGAGAATGACGTCGGATTGGCCGGTGCGCGAGACCGAGTGGATCTTGCGCACGTTCTTGACCACGCCGAGCGCTTCCTCGATCGGCTGCGAGATCAGGTTTTCCACCTCGAGCGGCGCGGCGCCTTCGTATTCGGTGCGCACCGTGAGCGTGGGGTAGCTGAGGTCCGGCAGCAGATTGACCTTGAGCCCGGCCAGCGCGATCAGGCCGAACAGCACGAACGTCAGCGTGACCATGCCGACGGTCACGCGCCGGCGCGCGGCGATCGCGACCAGATTCACGCCTTGTCTCCGCGCGCCTTGTCGGCGGCCACCTTCACCTCGAGCACCTGCACGGCGGTGCCGTCGCGCACGGCGTTGCGCCCGACCGTGATGACGCGCGCACCCTCGTCGATGCCGGAACGGATTTCCACCTTGTCGCCGTCGCTGTAACCGACCTGGACCAGCCGGCGACGCGCCACCAGGCCCGGCGCCGGCGCCTTTTTCGCGTCGGTCTTCGCGTCAGTCTTCGCATCCGCCCTGGCGTCGGCGTTGGCGGCGGGCGCGGCGGGAACCGGCGCGTTCTCGACGACGAACACGGCGGTTTCGCCGTCCTCCTCGATCAGCGCCGCCCGCGGCACGGTCAAGGCGTCGTCGCGGTGGTCGTAGACGATGTCGATGCGGGTGAACATGCCGGCCTTGAGTGCGCCGTCGGGATTGCGGAATTCGCAGGTCACCCGGAACGTTCCGCTCGCCGGATCGACCACCGGCGCGATGCGCCGGATGGTGCCGGCGAAGCGGCGGCCCGGCAGCGCGTCGGCCTCGAGTTGCACGGCCTGACCGGATTTCAGGATGCCGAGCTGCCGTTCCGGCACGTTCAGCACCGCCTGCAGCGGATCCATGCCGACGATGCGGAACAGGTTCTGGTTGGCCTGGATCATGTTGCCGAGCTTGACCGAACGCTCGGCCACCACGCCGTCCACCGGCGCGAGTATACGTGTATACGCAAGCTGCAGTTCCGCGCCGGCGCGCGCGGCGCGTTTTTCCTCCAGATCGTACTTGTCCTGTTCGTATTCGAACTGTGGGATGAGCTTGTTCGGCATCGCCGCCTGGGCGTGCGCGAACGTCGCCTCGGATTTGCGCATCAGCGCTTCGGCCTGGGCGAATTTGCTGCGCGCCTCGGCGTCGTCGAGTTCCGCGAGCAACTGGCCGGCCTTCACCGTCTCGCCCTCCTCCACGTACAGCCGCTTGAGCACGCCGCTGGTCTTGGCTACCACCTGCGCTTCGTGGTCGGAGGCGAGCGTGGCCGTGCCGCTGTAGCTGGCGCTGATCGGGCTGCGGCTGGCATAGGCCACTTCCACCGGCACGGCATCGGCCGCAGTCTTGGGCGTGGGGGCTGCCGAACCGTCCCGATTGCACGCCGTCAGTGCGCCAAGCGTGACGGCCAAGCCAGAAAGAAACAACAAGCTGCTGATTTTCATTGGAATTTGTGGGCGGGAAGAAGAAAAAAGAGTCATGGTGTTATAGTTTACTATATCACCATAATGGCTACCGCACAAGCCCACCCTCGCTATTGTCGAGCGGATCGACCGGTGCGGCCAGAGCCGATAGTCATGTGCGCGTGTAGTCGTCGATGCGGCACGGCACCGATGCGTTGCATGCATTCGGTGATGGTGATTGTTGCGGCCGAACGCAAGTGGCGCCGCGTGCCCGGCACATTGGAACCCCGCGCACTGCTCAACGCACGCCAAGTCGCCGCCGCGGCGCTCGGCAATCTGGCGATCGCGGCGGACCACAGGCTATACTTTCACGGTTTGCTACTGCCAACCCGCACGATCGCCGGATTCCACCCCATGTCGAGAATTTCTGTCGCGCTACGTACTGCCCTGCTGTTTTCGGTTTGCGCTGCTCCATCCGCTCTGGCCGCCGGCGAAGCGGACAAGGGCGATCCCAACGCCGGTCGGGCGCTGGTCTACACCTGCGGCGGCTGCCACGGCGTGACTGGCTACCGCAATGCCTATCCCAACTATCGCGTGCCGCGCATCGCCGGTCAGAACTACGACTATCTGGTCAGCGCGTTGACCGAATACAAGAAGGGCGAACGCGCGCATCCGACCATGCGGGCCCAGGGCGAGAGCATGTCCGACAAGGACATCCGCGACATCGCCGCCTACCTTTCCAGCATCCACCAATAAGATCGCGCTCATGAAACCGAACCGACTGCTTGCCCTGCTGGCCGGGTGCCTCGTCGCCAACGCATTTGCCGCCGAAACCGGCGCCGCGCCGGGCAAGACCGTGGAAGACCTGGTCAAGCCCTGCGCCGCCTGCCACGGCGCCGACGGCAACGGCACCAATTCCCAATACCCGCGGCTCGCCGGGCAATATCACGATTACCTCGCCCGCGCGATGAAGGAATACCAGTCCGGCGAGCGCCAGAACGCGATCATGGCGGGCTTCGTCAAGACCTTGAGCGACGCCGACATCGAGGCGATCTCGCGCTACTACGCGGCGATGCCGGGCAAGCTCGACGATCTTTCGCGTCACGAACAGGGCGATTGATCGCCCCACGGTGCGCCGCGTTCAGCGCACGGCGCTCGCGCCCTGTCGCCCGCGGTAATACGGGTTGCGCCCGCCGCTGTGGTCGGTGGCGTCGCGCACGGCGGTGATTTCCGGCAGTTTCGCGCGCAGCGTGCGCTCGATGCCCTGGCGCAGGGTCACGTCGACCATGCCGCAGCCGTGGCAACCGCCGCCGAAGCGCAGCACGACGACGCCGTCGGCGCTGACCTCCTCGAGACTCACGCGCCCGCCATGGGCGGCGATCTGCGGATTGATCTCGCTGTCGAGCAGGTAACGCACGCGCTCGGCGAGGTTCGCCCCTTCGGCGGGCGGACTGCCGCGGAGTTTGGGTGCGCGCACGGTGAGCTGGCCGCCGGTCGGGTTCGTCTCGTAGTCGATGTGCGCGCCGTCGAGATACGGCAGGCTCGCCGCGTCCACGTACAAGGTGAAACCGTCGCAGCCTAGCGGCCATTCGTCGCCGGCGAGATCGGCCGGCTCGCAGAATTCCAGACGGCAATCGGCCTTCGGTGTGCCGGGTTGCAGCGCCTGCATGCGCACGCCCAGACCGGCGATGCCCTGCTGTTCGATGAGTCGCCGGAAATGCGCCTGCGCGCGGTCGGAAAGCGTCAGCATGATGGCTCCGTGAAACAGGACTAGTTTAGTCCCGAATCGGGCGCGCGTCACCCAGGGTCTCGTCCGGCCGGCATTCGCCTATACTGCTCGCCTCCGCAATCCAGGAGCGAGCCATGACCTTCGACGAATTGCGCCGCGAAAACTGCGTGCCGCGCAAGGGCAAGGCGCATCAGCTCGACGCCGCGCGCGCGCGCGAGCTCCTCGCCCTGCTGCCGGGCTGGGAATTCGGCAAGGATCAAGCGAGTATCCACAAGCGCTACGCCTTCCCCGACTTCGTCCGCGCACTCGCCTTTCTCAACGCCGTCGGCTGGATCGCCGAGCAGCAGAACCATCATCCCGATGTCGAGCTGGGCTGGGGTCGCTGCCACGTCGCCTTCTCCACCCACGACGTCGGCGGACTGTCGCTGAACGATTTCATCTGCGCCGCGCGCACCGAGGCGCTGTTCGGGTGACGACCCGCAGCCGCGGTCGCTGCGGCATCCGCAGTCCGTCGCCTCACGACAGCCGCGCCAGCACCTCGCGCAGATCGTCCGGCAGCGGCGCCGAGAACGCATAGGCGCGCTCGCCCAGATCGAATTCGAAACGTGCGGCGTGCAGGAACAGGCGCTGCAAGCCGCATTCGCGCAGGCGACGATTGCAGTCGCGCGAGCCGTACTTGTCGTCACCGGCGAGCGGATGCCCGGCATGCGCGGCGTGAACGCGGATCTGGTGCGTGCGTCCGGTATACAAAGTCACCTCCGCGAGCGCCGCGGCGGCGTAGGCCTCGCGGATCCGAAACACGGTCAGCGCCGGCTTGCCGGCGTCGTCGACCCGCACCATGCGCTCGCCGCCCTGCAACACCGATTTGCGCAGCGGCACGTTGACCTCGAAGCGTGCGCGCGCCGGTCGTCCGCACAGCAACGCGAGATACTGCTTGGTGACGCTGCCTTCGCGGATCCGCGCCTGCAGCGCCGTCAACGCCGCGCGACGCCGCGCGATCACCAGCACGCCGCTGGTGTCGCGGTCGAGCCGGTGGACGAGCTCCAGGTTCTCTCCCGGCCGCGCCGCGCGCAGCAGTTCGATCGCGCCGAAGCTCACCCCGCTGCCGCCGTGACTGGCGATGCCGGCCGGTTTGTCGAGCACCAGGAAATCGCGGTCCTCGAAAATCGTCGCTTGGGCGATGCGTCGCGCGAGCGGCATCGGCGGCACGCCGGTCTCCGCGGCGGACACGCGCACCGGCGGAATGCGCACCTCGTCGCCGGCCGCAAGGCGCGTGTCGGGTTTGGCGCGCCGGCCGTTGACCCGCACCTGCCCGGTGCGCAATAGCCGATACACCAGACTGCGCGGCACACCCTTGAGCTGGCCGGCGAGGAAATTGTCCACGCGCTGGCCGTCGCGGTCGTCCGCGACGCGGACGAGACGCACACCCGGTTTTGCTGCCGAATCGGCGAGTTTCATCGAAGTTCGCGCCGCGATTGGAAAAAATCCCGCACGTTGTTACAATTTCAGGGCGCATCGCGCCGACCGACGGTACTTCACCGTGGCCGGCGCACCCGCCCGCTGCGATCGCAGGCGCTTGGCCGACACTCCGGGAGGAACCGCCAACGCTGCCGCGTCATCGTAACCGGTCGGGTCGCGGAATGCCCGTCGGCGGTCGTCGGCGGGATTCGGCGGTTGCGCAACGGGCACCCATTAACGGCCTGGCGCGGCAGCTTCGCGCCGGCCAGCTACCAGCGCTCCCGTGGATGCGTGCCACGCCCACGGCTTACGCGGTCCGCCACCGGCGACGGTGCGGCATCGCGGCGACGTACGCGGTCGAGCGCGCGAGGAACAAAAAAATGAAACGCATGTTGATCAACGCGACTCAGCGTGAGGAGTTGCGTGTGGCCATCGTGGACGGCCAATCCCTGTACGACCTCGACATCGAGACCCCGTCGAAGGAACAGAAGAAGGCCAACATCTACAAGGGCCGCATCACCCGGGTCGAGCCCTCGCTGGAAGCCTGCTTCGTCGATTACGGCGCCGAGCGCCACGGCTTCCTGCCGCTCAAGGAAATTTCCCGGCAGTACTTCACCCCCGGCGTCGATCACAACAAGGCCGGCATCCGCGAACTGCTCAAGGAAGGCCAGGAACTGCTGGTGCAGGTGGACAAGGAGGAACGCGGCAGCAAGGGCGCGGCGCTGACGACGTTCATTTCACTCGCCGGGCGCTACCTGGTGCTGATGCCGAACAACCCGCGCGCGGGCGGCGTGTCGCGGCGCATCGAGGGCGACGACCGCGCGAATCTCAAGGAAGCGCTCGATCAGCTTCAGTTGCCCGAGGACATGGGCCTCATCATCCGCACCGCCGGCATGGGCCGCGAAGCCGACGAGCTGCAATGGGACCTCGACTACCTGTTGCAGGTCTGGAAGGCGATCGACGAGGCCGCGCGTGCGCGGCCGGCGCCGTTCCTGATCTACCAGGAATCCAAGCTCATCATCCGCGCCCTGCGCGACTACCTGCGCAACGACATCGGCGAGGTGCTGATCGACAGCGAGGAACTGTACAACGACGCGCGCGACTTCATGCAGCAGGTGATGCCGCAGAATCTGCGCAAGCTCAAGCTGTACAAGGACACGGTGCCGCTGTTCTCGCGCTTCCAAATCGAGACCCAGATCGAGAACGCGTTCGAGCGCAGCGTGCGCCTGCCCTCCGGCGGCTCGATCGTGATCGACCAGACCGAGGCGCTCACCGCCATCGACATCAACTCGGCGAAGGCAACCAAGGGCGGCGACATCGAGGAAACCGCGTTCAACACCAATCTCGAGGCGGCGGTCGAGGTCGCCCGGCAGTTGCGCATCCGCGACGCCGGCGGCTTGATCGTGATCGACTTCATCGACATGGACAATCCCAAGCACCAGCGCGACGTGGAGGAGAAGCTGCGCGACGCGCTGCGCCACGATCGCGCGCGGGTGCAGATCGGCCGCATCTCGCTCTTCGGGCTGCTGGAAATGTCGCGTCAGCGCCTGCGTCCGAGCCTTGGCGAATCGACCCAGAGCGTGTGCCCGCGCTGCGAGGGCCACGGCCGCATCCGCAGCGTGGAGTCGCTGTCGTTGTCGGTGCTGCGCCTGGTCGAGGAACAGGCGATGAAGGAAAACACCGGGCAGGTGCTGGTGCAGGCGCCGCCGCAGGTCGCCAACTTCCTGCTCAACGAGAAGCGCGCGAGCGTGGTCGAGATCGAGCAGCGCCATGAAGTACCGGTGATCATCGTCGCCGACGACAAGCTCGAGACGCCGCATTTCGAGATCCAGCGCATCCGCCGCGCCGAGGTGGGCGAAGAACCCAAGCCGAGCTACGAACGTCTGACGCCGGCGCAGATCGCGCCGCCGCCGCAGGTCGCCAAGCCCGGCGTCGAACCGGAGAAACCGGCGGTGAGCGGCGTGGTGCCCGCCAGTCCGGCGCCGGTGAAAACCGAGGCCGCGCCCGCCGCGGCAGCGCCGACGAAGTCGACGCCGAAGCCGAAACCGCCTGGCTTGCTCGCGCGTCTGTTCGCGTGGTTGAAGCCTGCGGCCGAGCGGGAACCGGTTATTGTCGAAAAACCGGCGACACGCGCGCCGCGACCGGCCGGCGAAGAACGCAAAGGCCCCGCCGCGACGCGCGGCGGCCGCGGCGACGCGCGCACACCGTATCCGGGCCGCGAGCGCGGCCGCGGCGAAGGCAGACCGCGTGGCGGACCCGAGCAGCGACCGGCCGGCGAACCGCGTGCCGCGGCGACGCCGCAGCCGCAGCGCAAACCCGCGCCGCCGCCTTCGCCCGCGCCACGACCGGCGACGCCCGCGCCCGAGGCGAACGCCGCGCGGGACGTGCGCGAGGCCGTCGCTGCACAGACCACGGCATCGGCGGCGACCGGCGCCACCCCGGCGGCCGTCACCACGACACCGACGCAGGAAGCCGACGCGGCCGCAGCGCGGAACGGACGCCGGCGCGGGCGCCGCGGCGGGCGCCGCCGGCGTCGTGGCGAGGAAAAATCCGCATCCGCGCCCGCACAGGCGCAGGCGCCGATCGTGTTCGACTTCGACGATGAGGATGCCGAACCCGCACCCGTGATGCCGGCCGCGCCGCCCGCCGTCCCGGTTGCCGCGGCGCCGACGCCGGTCGTCGCGCCTGTGGCGGTGCCACGCGCGACCGCCGTGCCGCCGGCGGCCGGCCCGTCGCCGGCGACGAGCCCGGCGGTCGCTTCCGCTCCGCCGCGCGAACCGAATCCGCCCGCGCACGAGCCCGCATCGACCGCGACGGCACCGGGCGCGCCGGTGCTGCTGCCGACGCGACCGTTGCCGATCCCGCCGCGCTACACGCCGGTGCAAGTGGTGGTGACGCCGCCGCCGGCAGAACCGAAGCCGGTGCCGCCTCCGCCGCAATCGCAGCCCACGCCGCCGCCAGCGGCGACTGCGCCGGCCGCCGCGCCGATGCGACCCGACCGCGAGCCGGATGCGGCGGCCGACACGGCGCCGCGGCCGGTGCCGCTGGCCACCGACGGGGTCAAGTCCGAGTAAGTCACCCGCCGCGACGTGCGCCGGCGCGCCTCAGCGCGCCGGCGGCGCGGCGTGCGCGATCAAGCCGTGCACGCTGGCGAGATGCGCCAAGGCGACGACGTTGTCGATGGCGAGCTTCTCGAACAGCCGATACTTGTAGGTGGCGACGGTCTTGGCGCTGAGCTTGAGCCGGCGCGCGATGATCTGCGCGGTGAGCCCCTGCGCCAGCATCATCGCCACCTCGAGCTCGCGCGCGGACAGCGTGGCAAACGGCGAACCGTCGTGACCGCCGTCGAGCGCGAGCTGCTGGGCGATGTCGGCGCCGAGATAGCGCTGGCCGTCGGCGACGCGGCGGACCGCCTTGACCAGTTCCTCCGCCGGACAACCCTTGGTGAGATAGGCGCTCGCGCCGGCATCGAGCAGGCGCCGCGGAAACGGTGCCTCGCCGGCCACGGTGAGGATCACCACGCGCGTCGACAGTTTGGCGCGGCGCACGCGCTCGGTGAGCTCCACACCGCTGAAGCGCGGCATGTGCACGTCGACCAGCGCGATGTCGGGCACCAGCCGCTTGATCAGCGCGAGCCCCTGCTCGCCGTCTTCGGCCTCGCCGATCACCTCCATGTCCGCCTGCTGTTGCAGGATCATGCGCAAACCGGTGCGCACCACGGTGTGATCGTCGATCAGGACGATGCGAATCATTCCCCAGCCCCCCAAGCTCCCCACGGGAAAACTTAGCGCAGGCGGCGATGGCAGACAAGGGCCGATCGATACCCGCGGTGCGCTCAGTCGCTGGCGGACGATAGGAAATGGCGGAAGCGGTGAGATATGCTCGTCTCATCCCTGAGACTCGCCCTCGCTTCGCTCGGGCCAGCTCCGCTGTCCAAAATCGCTCCCGGCGATTTTGTCGAACTCGCGAAGTGGCGGAGAGGGCGAGATTCGAACTCGCGGTGGTATTGCTACCACGCCGGTTTTCAAGACCGGTGCCTTAAACCACTCGGCCACCTCTCCAGCTATGGGCCGCTTTCGCAGCAGCCATCCCTGGTGCGTCGCCGTTCGGCCTCCTGCCTCACCCTCAGCTCACGCTCGCGATGCATTACTTTGCATCGCGAAAGCGCGTGAGCTTCGACCACTCGGCCACGCTTCCGTACAGGTTATTGTATGCGCTCGACGCCGCCGAGATACGGCTGCAACACCTTCGGAATCGCGATCGAGCCGTCGGCCTGCTGGTAGTTTTCCATCACCGCGATCAGCGCGCGGCCGACCGCCACGCCCGAACCGTTCAAGGTGTGCACGAGTTCCGGCTTGCCGGTTTCCGGATTGCGCCAGCGCGCCTGCATGCGCCGCGCCTGGAAATCGGTGCAATTCGAGCACGAGGAAATCTCGCGATAGGCATTCTGCGACGGCAGCCAGACTTCGAGGTCGTAGGTCTTGGCCGCGGCGAAGCCCATGTCGCCGGTGCACAGCAGCACGCGCCGGTACGGCAGTTCGAGCAATTCGAGCACCTTTTCCGCGCAGCGCGTCATGCGTTCGTGCTCGCCCCAGCTCTCGGCGGGAGTGGAAATGGTCACCAATTCCACTTTTTCGAACTGGTGCTGGCGGATCATGCCGCGCGTGTCCTTGCCGTGCGAACCGGCCTCGGCGCGGAAGCACGGCGTGTGCGCGGTCAGACGCATCGGCAATTTCTCCGCATCGACGATTGCATCGGCGACGAGATTGGTGAGCGACACTTCGGCAGTCGGGATCAGGTAGTACGGCACCTCCCCCGTCGTCGCGAACAGATCCTCGGCGAACTTCGGCAACTGCCCGGTGCCGCGCATGGTCGCGGCGCTCACCAGTAACGGCACATTGCATTCGAGATAGCCGTGCTCGCGGGTGTGCAGATCGAGCATGAACTGGGCGAGCGCGCGGTGCAGGCGCGCCAGATCGCCGCGCAGCACGGTGAAGCGCGCACCGGAGAGTTTGGCGCCGGCGTCGCCGTCCAGCCAGCCGTGGCGGGCGCCGAGTTCGACGTGGTCGCGCACCGGGAAATCGAAGCGGCGCGGCGAGCCTGCGCGCGCGATCTCCTTGTTGTGCGACTCGTCCTGCCCTTCCGGCACCGAAGTGTCCGGCAGATTCGGGATGCCGAGCGCGATCGCGGCGAGCTTGCCCTGGATCTCGGCGAGCTCTGCCTCATTGGTCTTCAATTGATCGCCGAGCCCGGCGACCTCGGCCATCAGCGCGGCCGTGTCCTCGCCCCGGGCCTTGGCCATGCCGATCGCCTTCGAGCGGGTATTGCGCAGATTCTGCAACTCCTGGGTGTGCACCTGCACGGATTTGCGCCGCGCCTCCAGCGCTTCGATGTCGGCCTTCGGCAGCTCGTAGCCGCGCGTGCGCAAACGTTCGGCGACACTGTCCAGGTGAGCGCGCAACAGGGCGGGATCGAGCATGGCGGATCCTTCGAATCGAGCGGCGAAGGCGTGAATTATCGAGGTTCCGCGGTGCCGCGCGCAAACGGTCGCCGCGCGCCGATCTCAGGTCGGAGCGCGATCGGACGCAGGTACCCAGAACCGCAGCAACAGCGCGGCGGCGAGCGCGCAGCCTGCACCGAACGCGAATGCGGCGAGCGGGGCGAAGGTGCTCCACAACCAGCCGAACAGCACGGACGCCGGCAGCAGAAACGCGCCGACGGTCAGGTTGTACCAGCCGAAGGCGGTGCCGGCGTTGCTCGGCGGCACGAGATCGGCCACGAGCGCGCGCTCCACGCCCTCGGTCGCGGCGAGGAACAGCCCGTACACGGCGAACATCGGCCACGGCAGCCAGGAGCGCGCCGGTAGCAGGCCGAACGACAGATACACCACGGCGTACACGCTCCAGCCGGCGATCAGCAGGCGCCGCCGACCGAGCCGGTCGGACCAGGCCGACAGCGGTGTCGACAACGCCGCGGCGACGAGCGAGGTCAGCGACCACAGCACCGGCACTTCGGACGGTCCGAAACCGACATCCTGCGCGCGCAGCAGCAGGAACATGTTGGACGAGTTGCCGAGCATGAACAGCGCGAGCACGACGAGGTAGCGGCGGAACGCCGGCGGGAACTCGCGCAGATTCCAGGTGAAGCGCAGCGGCGGCGCGGCGACCTGGTACTGCGGATCGGGCACGGCGAGTGACAACCAGAAGACGAGCACGGCCGGCACGAACGCGCCGAGGATCACCGTGCGCAGCGACAGACCGAGCGCCAGCAGCCCGGCGGCGACCAGCGGACCGACCACGGCGCCGAAGTTGTCCAGCGCCCGGTGCAGGCCGAACGCCAGTCCGCGCTGATCGGCGGCGACGCTGAGCGTCAGCAGCGCATCGCGCGGTGCGGTGCGCAGCCCCTTGCCGATGCGATCGGCCACGCGGCAGGCGAGCACGCCGATCCAGCTCGTGCTGAACGCGATCAGCGGCCGGGCGATGCCGGCGAGGGCATACCCGCCGATCACCCAGGGTTTGACCTTGCGCGTGCGGTCGGCGAGCACGCCGGCGACGAGCTTGAGCAGGCTGCTCACGGCCTCGGCGATGCCCTCGATGACACCCAGCGCCCGCGGTCCGGCCAGCAACACGCTGGTCAGATACAGCGGCACGAGCGGATAGATCATCTCGCTCGCGCTGTCGTTGATCAGGCTGATCAAGCCCAGCAACCAGACGGTGCGCGGCAGTGCGCGGATTGCCGCGATCACGTGTCCGTGCCCTTTGCCTTGCGCGCGGCGGCGCGCGCCGCGCGTATACTTTGCAACTTCTCGCGGATCTTCGCTTCGAGGCCGCGTTCGGTGGGCTGGTAGAATTCGCGGCCGGCGAGCGCCTCGGGCAGGCATTGCTGATCGAGCGCGATGCCGCCGGCCAGATCGTGATCGTATTGATAGCCCTTGCCGTAGCCGAGCCGGCGCATCAGCGCGGTCGGTGCGTTGCGCAGGTGCAGCGGCACCTCCAGCGTGCCGGTCTGCGCGATCACGTCCCGCACCGCGCCGAACGCCGCGTCGGCGGCGTTGCTTTTCGCCGCAATGGCGAGATAGAGCGCGGCCTCCGCCAGCGCCAGTTCGCCTTCGGGCGAGCCGAGGCGCTCGTAGGCATCCCAGGCTTCGAGCGCGAATTGCAGGGCGCGCGGATCGGCCAGACCGATGTCCTCGATCGCCATGCGCGTCAGCCGGCGGGCGAGATACGCCGGATCGACGCCGCCGTCGAGCATGCGCGCGCACCAGTACAGCGCGGCGTCGGCATCGGAGCTGCGCACCGACTTGTGCAGCGCCGAGATCTGGTCGTAGAACTGCTCGCCGCCCTTGTCGAAGCGGCGCGTGCGGTCGGCGAGCACCTGCGCGAGCGTCGTTTCGTCGATCACGCCACCGTGGCACACGTCCGCGGCGATTTCGAGCAGGGTCAGCGCGCGCCGCACGTCGCCGTCGGCGGCCTCGGCGATCGCCGCGAGCGCGGTATCGGCCACGGCGAGCTTGCTGGCGCCGAGGCCGCGTTCGCGATCCGCGAGCGCGCGCCGCAGCGCCTCGACGATCGCCGCGGGCGCCACCGCGTCCATCACGTGCACGCGACAGCGCGACAGCAGCGCGGAGTTGAGCTCGAACGAGGGATTCTCGGTGGTTGCGCCGACGAACAGGATCACGCCCTTCTCGATGTGTGGCAGAAAGGCGTCCTGTTGGGCCTTGTTGAACCGATGCACCTCGTCGACGAACAGCACGGTGCGTTTGCCCTGCGCGAAGTGCGCGGCGGCTTCGGCGAGCGCTTCGCGCACCTCGGCGAGACCGGCGAGCACCGCGGAGATCGCGCGGAATTCCGCCTGCGCGTATTTCGCCAGCAGCAGCGCCAGGGTGGTCTTGCCGCAACCCGGCGGTCCCCACAGGATCATCGAATACACGCGCCCGGCCTCGATCGCGCGCCGCAGCGGCGCGTCCGGCGCGAGCAGGCGCGGCTGGCCGACGATCTCGTCGAGCGTGGTCGGCCGCATGCGCTCGGCCAGCGGCTTGAGCGCATCGGATTCGGCGAACAGTGGCGGCGCGTGGCGCGCCGGTTTGCGCGAAGGCATGTCGCGATCATACGCAATCCGCTATGCTCGTGCGCCATGTCCGCCGCGCCGCCGACCCCGCTCTGGCACCTGTATGTGCCGAAGCTCGTCACCATCCTGCGCCGCGGCTACGACGCGCGCGACCTGCGCCACGACGCCGTCGCCGGACTGACCGTGGCGGTGGTCGCCCTGCCGCTGGCGATGGCGCTGGCGATCGCCTCGGGCACCACGCCGGACAAGGGCCTGCATACCGCGATCGTGGCCGGGTTCCTGATCTCGCTGCTCGGCGGCTCGCGCGTGCAGATCGGCGGCCCGACCGCCGCGTTCATTCCGGTGGTGTTCAACGTGATCGACAAGTTCGGTTACGGCGGCCTGATCCTGTGCACTCTGCTCGCCGGGATCATGCTGATCGGCGCCGGTGTGCTGCGGATCGGCACGCTGATGAAGTACATGCCGCAGCCGGTGATCACCGGTTTCACCTCCGGCATCGCCGCCAGCATCTTCTCCAGCCAGGTGAAGGATCTGCTCGGATTGACGATGGACAAGGTGCCGGCGGATTTCTTCGCGCGCTGGTCCGCGTATGTCGCGCATCTGCCGAGCGCCAGCGGCGTGACCGTGCTGCTCAGCCTCGCGAGCCTCGCCACCATCGTGCTGTTGCGTCGATTCCAGCCGAAGCTGCCGGGATTCCTCATCGCCGTGATCGCCGGCGGCGTGGCGGTCGTCGCCTGGCACCTGCCGGTCGACACGATCGGTTCGCGCTTCGGCGGGATTCCCGCCGCCCTGCCCCGCTTCGATTTTCCGCACATCCCGTTCGAGCGCACGACCGAACTCTTTCCGAGTTCGTTCACGATCGCGTTTCTCGCCGGCGTGGAATCGCTGCTGTCGGCCGTGGTCGCCGACGGCATGATCGGCGGACGCCATCGCTCGAACTGCGAGCTCGTCGCCCAGGGCGCGGCGAACGTGGCCTCGGCGCTGTTCGGCGGGCTGCCGGCGACCGGCGCGATCGCGCGCACTGCGACCAACATCCGCTCCGGCGCGCGTTCGCCGGTGGCGGGCATGCTCCACGCCCTGTTCCTGCTGCTGTTCATGCTGTTGCTCGCGCCGGTGATGGCCTACGTGCCGCTGGCGACGCTGGCCGCGGTGCTGGTGGTGGTCGCCTGGAACATGGCCGAGATCGAGAGCTTCAAGCACCTGATGAGTGGCCCGGTCGGTGATCGCGTGGTGCTGCTGCTCACCTTCGGGCTCACCGTCGTGTTCGACCTCACCGTCGCCATCGAGGTCGGCCTGGTCCTCGCCAGTTTCCTGTTCATGCACCGCATGAGCGAAGTGGTGGCGATGCAGTCCGACGTCGCGCTGCTGGAGGAGGATCGCGACGACGCGGTCGGCTTGCGCGAGCCGGATCAGCGCGCGCAACTGCCGGCGGGCGTCGAGGTCTTCCAGATCTCCGGGCCGCTGTTCTTCGCCGTGGCGAATCGCCTCGACGACGTGCTGAACCAGTTTCCCTCGCCGCCGCAGGTCTTCATCCTGCGCATGCGGCTCGTTCCCCTGATCGACGCCAGCGGCGTGACCGCGCTGCGCCAGATGCTCGGGCGCTGCCGCGAGCAGGGCACGCGCGTGATTCTTTCCGGACTGCGCGACCAGCCGCGACGCATCCTCGCGCAGATGGGCATCGAACCGGACGGCGAACGGCTGCGCTTCGCGGCGAATTTCGCCGAGGCCGTGGCGCTGGCGGCGCCGGTCAGTCCCTGATCGGGAACGCCTCGGCCGCCGGCGTCGGATCGCCGATCACGTCCACGCCCTTCGGCGGCGTGAAGCGGAACAGTTCCGGCGCCAGTTTCGGATTGCGCTGCCAGCCCGAGAAGCGGATCGCGGTGCGATTGCCGAGGGTGTCCTCGAAATCCATGCGCGCCAGGCCGTTCGCGTCGAAGCCGAGATCGCACCAGGCGAACTGCGGTTCCTTGTCCTTCGATTGCAGACGCAGCCAGAGCAGGCCGTCGTGCTCGCCCCGCTCGCTGGTCGCGAAATCGTGGTCGAGGCGCGAAAGATCGGTGAGCACGGTCAGCGGGCTGTGCGCCTCCTCGGTACCTTGCGCGCGCACCGTGACCTGCTCGAGGTCGGCATCGTAGATCCAGACCTTCTCGCCGTCGGCGACGATCAATTGCCGATACGGCGTCGTCGTCTCCCAGCGGAACCGGCGCGGTGCCTCGAGCGCGACCGTGCCGCGGCTCGTTCTGGCGGTGCCGCCGTTCGGATCGTGCACATCCTGGGTGAAATCGCCGCGCAGCGCGCGCAAATCCCTGGCGAAGGCATCGAGCCGCGCGCGCGCCGTCTCGGCGGCGTGCGCGGCGCCCGCGATCGCAAGCAACAACAGGAACAGGACTCTCATCATGAGCTCACAGTTCGGGCGGCGGCGGCGCCAGCACTTCGCGGTTGCCGTTGGGTTGCGGCGGGCTGACGATGCCTTGTTGTTCCATCAGCTCGATCAGGCGCGCGGCGCGGTTGTAGCCGATCTTGAGCCGGCGCTGCACGCCGGAAATCGAGGCGCGGCGCGACTCGGTAACGATGCGCACGGCTTGATCGTACAACTCGTCCTGATCGCCCTCCGCCAGTTCGCCGTCCTCCGGCAGACCGGACTCGCCGACGATCCGGCCGTCGCCGAGCAATTGCACGTCGCCGAGCACGCCCTCGACGTACTCCGGCCTGCCCTGGCTGCGCAGATGGGCGACGACCTTGTGGACCTCGTCGTCGCCGACGAAGGCGCCGTGCACGCGCTCGGGCGTGGCCGTGCCCGGCGGCAGATACAACATGTCGCCGTGACCGAGCAGGGTTTCCGCGCCGGACTGATCGAGGATGGTGCGCGAGTCGATCTTGCTCGACACCTGGAAGGCGATGCGCGTCGGGATGTTCGCCTTGATCAGGCCGGTGATGACGTCCACCGACGGCCGCTGGGTGGCGAGGATCAGATGCACGCCGGCGGCGCGTGCCTTCTGCGCCAGGCGCGCGATCAGCTCCTCGACCTTCTTGCCGACGATCATCATCATGTCGGCGAATTCGTCGATCAGCACGACGATGTACGGCAGCGGCTCCAGCGTCGGCACGGTCACCGGCTCGGTCGGGTCCTCGGGCGCCTTGAACAACGGATCGGCGAGCGGCTTGCCGGCGTCGATCGCATCGTTCACCTTCTTGTTGAAACCGGCGAGATTGCGCACGCCGACTGCGGCCATCAGCTTGTAGCGGCGCTCCATCTCGGCCACGCACCAGCGCAGCGCGTTCGCCGCCTCCTTCATGTCGGTGACGACCGGCGTCAGCAGATGCGGAATGCCCTCGTACACCGAGAGTTCCAGCATCTTCGGATCGATCATCAGCATGCGCACTTCGCGCGCGGTGGCCTTGTACAGCAGGCTCAGCACCATCGCGTTGAGCGCCACCGACTTGCCCGAGCCGGTGGTGCCGGCGACGAGCAGGTGCGGCATCTTGGCGAGATCCACCACCACCGGCCGGCCGCCGATGTCCTTGCCGAGCGCGAGCGCGAGCGGCGAGCGGACGCTGTCGTAGCGCTCCGAACGCAGGATCTCGGAGAGATAGACGATCTCGCGGTTCGCGTTCGGGATCTCGAGACCGATCACCGATTTGCCGGGGATCACGTCGACCACACGCACGCTCGGCACCGACAGGCCGCGCGCGATGTCCTTGTCGAGATTGCTGATCTGGCTGCCCTTGATGCCGGGCGCCGGCTGCAACTCGAAGCGCGTGATCACCGGACCGGGAAACACGCCGACCACCTGCGCGTCGATGCGGAAATCCTTGAGCTTGAGCTCGACCTGGCGCGACAACGCCTCCAGGGTTTCTTCCGAGTAGCCCTTGACCTGCTGCCGGGGTTCGTCGAGCAGCGACAGCGGCGGCAGGTCGGAATCGGCGATGCCGGCGAACAGCGGAATCTGCTGCTCGCGTTCGGCGCGCTCGCTCTTCTCCACGGCGTTGATCGTCGGCTCGATGCGCAGCGGCTCGCGCCGCGCCTGCTTGACCGTCTCGACCTTGCGCACGCTTTCGCGCTCGCTGCGCGCGGCGCGGGCCGCGCGCAGGTCGCGCGCGTGGCGTGCGCCCGCGCCTAGCCAGCCGGCGGCGAGCAGGAGCCCGCGGCCGATGCCGTCCATCACCTTGAACCACGACAGGCCGGTGGCGAGCGTCAGCGCCACCAGGAAGATCGCCAGCAGAAAGAGACTGGCACCGAGCGGGGCGAACGCGCGCTCCAGCAGGCCCGCGACCAGTTGGCCGAGCACGCCGCCGGCGCGTTCCGGCAACGCCATCGGGTTGGCGGCGTGCAGTTGCGCGAGGCCGGTGCCGCCGATGAAGAAGAACACGCCGCCGATCAGGCGCAGGCTGGGCTCGAGCGGCGATTCCTCGCCGCGGTCGCGACCCTGGAACACGCTCCAGCCGAAAATCAGCAGCAGCAGCGGAAAGGCGTAGGCGAGATAGCCGAAGAGATAGAAGCCGAGGTCCGCCGCCCAAGCGCCGACGGCGCCGCCGAGGTTGCGCACCTGCGTTGCACGCCCGGCCGCGTGCGACCAGCTTGGATCGCCGGGATCGTAGGTGAAAAGGCACAGCAGCAGATACACCGCCACCGGCGCGAGGAGCAGGAACGCGGCCTCGCGCAAGCGTCGCTGCAGGGCGTCGCCGGATTCGCCGGTCTTAGCTTTCGGGTCGCGCGCCACCGCGTGAATTCACTTGAGATTCTCTCGCCAATTATATGTTTTTCAATCCAATTTCATACCCTTGAGCGCCGGGTGGACGATCCGCCCCTTGTCCACGTTGATGCCCTTGGCGAGCGGCGCGAACTTGCGCCAGTTCTTGTCGCCGGCCAGGCGCTGCACGTACGGCAGGATCGCCGCGCAAATCGCCTGCGAGGAGGTCTGCGGCACGGCGCCCGGCATGTTGGTGACGGCGAAATGGGTGACGCCGTCGACGACGTAGGTCGGATCGGCCCAGGTCGTCGGCTTGGAGGTCTCGAAGCAGCCGCCCTGGTCGATGGAGATATCCACCAACACGCTGCCCGGCTCCATCGACTTGACCATCGACCGCGTCACCACGTGCGGCGCCTTCGCGCTCGGGATCAGCACCGCGCCGATGACGAGATCGGCGGTGCACACCTCGCGCGCGACGTATTCCTCGTACGGATACAGCGCGGTGACGTTGGTGCCGAGCGACATCATCTGCGCGAGACGATCCTGGCGCTTGTCGAACACCACCACGTTCGCGCCGCCGGCCGCGGCGAGCTGCGCGGCGTTGCCGCCGGCGGCGCCGGCGCCGAGCACCACCACCTTGCCGCGTTCGGTCGAGGGCAGGCCGCCGAGCAGCTTGCCCTTGCCGCCCATGGGTTGATGCAGCAGGTGCGTGCCCACCTGCACGGCGATGCGTCCGGCGATCACCGACATCGGCGCGAGCAGCGGCAGCGAGCCGTCGGCTTCCTCCACGGATTCGAACGCGATGCCGGTCAGGCCGATCTCGAGCAGGCGCCTGGTCAGCTTCGGCTCCGGGGCGAGGTGCAGATAGCAGAACAGCAGATGATCCTCGCGCAGCAGCTTGAGGTCGCCCGCGATCGGTTCCTTCACCTTCACGATCAGCTCGCCGATCTCGTACAGCTTCTTCGCCGTCGGCACCAGCTTCACGCCGACGCGGGCATATTCGTCGTCGGAGAAGCCGCTCTTGCGGCCCGCACCTTCCTGCACGTACACCTCGTGGCCACGGCGCACGAGATCGGCGCAGGCGGCCGGCACGAGCGCGACGCGGCCTTCGAGAGTCTTGGTTTCGGAAGGAACACCGATACGCATGAATCGCTCCAGGGTCAGATGTCGGATTGCGGACTTGATTCGGTGCGCGCGGCGCCCCATGCTTCGGGTTCGTTTGCTCGCCGTGGCCTGCGCGCGGAAGCGGTTTCACGAACGCTGCGCGCGCCCTCACCGAGTTCCGGTGTCCGCAGCGGCGTTCATGCGAACCGCTCCCCGAGGAAATTATACATGACCACCCCGAAGCATTCGCGTCTGCTCATTCTCGGCTCCGGCCCGGCTGGCTACACCGCCGCGGTGTATGCCGCGCGTGCCAACCTGCGGCCGACCCTGATCACCGGCCTGCAGCAAGGCGGGCAGTTGATGACCACCACCGACGTGGACAACTGGCCGGGCGACGTCGAGGGCCTGCAGGGACCGGCGCTGATGGAACGCATGCGCGCGCACGCCGAACGCTTCGCCACCGACATCGTGTTCGATCACATCCACAGCGCCGATCTCTCGCGCCGGCCGTTTCGTCTGATCGGCGACAACGGCGAATACAGTTGCGATGCGTTGATCATCGCCACCGGCGCCACCGCGAAATACCTCGGCCTGGCGTCGGAGGAAAAGTACAAGGGCCGCGGCGTATCGGCCTGCGCCACCTGCGATGGCTTCTTCTTCCGCGACCAGGACGTCGCCGTGATCGGCGGCGGCAACACCGCGGTGGAGGAAACCCTGTACCTGGCCAACATCGCGCGCAAGGTGACCATCGTCCACCGCCGCGACAAGTTCAAGGCGGAGAAGATCCTGCAGGACAAGCTGTTCGCGAAGCAGCAAAGTGGAAAAGTGGAGATCGTCTGGAACCACCACGTCGACGAAGTGCTCGGCGACGATTCCGGCGTGACCGGCGTGCGCCTGAAGAGCACCGCCGACGGCAGCACGCGCACGCTGGCGATCAGCGGCCTGTTCGTGGCGATCGGCCACACCCCGAACACTGCCTTGTTCGACGGCCAGCTCGCCATGAACAACGGCTACATCGTCATCCGGTCGGGCCTCGAGGGCGGCGCGACGGCGACCAGCGTTCCCGGGGTGTTCGCCGCCGGCGACGTGGCCGACCAGGTCTATCGGCAGGCCGTGACCTCGGCCGGCTTCGGCTGCATGGCGGCGCTGGATGCGGAAAAATATCTCGACAAGCTGGGGTTGACCTGAGCGCTTGCGCGATGCCATGAACGGCATGGCGCGCGAAGGGCAACACCGAAGACCGGATCCCGCGCTCGGCAACGCCGCGCCCGTGAGGAGGGCGTGGGCACGCAAGATGAACATCCGCTTTCATGCATCGCTCGAGGAGATCCCCGCGGCGGACTGGAATGCCCTGCTGCCGTCGGATAATCCATTTCTCGACCACGCGTTTCTTTGCGGCCTGGAACGGCACGGCTGCGTGCGTCGCGAGTTCGGCTGGGTGCCGCATCATCTGGCGCTGTATCGCGACGACCGCCTGGTCGCGGCGGCGCCGCTGTATCGCAAGTTCAATTCGCACGGCGAATACGTGTTCGACTGGCACTGGGCCGATGCCTACGTGCGTCACGGGCTCGCCTACTATCCGAAGCTGCTCTGCGGCGTACCCTACTCGCCCGTCACCGGTCCGCGTCTGCTCACCGGCACGGCGGACGACGGTACATTGCGCCGAGCGCTGACCGCGGCGCTCGACGCAGAGCTCGAACGCGGCGGCTTTTCCTCGGCGCACGTCAATTTCATCGACGAGGCCGACGCCGCGGCGCTCGCCGCCGCCGGCTGGCTGGCGCGTCACGACTGGCAATTCCACTGGCAGCGCCAGCCCGGCTGGCGCGACTTCGCCGATTTTCTCGATGCGTTGAACGCCAAGAAGCGCAAGAATCTGCGCCAGGAACGCGCGCGGGTGGCGCGCGCCGGAGTGCGTTGCGAGATCCTGCACGGCAACGAGATCGGCGAGGAGGATTGGCGGCGATTGCACCGCTATTATCGAGCGACCTTCCACGACAAGGGCAACACGCCGACCTTGACGCTCGCATTCTTCCGCCATCTCGGCGCCGCCATGCCGCAGCGCGTGCTCGGCGTGTTCGCGCGACGCGGCGCGGACACGATCGCCGGCGCGCTGCTGCTGCGCAGCCGCGATACGCTGTACGGGCGTTATTGGGGTTGCGACGAGCCGGTACCGGGGCTGCACTTCGAGGTCTGCTATTACCAGGGAATCGAATACTGTCTCCGCCACGGCCTGAGCCGCTTCGAACCGGGCGCGCAGGGCGAGCACAAGCTCGCGCGCGGCTTTCTGCCGGCACCCACCCGTTCGGCGCATCATCTCGCCGACGCCCGGTTCCGCGCCGCCGTGGGCGAAGCACTGGCACGCGAGGCACGGCTGCTCGAACGCCATCACGCCGAACTGCTGCGGCACTCGCCCTATGCGCAGCATCCATCGCACACGACGAGCGCCGCGCCCGACCCGGGCAAGCCGGCGGCACCGTGACGCTGCGCATCCCGATCCTGCGTCCCGGCGGGCTCGAACCGTTTCCGCCGGTCGAGCGCGCCCTGCGTCGTCCCAACGGTCTGCTCGCGGCGGGTGGCGATCTGTCCGTTCCGCGTCTGCTCGAAGCCTATCGGCACGGCATCTTCCCGTGGTACGCCGAAGGCGAGCCGATCCTGTGGTGGTCGCCGGATCCGCGCAACGTGTTCGCGACGGAGCGGTTGCACGTCGGCACGCGGCTGCGGCGCTGGCTGCGGCGCTGCGACTGGACGATTCGCGCGGACCTCGCCTTTGCCGAGGTGCTGCGCGCCTGCGCCGCGCCGCGTCGCGGCCAGCCGGGCACCTGGATCACGGCGGCGATGCAGGCCGCCTACGGCGGTTTGCATGAACTCGGCCACGCGCATTCGATCGAGGTGTATGACCGCGACGGCGCGCTGGCCGGCGGCGTCTATGGCGTCGCGCTCGGACGGATGTTCTTCGGCGAATCCATGTTCAGCGCGCGCACCAACGGCTCCAAGGTGGCGCTGATCGCCTTGTGCCGGATGCTCCGCGACTGGGGCTTCCCGTGGCTCGATGCGCAGGTGGCCTCGTCCCACCTCGCCCGGCTGGGTGCATTCGACATGCCGCGGGCGACGTTCGTCGCCGAGACCGAACGGCTGGCGGCCCTGCCCGGCGTGCCCGGGCGCTGGGCGGATCGCTGGCCGCGCCTGGTCGCGAGCGAGCTCGCCGATTGAGGCGACGCGCCGGGAATCGCTTCCCGCCGCTCAACGAACGTGGCAGAATCGCGCCCCGTCGTTTTCGCATTCGTGCCTGAATGCGGGAAACAGAACGCGGTCATTTGGAGCCGCACTTCTCGAAAACGAGCCAATGGCGAAAGACGATCAAATCGAAATGGAAGGCACGGTGCTCGAGACCTTGCCCAATACCATGTTCCGGGTGAAGCTCGAGAACGGACACGTCGTCACCGCGCACATTTCCGGCCGCATGCGCAAGAACTACATCCGCATCCTCACCGGCGACAAGGTCAAGGTGGAAATGACGCCCTACGACCTGACCAAGGGCCGCATCACCTACCGCATGAAGTGAAACGGCGCGGCAGGCGGCCGCGCCGTGCACTTTTCCCGGCCGCCACACGCCGCGCGCCGCGCGGCGGCGGACCTCACTCGACGATCACCGGCAGCTTCTCGTCCGATTCGACGCGCACCTCGAGCGCGCCGTCCTTGACGCCGAGATGCACGTGCCCGCCGTTGGCGAGCTTGCCGAACAGGAGCTCGTCGGCGAGCGGCCGCTTGACGTGCTCCTGGATCACCCGCGCCATCGGCCGCGCGCCCATTTGCGGATCGAAGCCGTGCTCGGCGAGCCAGCGCCGCGCGTCCTGATCGACGTGCAGCGCGACGTGCTTCTCGTTGAGCTGGGTCTCGAGCTCGATCAGGAACTTGTCGACCACGCGCAGGATGTGCTCCAGGTCGAGCGAGCCGAACTGGATGATCGCGTCGAGGCGATTGCGGAACTCCGGCGAGAACGTGCGGCGGACCACCTCCATCGCATCGGTGGCGTGGCTCTGCTCGACGAAGCCGATCGAGCGGCGCGCCGCCTGCGCGGCGCCGGCGTTGGTCGTCATCACCAGGATCACGTTGCGGAAATTCGCCTCGCGGCCGTTGGTGTCGGTCAGCCGGCCGTGATCCATGATCTGCAACAGGATGTGGTAGACGTCCGGATGCGCCTTCTCGATCTCGTCGAGCAGCAGCACGCAGTGCGGATGCTTGGTGATCTGCTCGGTGAGCAGCCCGCCCTGGTCGAAACCGACGTAGCCCGGCGGCGCGCCGATCAGGCGCGACACCGAATGCGCTTCCATGTATTCGGACATGTCGAAGCGGATCAGCTCGATGCCGAGCTGCAGCGCGAGCTGGCGCGTGACTTCGGTCTTGCCGACGCCGGTCGGGCCGGCGAGCAGGAAATTGCCGATCGGCTTCTGCGCGTTGCCGAGACCGGAGCGCGCCATCTTGATCGAGGAAGCCAGCGCCTCGATCGCCTTGTCCTGGCCGAACACGACCATCTTGAGGTTGCGCTCGAGGTTCTTCAGCACGTCGCGGTCGGAGGCCGAGACCTGCTTCGGCGGCACGCGCGCCATGCGCGCGACGATGAATTCGATCTCCGGGACGTCGACCACCTCCTTGCGCTGCTCGGGCGGCAGCAGGCGCTGGCGCGCGCCGGCCTCGTCGATCACGTCGATCGCCTTGTCCGGCAGCAGGCGATCGTTGATGTGCTTGACCGAAAGATCCACCGCCGCCTTCAGGGCCTCGGCGGTGTATTCGACCTTGTGGTGCTGCTCGAAGCGCGACTTCAGGCCCTTCAGGATTTCCACCGTCTCGGCGATGCTCGGCTCGACGACGTCGATCTTCTGGAAGCGCCGCGCCAGCGCGCGGTCCTTCTCGAACACGCCGCGGAACTCCTGGAACGTGGTCGAACCGATGCAGCGCAGCTCGCCCGAGGCGAGCACCGGCTTGATCAGATTGGAGGCATCCATCGTGCCGCCGGAGGCCGAACCGGCGCCGATGATGGTGTGGATCTCGTCGATGAACAGGATCGCGTGCGGCTGTTTCTTGAGTTCCGCGATCACCGCCTTCAGGCGTTTCTCGAAATCCCCGCGGTACTTGGTGCCGGCCACCAGCGCGCCCATGTCGAGCGCGTAGATCACGCAGTTCTTCAGCACCTCCGGCACGTCGCCCTCGACGATGCGCTTGGCCAGACCCTCGGCGAGCGCGGTCTTGCCGACGCCGGCCTCGCCGACGTAGAGCGGATTGTTCTTGCGCCGCCGGCACAGCACCTGGATGGTGCGCTCGATCTCCTCGACGCGGCCGATCAGCGGATCGATCTTGCCCTGCCGCGCCAGCTCGTTGAGATTGGTGGCGAATTCGGACAACGGATTGCCGCGCGGCTCGTCGCCGCCGTCGGCGTCCTTGTTCTGCTCCGCGCCGGTCGCGTGCCCCGGCTCCTGGCCGATCTTGGCCACACCATGGGAAATGTAATTGACCACGTCGAGGCGCGAGATTTCCTGCTGGTTGAGGAAATACACGGCGTGCGAATCCTTCTCGCCGAAGATCGCGACCAGCACGTTGGCACCGGTGACTTCCTTGCGCCCGGACGACTGCACGTGATAGACGGCACGCTGCAGCACGCGCTGGAAGCCGAGCGTCGGCTGGGTGTCGCGCTCGTCGCTCGCCGGCAGCACCGGCACCGTCTCGAGGATGATCGACTTCAGGTCCTTGCCGAGCTTGACGAGATCGGCGCCGCAGGCGCGCAGCACCGCCGCCGCGGACGGGTTTTCCAAAAGCGCCAGCAGCAGATGCTCCACGGTCATGAACTCGTGGCGCTGTTCGCGCGCCTCCTTGTAGCACTGGCCGATGGTGAGCTCGAGATCTTTACTGAACATCAAACGACTCCAGGTGGGCGATCCTCCGTGATCGCGGCGATCGGAACGATCCGCCGCCTCCGATGGATGGGGACGGCGTCAGGCCTTTTCCAGAGTACATAGCAGCGGATGCTGATGCGCGCGCGCGAACTCGTTGACCTGGGTGACCTTGGTCTCGGCCACCTCGCGGGTGAACACGCCGCAGACGCCCTTGCCGCGGGTGTGCACATGGAGCATCACCTGCGTCGCCAGTTCGCGCGGCATGTTGAAAAACGTCTCGAGCACGACCACCACGAAATCCATCGGCGTGTAGTCGTCGTTGAGCAGGACCACCTGGTACAGCGGGGGCCGCTGCAGTTCCGGCCGTACTTCCTCCACGGCCAGGCCGTGTTGCAGCTCCGAATGGCGTTCAGGTTGTTGCGACATCGATCGTCAGGTGCCCGCTTGCAACGTTCCGGCGATGAACGATTATAGCCCTGTGTAGCGCTGTTCGCGGACGATTTCAAGACGCCGACCGGCAGCGCTCGTGTACCATTCAGCCAAGCATGAACCGGACCATTTCCCTCGCCGCCGACGCCGTCTGGCGCCCCGACGTGACCGTCGCCACCATCGTGCCGCGCGACGGCCGGTTTCTGCTGGTCGAGGAAGAGGTGCGCGGCGAACGCGTGCTGAATCAGCCGGCCGGACACCTCGAGCGCGGCGAATCGCTGGCGGACGCGGCGTGTCGCGAGACGCTGGAGGAGACCGGCTGGCACGTGGCGCTGACCGCGCTGATCGGCGTCTACCAATGGACGGCACCTGACGCGGAAAGTCACTTTGTGCGCTTCACCTTCTCTGCGCAGCCGCTGCGCCACGACGCCGAGCGGCCGCTCGATGCCGGCATCGTGCGTGCGTTGTGGTTGAGTCGCGACGAGCTCACCGCCGCCGGGCGCCGCTTGCGCAGCCCGATGGTCCTGCGTGGCGTGGACGATTACCTCGCCGGCCGGCGTCTGCCGCTCGACGCGCTCGTCGCGCTCGCGACCGACGAATGGCAGCGATGAGCCGAGCACCGGACATCGTCGTCGGCGTGTCCGGCGGCGTCGATTCCTCCGTCGCCGCGCTGCTGCTGCGGCGCGCCGGCCACGACGTCGCCGGCATGTTCATGCAGAACTGGGAGGAGGACGAGCGCTTCGGCGAATGCCACGCCGAGCGGGACCGCGCCGATGCGCTGCGGGTTTGCGCCGAACTCGGCATCCCGTTCCATGCGCGCAATTTCGCCGCCGAGTACTGGGACCGCGTGTTCGCACATTTCCTCGCCGAATACCGCGCCGGACGCACGCCGAACCCGGACGTGCTGTGCAATCGCGAGATCAAGTTCAAGACCTTTCTCGAGCACGCACGCACGCTCGGCGCCACGCGCATCGCCACCGGCCACTACGCGCGCACCGACCTCGTCGCTGGTCGTCATCGGCTGTTGCGCGGGCGCGATCCCGACAAGGATCAGAGTTATTTTCTCCACACCCTGGGCCAGGCAGAGCTCGCCGCCACGCTGTTTCCGGTCGGCGATCTGCCGAAGCCCGAGGTGCGGCGTCTGGCGCGCGAAGCCGGTCTGCCGACGCACGCCAAGAAGGATTCGACCGGCATCTGCTTCATCGGCGAGCGCGATTTCCGCGAATTCCTTGGCCGCTACCTGCCGGTGCAGCCCGGCGAGATGCGCAGCCCGGACGGTATCCGCATCGGCACGCACGACGGGGTGATGTACTACACGCTCGGTCAGCGCACCGGCCTGCGCATCGGCGGGCGGCGCGACGCCGGCGGCGAGCCGTGGTACGTGGTCGGCAAGGATGTCGCGGCGAACGTGCTGTACGTGGCGCAGGGCGGCGCCAATCCCTGGTTGCAGTCGCGGCGGCTGCGCGCGACCGATCTCGGTTGGGTCGCCGGCGCGCCGCCGGCCGAGGCGTTTTCCTGCACCGCCAAGACACGCTATCGCCAGACCGATCAGGCGTGCCGCGTCGAACTGGATTCGAATGCGTGTGTGGTTACATTCGCGACGCCGCAGCGCGCCGTGACGCCCGGGCAGTCGGTGGTCTTCTACGCCGGCGAGGAATGCCTGGGCGGCGGCATCATCGAAGCCACCGACGCGCCTTTCGGCGGGATGCACGGATGAACGCGCGTCGCACCCGAAGCCCGCGCAGTCGGGCTCTTCGCGAGCTTGCACTTTCGCTTGCGCGTTTCATCGAATCCGCCGCTGCTCCTTTCGGTGGGATGCACGCATGAAAGCGCACGCCGCCACGCAGTGTTCCAGCCCCCTT
>JAJPHA010000081.1 GCA_021325475.1 Rhodanobacteraceae bacterium | reverse complement strand
GCGGCGCTGAGCGCGTTGCGCCGCGGCCTGTACGCCGCCGGCTGGCTGCCGCGCGTGCGCCTGCCGGTGCCGGTGATCGTGGTCGGCAATCTCAGCGTCGGCGGCACCGGCAAGACGCCGCTCGTGATCGCGCTGGCAGCCGAAGGGGCGCGCGTAGCGCCCCTTGTTCGTGGCGGCTCGGCGCGTCAAGGCGCCGGCGTCAGCCGATCCCAGTTGAGGATCGCGTTGAACACGAGGGCGTAGCTGCCGATGGTTTCGCCGCGCCAGATCGGGTTGATGGCGAACAGCAGGGTGTGGCCGCGGCCGTAGCGCGCGTCCACCACGGCGGCACGCTGGGCGAGGCCGGCGCCGTTCTGGAGCAGGCCGGAGACGAGCAGGTCGTCGGCGTCGGCGAAGCGCACGACGGTGCGCGGGCGCTGGTTTTCCGGCACCACCAGATTCGGATAGAAGACGCTGTAGCGCGACTGCTCGGCGTTGAGCGGCAGCGCTTCCCACGGTTTCGGCTCCGGCAGGGCGGGTGCTTCCGCTGGCGGACGGCCTTCCGGCGTGTCTTCGTCGTTCGGTCCGCCGCGCCCGGTCGGGCGTTTGTAGTCCTTGCGGTTGGGCAGGTGCTCGCCGCCGAGCAGGAGATTGCTCAACCGGAAGGCGAGACCATCCTCGCTGTATACGGCGAATCGCGCGCCATAGCCGTAGCTCACCGGACTGCCGGCATCGGCGACGGTGGCGTTGAGCACGCTGCCGACCACGCGCAGGTCCTTGGTCGGCGCCACCTCGACGCCGGGGGCGAAGCCGAGCTCGATGGCGAAGCGCGCCGCCTCGCCCGCGGCGAGCAGCAGACCGCCGTCGCGCACGAAGCGTTGCAGGTGCGCCAGCCCGGCGGCGCCGAGCTCCGGGCGGGTGTCGTCGGTTTCGTCGATGCCGAGATTCGGCGTCAGCGCGGTGCGCTTCCACGGCACCGGATTGCCTTCGAGCGGCACGCCGTTGAGGATCAAGGCCGAGGCGCCGGCGTGCAGCGGCGCGAACAGGATCACGTCGTACTGCTTGCGCAGCTCGTCCTCGCGCGCCACGGTCTGCGTGCTGATGTAGCGGTACGGCACCCCGAGGCGATCCAGCGCCATGCGCCACCAGCCTTCGGTCTGGGTGTCGATCCAGGTGTGCATCAGGGCGATGCGCGGCGCGGCGAGCCGGTGGGTCGGCACGGCGGGCGCGGCGGCGACGGCCCAGGCGTCGAGGCCGAGTTCCTCGAGCTTTTTGGAAAATGCCGCATTGTTCACTTTTTGCACGATCAGGCTGCCGGCGCCGAACTGCCGGCCGGCGGCGTCGAAGGCCCGTTCGGCGACGGCGATGTCGGCATCCCTGAGGGCGTAGCGCAGGCTGATGACGGACGGCTCGGCGTGGTAGTCGATGAGATACACCGTGCCGCCGCCGTGCACGCCGCCTGTGCGCCGCACCGGCTCGCGCAGGGTTTCCATCGGTGCCGCGAGGATGGCGCGATCGGTCACGCGCACCACCTCGGTGCCGAACAGATCGCCGAACGACCAGCCGGTGTCGTCGTACGGATGCTTCTGCGGATCGTCCGGCGACCAGTACTGGCGGTCGAGCAGGGTGTCGGCGATGCGCGAATAGGGTTGGTCCATGCGCACGAGATAACTGCCCGCGGGGAACGTGCGCGCGACCGTCTTCGGTTTCGCCGGCGCCGATTCGTCCGCGTGCTCGGCGTCTTTCGCCGGCGCGGGCGGCGCCGGCACCTGCACGGTCGCCGGTGCGCTCAGACGGCTGATCTCGGCGTGCTGCAATTCGAGCACGTGCAGCAGCCGCGCCTGCGCCTCGCCGTGCGCGTCGTCGGCCGGGAACACGTAGGCGGCCGGCCCGGCCAGCGCCGGCTTCTCGATCGCGCGCTTGCTCTTCAGCCAGAAATTGCGCAGGAACGGCTCGGCGTGGTCGGCGAAGTAGTTGAGCGCGGCGAGCAGGCCGGTCTGTTCGTAGTTGTTGTTGTCGCGCTGCGACCAGCGCACCTTCGGCAGCGGCGGATTGGGCCGGTACCAGGTGCGCGCGTACTCCGCCGGTTCGAGGATGCGCTCCTCGGTGTCGGCGCCGGCATTGCCGAAGGTTTCGTACAGCCGGCTGATGCCGTTGTGCATCGCCGCCATGAACATCAGATAGCCCGGACTCCAGGTGTCGAAATCGCCGTGGGTGAACACGCCCGGCATGCCGAGCCTGGTCAGCGCCTGCACGTTGTCCCAGCCAAGCTGCTGCCATTCGTGCACCAGGATCGGATCGACCCAGGCGTTGTACGGTCCGTCGCCGACGGTGTTGTCGTACAGGAACGGCACCGATTCGTGCAGATCGTGCAGCACCTGCGCGTGCCAGCGCAGATAGGTATCGAGCACGCTGCGCGACAGGTTCAGGGTCAAGGCCATCGCGTCGCGGTTGTTGTCGTGCGCGACGTAGTGGCCCCAGTACAGCAGCGGCGGCGGGGTCTTGCCGGGATTGGCGCGATGCCAGCGGTACAGGTCCACCATGCGGTCGCGACCGTCGGCCTCCACCACCGGCGTGATCAGGGTGATGACGCGGTGGCGGATCTTGCGGATGTACGGCGCCTCGTCGACGGCGAGCCGGTACGCCAGCTCCATCAGCGCGGTCGGCGCGCCGGTTTCCGGCGAATGGATCGTGCCGGTGATGTAATACACCGGCGTCGATTGCGCGATCAGCGGTTCGGCCTGGGTGTCGTCGAGCGCCAGTGTGCGCGGATCGGCGAGTTTCGCCAGGCGCGCGTCGTTGGCGGCGAGGTCGGCGAGCCGCGCCTCGTCGGCGATGGCGACGGCGATCAGGTCGCGGCCTTCCTCGCTCTTGCCGATGCGGTACACCCGCACGCGCGGGCTCGCCTGCGCCAGCAGATCGAAGTAGCGATGGACCTCGGCCGTGTAGGGCAGGAGGTTCGGCGCACCGGCAATGTCGCCCAGCACTTGCGCCGGCGTCGGCACCGTGGCCGAGGCCGGCAGGTAGTCGGTGAGCGGCGAGTTGAACGAAGGGTCGGTGGTGTACTCGGCGATCTTGCGCGTGTAGGCCTCGTCCACCGGTTGCGCCGGATCGCGCGCGTATTCGGGCGCGGTCGCGCCGGACGCGGACGGCGACAGCATGGCGAGGAGGCTCAACAGCGTGGCGGCGAACGATGGCATGATCGGACTTCCCCTGACGCAAGGCCGGCGAGCATACCCGGCGCGCGGCTGGGCGTCATCGGCGGATGGTCATGGTGCCGGCTGGCGCGATCGATTGAATGCGCCCGGCCGTCATGCGAGAATCCGGGCGGCAAAAGGCAAGGTGGCCCGCGGGTGACCGCCGGTCGAGTGTGCGACATGTCGACGCGAACTTTCCGAACCTGATTCGTTCCGCCGGGCCGCTCTTTCGAGAAGGCGCCTGGCGCCTTTTTTGTTGCCCGCAATCCGGATGAGTTCGCCATGATCCGAATCACGCTCCCCGACGGCAGTCAGAAATCCTTCGATGCGCCGGTGACGGTCGGCGAGGTCGCCGCGTCGATCGGCGCCGGTCTCGCCAAGGCCGCGCTGGCCGGCAAGGTGGATGGCAAGCTCGTGGACTTGAGCTATCGCCTCGCGCGCGATGCGCGCGTGGAAATCGTCACCGAGAAAAGTCCCGAGGCGCTCGACCTCCTGCGCCACTCCACCGCGCATCTGCTGGCACAGGCCACCCAGCGCCTGTTTCCCGATACCCAGGTGACGATCGGGCCGGTGATCGAGAACGGCTTCTACTACGACTTCGCGCGCAAGACGCCGTTCACGCCGGAGGATCTCGAGAAGATCGAGGCGGAAATGCGCAAGATCGTGGCCGAGGCCTTGCCGGTCGAACGCCGCGTCATGGCCAAGGACGAGGCCATCCGGTTTTTCCGGGACAAGGGTGAAACCTACAAG
The DNA here is from genome assembly GCA_021325475.1 of Rhodanobacteraceae bacterium. GTDB lineage: Bacteria > Pseudomonadota > Gammaproteobacteria > Xanthomonadales > Rhodanobacteraceae > Rudaea. Next base: position 17,557 of record JAJPHA010000081.1, on the reverse strand, counting down.
GCCGAGATCATCGACGAGATCATCCCGCCGGGCGAGGAGATCTCGCTGTACGGTCAGGGCGAGTGGGTGGATCTGTGCCGCGGCCCGCACGTGCCGAACACGAGCAAACTGCGCGCGTTCAAGCTGATGAAAGTGGCCGGCGCCTACTGGCGCGGGGATGCCAACAACGAAATGTTGCAGCGCGTGTACGGCACGGCGTGGCTGAACGAGAAGGACCTCAAGGCGTATCTGACCCAGCTCGAGGAGGCCGAGAAGCGCGATCACCGCAAGCTCGGCAAGCAGCTCGACCTGTTCCACGTGCAGGAAGAGGGGCCGGGGCTGGTGTTCTGGCACCCGAAGGGTTGGTCGATCTGGCAGGTGGTGGAGCAATACATGCGCGGCGTGTACCGCGACAGCGGCTACCAGGAAGTGCGCTGTCCGCAGGTGCTCGACGTCTCGCTGTGGCAGCGCTCCGGCCACTGGGACAACTACAAGGAGAACATGTTCTTCACCGAGTCGGAAAAGCGCACCTATGCGCTCAAGCCGATGAATTGCCCCGGCCACGTGCAGATCTACAACCACGGCCTGCACAGCTATCGCGATCTGCCGATCCGTTACGGCGAGTTCGGCGCCTGTCACCGCAACGAGCCTTCCGGCGCGCTGCACGGCATCCTGCGCGTGCGCGGCTTCACCCAGGACGACGGCCACATCTTCTGCACCGAGGATCAGATCGAGGCCGAGGTGACGGCGTTCCACGGCCAGGCGCTCAAGGTCTACGCCGACTTCGGCTTCCGCGACATCCGCATCAAGATCGCGCTGCGGCCGGAGAAACGCCTCGGTAGCGATGCGGTGTGGGACAAGGCCGAGAACGCCCTGCGCGCGGCGCTGCGCCGTTGCGGCGTGGACTGGGAGGAGTTGCCCGGCGAAGGCGCCTTCTACGGGCCGAAGATCGAATACCATCTCAACGACGCCATCGGCCGCACCTGGCAGCTCGGCACGATGCAGGTGGACTTCATGATGCCCGAGCGGCTCGGCGCCGAATATGTCGACGAGCACAGTCAACGCCGGCATCCGGTGATGCTGCATCGTGCGATCGTCGGCTCGATGGAGCGCTTCATCGGCATTCTGATCGAGCACCACGCCGGCGCCTTTCCGGTCTGGCTCGCGCCGGTGCAGGCGGTGGTGCTGAACATCACTGACGCGCAGGCGGGCTACGCCGATCATGTCGCGCAAGCCCTTGTAAAACAAGGATTCCGCGTGCAGGCGGATTTGCGTAACGAGAAGATTGGCTATAAAATCCGTGAACACACGCTGCAGAAAGTCCCGTACCTTCTGGTGGTCGGCGACCGCGAGAAGGAACACGGGCTAGTTGCCGTGCGAGCGCGATCCGGGGAAGATTTGGGTCAGATGCCGGTGGCCGACTTCGTGGAGCGGCTGCGTACCCATTGATCGAACCGCGCAGGCAGGACGTCTGCTTTTTGATCTTCGCCAGCAGGGATGCTGGCCAAGTCGATGAACAGTGCAGACAGGACGTCTGCTTTTTGATTCTCGCCAGCAGGGATGCTGGCTACAAGCACAGGAGACTGAGTTATCGCCACCGAAAAGATCAACCGCAAGAACACGGAGATCCGTGTGCCGCGGGTGCGCGTGATCGGCGCGGACGGAGAACAAGTGGGTGTGCTGTCCCGCGACGAAGCGCTCAAGCTGGCCGAGGAGGCCGGCCTCGACCTGGTCGAGATCCAACCGATGGCCGACCCGCCGGTCTGCCGGGTGATGGACTTCGGCAAGTTCAAGTTCGAACAGCAGAAGAAGGCGCACGCCGCCAAGCGCAAGCAGAAGCAGGTGGAGATCAAGGAGCTGAAGTTCCGCCCGACCACCGAAGACGGCGACTATCAGGTGAAGATGCGCAATCTGCGGCGGTTCCTGGATGAGGGCGACAAGGTCAAGGTGACGGTGCGGTTCAAGGGGCGCGAACTTGCCCACACCGAGCTCGGCGAGGCGATGGTCAAGCGCATCCAGGCGGACATCGCCGAGGAGGCGGTGATCGAGAGCTTCCCGCGCTTCGAAGGTCGCCAGATGGTGATGATGCTGGCGCCGAAAAAGAAATGAACTCCGGCCCCGCTTCCTCGGGGGAGGGGTTGGGGTAAGGGTCCGGCAAGCGGGGGCGTCATGCCCAGACCGAACCCTCATCCGGCGCTTCGCGCCACCTTCTCCCGGCGGGAGAAGGAATGATGATGTTGGAATGTGCGGGCAGGATGCCCGTTTTGTGATTCTCGCGTTCAGGGAGGAACGCAAAAACAAGCAGGAACCCGCCGGTGGTTTGGCCGGCTTACAAGCTTCGGTTCAAGCAGGACGGAAAGTGTGGACTTCAAGGTCCGCCGCTTGAGCGAGTCACGTAGTCAACTGAAAGGAGTTGGGTCATGCCCAAGATCAAGACCAATCGGGCCGCCGCCAAGCGGTTCCGCAAGACCGCATCCGGCAAGTTCAAGGCCGGCCATGCGTTCAAGAGCCACATCCTGACCAAGAAGAGCACCAAGCGCAAACGCAATCTTCGCGGTCCGAACATCGTGCGGAAGGAAGATTCCGGCCGCATCGCCCGCATGCTGCCCTACATCTGACGGAGACGAACCATGGCACGAGTCAAACGTGGTGTCGTCGCGCGCCGTCGGCACAAGAAGATCCTCAGCCGCGCGAAGGGCTACTACAACGCCCGACGCAAGGTGTTCCGCGTCGCCAAGCAGGCGGTCATCAAGGCGATGCAGTACGCCTACATCGGCCGCAAGCAGAAGAAGCGCCAGTTCCGCGCGTTGTGGATCGTGCGCATCAACGCCGCGGCGCGCCAGTTCGGCCTGTCCTACAGCCGGCTGATGAACGGCTTGAAGAAGGCCGGCATCGCCGTCGACCGCAAGGTGCTCGCGGATCTCGCCGTGCACGACCTCAAGGCGTTCGGCGCGATCGCGGAGAAGGCGAAAGCCGGCCTCGCGTAGTCGTTGTCGCCAGCGTCCTGGCTGGCGGGAATCGCGCTGCGGTCCGCCGTGGCCGCACGATTCGCATTTTCGCCGATTGATACTCGGGGAGCCGGCCAACGCCGCGCTCCCCTTCGTTTTCTTGCAGAGCCGGAAAATGACGCAATCGCTGGAATCACAAATCGCGCAGGCGCTGGCGGACATCGACGGCGCGGCGTCGCTCGAGGCGCTCGAATCCTTGCGCGTGGCGCTGCTCGGCAAGTCGGGCCTCGTCACCGAGCAGTTGAAGGCGCTCGGCAAGCTGCCGCCGGGAGAGCGCAAGGCGCAGGGCGAGCGCGTCAACCGCATCAAGGAACGGCTGCAGGACGCCATCGCCGCGCGCAAGGCCGCGCTCGAGGACGCCGCCTTCGACCGGCGTCTTGCCGCCGAGCGCATCGACATCACCCTGCCGGGGCGCGACGTCGATCCCGGCAGCGTCCATCCGATCACGCGTGCGCTCGAGCGCATCGTCGAGATCTTCTCGCGTCTGGGCTATGCGCAGGCGGACGGTCCGGAGATCGAGGACGACTACCACAATTTCGAGGCGCTCAATTTTCCGCCGCACCATCCGGCGCGGGCGATGCACGACACGTTCTATTTTCCGGACGGCCGGCTGCTGCGCACCCACACTTCGCCGGTGCAGATCCGCGCCATGCGCAACGCCACGCCGCCGCTGCGCATCATCGCACCGGGACGGGTCTATCGCAGCGACTCCGACCAGACCCACAGTCCGATGTTCCATCAGGTCGAAGGCTTGCTGGTCGACGAGACCTCGAGCTTCGCCGACCTCAAGGGCACGCTGGCGGAGTTCCTGCGCACGTTCTTCGAGCGCGACCTCGAGATGCTGTTCAAGCCGACCTACTTCCCGTTCGTCGAGCCGGGGGCCGACGTGGTCATCCGCTGGCAATTGCCGGACGGCGGCACGCGCTGGCTGGAAGTGCTCGGCTGCGGCATGGTGCACCCGGCGGTGCTGCGCCATTGCGGCATCGATGCGGAAAAGTATACCGGCTTCGCGTTCGGCATGGGTGTCGAGCGTCTGGCCATGCTGCGCTACGGCGTCAACGACCTGCGCGCGTTCTTCGAGAACGATGTGCGGTTCTTGAGGCAGTTTGGATGAGGGGCGGGGCGGAGGGTTGAGGGCTGAGGGCTGCGCGGCTTCGTCGCATCATCGCGCGCTTCGCATCAAGGATCCATTGCACACATGAAATTCAGCGAAAACTGGTTGCGCGAATTCGTGGCCCTGCCGGCCGACGGTGCGGCGCTGGAACATCGCCTGAACATGATCGGCCACGAGGTCGAGAGCGTCGCCGCGCTCGGCGCGGGGCTCGCCGGCGTGGTGGTCGCCGAGATCCTCGCCTGTGAGAAGCATCCGCACGCGGACCGGCTGCAGGTGTGCCGGGTGGCGGGCGGCGGCGCGCAGCCGCTGTCGGTCGTGTGTGGCGCGCCGAACGCGCGCGCCGGGCTGAAGGCGCCGTTGGCGACGGTCGGCACGATCCTCGGCAACGGTATACAAATCCAGAAGGCGGCACTGCGCGGCGTCGAATCGCACGGCATGCTGTGTTCGGCACGGGAACTCGGTCTGGACGCCGACGCCGCCGGTCTGCTCGAACTGCCGGCCGACGCGCCGGTCGGCACGCCGCTCGCCGAGTATCTCGGCCTGCCGGATCGCGTGTTCGAGCTCGGGCTCACGCCGAACCGTGCCGATTGCCTGTCGCTCGCCGGTCTCGCGATCGACGTCGCCGCCGCCTTCGGTGTGGCCGCGAGGCTGCCGGCGGTGGCGCCGGTGGCACCCGCCGTCGCGCGCACGTTCGCCGCGGAACTCGACGCCGGCGCCGCCTGCCCGCGCTACTGCGGCCGGGTGATCGAGAACATCGATGCACGCGCGCCGACGCCGTTGTGGATGACCGAGCGCCTGCGCCGCTGCGGCATCCGTCCGGTGAATCTGCTGGTCGACGTCACCCAATACGTCATGCTGGAGCTCGGTCAGCCGATGCATGCCTACGATTTCGCCCGGCTCGAAGGCGCGATCCGCGTGCGCCACGCGCGCGCCGGTGAGCGGGTGAAACTGCTCGACGGCAACGAATACGCGCTGGACGAGGAATTCCTGGTGATCGCCGATGCGCGCGGGTTGCACGGGCTCGCCGGCATCATGGGCGGGCACGAATCGCGTGTGACCGAGGCCACGCGCGACGTGTTCCTCGAAGCCGCCCATTTTGCGCCGCCGGCGATCATGGGCCGCGCCCGTCGGCTCGGTCTGCACACCGACGCCGCGCACCGCTTCGAGCGCGGCGTCGATCCGGAAACGCCGCGCCGCGCGATCGAGCGCGCGACGGCGCTGATCCTCGAACTCGCCGGCGGGCAGGCCGGACCGGTGAGCGAATCGGTGCGGCCGGAATGGCTGCCGCGGCGCGATGCGGTGCCGCTGCGCCGCGCCCGGCTCGCGCGGGTGCTCGGCATCGGCGTGCCGGACGCCGAGGTCGAACGCATCCTCGGCGCGCTCGAGATGCGGATCGAACGCACCGCGGACGGCTGGCGCGCCACGCCGCCGTCGCGCCGCTTCGACATCGCCATCGAGGAAGACCTGATCGAGGAGGTCGCGCGCATCCACGGCTACGACCAAGTGCCGACCCATCCGCCGAGCGGCGAGCTGCGCCTGCCGCCGTTGCCGGAGGCGGACGTGCCGCTGGCGCGCGTGCGGGCCCAGCTCGCGGCGCGCGGTTATCGCGAGGCGATCTGCTACAGCTTCGTCGCGCCGGATCTGCTCGCGCGCTGGTCGCTCGCCGAAGGCGCGGTGCCGCTGGCCAATCCGCTCAGCGCCGATCTGGCGGTGATGCGCACCTCGCTGCTGCCGGGCCTGGTCGAGGCGCTCAAGCGCAATCGCAATCGCCAGCAGGAGCGCGTGCGTCTGTTCGAGAGCGGACTGGTGTTTCTCGGCGGCGGCGAGCTGCGTCAGATTCCGCGTCTGGCCGCGGTCGCCTGCGGGCGCGCCGCACCGGAGTCCTGGGCAGGCGACAAGCGCGGCGTCGATTTCTACGATCTCAAGGCCGACGTGGAACGCCTGCTCGCGCTCGGCGGCGGTGAGCGCAGAGTCGAGTTCGTGCGGGCCGGACAGGCGTGGCTGCACCCCGGCCGCAGCGCGCAGGTCCGCATCGACGGCGAGCCGGTGGGGGTGGTCGGCGGCCTGCATCCGCGCCTGCTCAAGGCGCTCGACCTGGACGAGGACGTGCAGGTGTTCGAGCTCGATCTCGCCGCGGTCACCGCCGGTCGGCTGCCGCGGGCCCGCGCCCTGTCGCGCTTTCCTTCGGTGCGCCGCGACATCGCCGTGGTGGTTTCCCACGATGTTGCCTACGCCGAGGTCGAGCGTATCGTGCGGGCGAGCCTGGGCAACTCGTTGGCGGAATTGCGGGTTTTCGACGAGTACCGCGGCCCCAATCTCGGCGCGGATGCAAAAAGTCTCGCTATAGGCTTGATTTTGCAGGACGATTCCCGCACTCTTACGGACGAGGACGCAGATCGATGCGTCGCTCGGGCGGTCGCCGCCTTGGAACACGAATGCCACGCGAAGTTAAGGGGATGACATGGCTTTGACGAAGGCGGAGATGGCCGAACGGTTGTTCACCGACGTCGGCCTGAACAAGCGTGAGGCCAAGGAGTTCGTCGATGCGTTCTTCGACGCCATTCGCGACGCGCTCGAAAAGGGGGAGCAGGTCAAGCTTTCGGGCTTCGGCAATTTCGATCTGCGCCAGAAGAACCAGCGTCCGGGACGCAACCCCAAGACCGGCGAGGAGATTCCGATTTCCGCGCGCCGGGTGGTGACGTTCCGTCCGGGACAGAAGCTGAAAGTCCGGGTCGAATCCTATGCTGGATCAGGGCAGCAATAGCGAATTGCCGGTCATTCCGGCGAAACGCTATTTCACCATCGGGGAAGTGAGCGAACTGTGCGGCGTCAAGCCGCATGTCCTGCGCTACTGGGAGCAGGAGTTCCCCAATCTGAAGCCGGTCAAGCGGCGCGGCAACCGCCGCTATTACCAGCGCCACGACGTATTGATGATCCGGCAGATCCGCTCACTGCTGTACGACCAGGGCTTCACCATCACCGGCGCGCGCCAGCGCCTGGACGGCCAGCAGGCGCGCATGGAAGTGAGCATCACCAATCAGATCGTGCGCCAGGTGCGCATGGAACTGGAAGAAGTCCTGCAGATCCTGCGGCGCTGAATCCAAGCGTCTGTTAGAATCGCGTTCCATAAAAAATGCGGCCCATGGATGGCCGCTTCTTGACTTGCTTTTGCGATCACGGACGATCGCAAAGACGAATGAAAAGTGCGGTCAGGACGACCGCTTTTTGACTTGCTTTTGCGATCACGGACGATCGCACGAGTACCGGTCGGGGCGTAGCGCAGCCTGGTAGCGCATCTGCCTGGGGGGCAGGGGGTCGTGGGTTCGAATCCCGCCGCCCCGACCAATCGCGGAACGCGACATTCTCCGGCGCCCAGGTGGCGCCGGACGCATCTTGGAGGCGCCGATGCCGGGATCGCTCTCTACCCTCTACCCCGAAATCGAACCCTACGCCAGCGGCATGCTCAAGGTGTCGCCGCTGCACACGCTGTACTACGAACAGTGCGGCAATCCGAACGGCAAGCCGGTGGTGTTCCTGCACGGCGGTCCGGGCGCCGGCTGCAACGCCAGGAGCCGGCGTTTCTTCGATCCGGCGCGCTATCGCATCGTGCTGTTCGATCAGCGCGGCAGCGGACGATCCACGCCGAATGCCGAGCTGCGCGAGAACACCACCTGGGACTTGGTCGCCGACATCGAGCGGCTGCGCGAGCATCTCGGCATCGCCCGCTGGCAGGTGTTCGGCGGCTCGTGGGGCTCCACGCTGGCGCTGGCCTACGCCGAAACGCATCCCGAGCGCGTGACCGAGCTCGTGCTGCGCGGCATCTTCCTGTTGCGGCGCTCCGAAATCGACTGGTTCTATCAACAGGGCTGCGACACGATCTTTCCGGACGCCTGGGAAGACTATGTCGGCGCGATCCCGCAAGCCGAGCGCGGCGATTTGGTCGGCGCCTACTATCGCCGCCTGACCAGCGCGGACCCGACGGTGCGCCTGGCGGCGGCGAAAGCCTGGTCGGTGTGGGAAGGGCGCACGAGCTACCTGCTGCCGAACGAGGAATACATCTCGGCGACCGGCGCCGACGAGTTCGCGCTCGCGTTCGCGCGCATCGAATGCCACTACTTCGTCCATCGCGGCTTCTTCGCCACCGACGATCAGCTCCTGCGCGATGCGCACAAGTTGAAAAATATACCCGCGGTCATCGTGCAGGGCCGCTACGACGTGGTCTGTCCGCTGCGCAGCGCCTGGGATCTGCACCGTGCCTGGCCGGAGGCGGAACTGCGCATCGTCCCGGATGCCGGCCACTCGGCGTTCGAGCCCGGCATCACCCACGAGCTGATCGCGGCGACCGATCGATTCGCCCGATGACTCCGTGGTGTTGACGGACGCCGAGGGGGGAATGACGATCCCTGATGCAGGGGAGTGTAGTCTGGATTACACAAGGAGCATGGACATGAAATCGCTGATTGCAGGGGTCGTATTTTCCGTTACGCTGGGTTTCACAAGTCAGGCATTCGCCATTCCCGATCTCGTCTGGTGTCAAGGCTGTTCGGCGCAACAGCAGAATCAAGCGGCGATGCGCGCCGGGCGGGGAACGGTGTACGTCGCCGATGCCATCAACCGTACCGTTGTCGCCTATAACGTCCATACCGAAACCGACGACAGCAAGCAGCCGCCGCGGCCAGTGCTGGTGGCGGACCAGATCGCACCGGATCCGGTCATCGTGAATGGTCTGAGCGATGCGATCCGGTACTACAACACGCCTCCCGTCGGTTGGCAGAAGCACTTCAACGAGAGTGTGCGGGATGGCAGCGTCTACAACATCATCAACGCGGGGCGTGTTCAAAACGATTTCGCTGATGGGTTCAATGCGAGCTGGCGGAACGCCAATGCTGACTTGGCCATGCTGCTCGGTCGCACCGTGCAGATCCTGGCGTCCCTGCATCTGGTTGACCTGTACGCCGCCCCGAACCTGACAGTCACCGCGACCTTCAAGGATGGGAGTCGTGTGGACTTTGTCTTTGATCGGGATACCAGCAAGCTGAAGCTGCAAACCGATACCGCGCGGGATTCGCACAATAATTCCGTGCCGTATCTCGGCGCGGATGGGCAGATTCACAATCTCGGCGGCGAGCACGATTTCAACCCAAGCACCGGAAGTCCGATGGATCAGCAGAATTTCGTGAATCAGATCGGCCGGCTGGGCGTTCAGATCCTCAGCACCGGCGGTGGCGGTGGCAGTGGCGGGATCCATGGCTGGGCCTGCGTGAAATCCGGCGACGGTCCGGATGCGGTGTACACCTGTCAGAAGTACTGAGCCGCGGCGAGGGCGGATGCCACAAAACAAAACCGGGCCTTGCGGCCCGGTTTCGTTTTTGCGCGGAGCGAGGCGTTCAGTGTGCCGGTGCGGCGTCGCCGCCGCCGCCCTTGAGGCAGGAACTCATGAACTTCTTGCGCTCGTCGCCCTTGAGTCCCTTGGCGGTGGCGTCGGCGTTGCAGGCCTTCATCTTTTCCTGCTGCGTCATCGGCTTGGCGGGCTCGGCGGGCTCGGCCGGTGTCGTGCTCGACGTCGTGGTCGGCGTGGTGCTCTCGCCCTTCATGCAACTGCTCATGAAGGCCTTGTACTCGTCGCCTTTCAGGCCCTTGGCATGGGCCTGCTTGGCGCAGTCGCCGGTGCGTTGCTGCTGCGGCGTGAGCGGCTTGGGCTGGGCGGCGTCGGCGGCGAGAGCGGACGCGCCGCCGAGCGCGAGCATGAGCGCGAGGGCGATGGGGGTGGCGAACTTCATCGATATCTCCTTGGGTTGTGCGGATCACGCGAAAGTCTACGTCGGCGGGATTGCCGGCAGTAGGCGCGATGCACAATGATGCCCAGGCGCTGAATCGCGTCTGTAGGAATTCGCCGACCGCGCGTGTCCGTTCAGCGCGGGTTTTGCGCTCGGCTCAGGCCGCCGCCGCGGCCTGTTGATCCGCGCTCAGACGCGGTCCGTGCAGCAGCGCCTGGCGCACGCCGTCGACCACCAGATCGACTTCCGTCTCGGTGATGCGGAAATGCGGCGTGAAGCGCAGCGAGTTGACGCCGCCGTGGATCACGCCGATGCCGCGCTCGCGCAGCCATTCCTCGATGCTGCCGGCGCCGTAGCACTTGAATTGCGGCGCGAGTTCGCAGGAGAACAGGAGCCCGGTGCCCTGCACGCGGGTGATCAGGCCGGGCAGCTCGTGCTTGAGCCTGCCGAGCTTGTCGAGGAATTCCCTGCCGCGCGCGCGGATGTTGGCGCGCACTTCGGGGGTGAGCATCTCGAGCACGGCGACGGCCACATCCATCGCGCGCGGATTGGCGGTCATGGTGTTGCCGTAGATGCCCTTCTTGTACAGCGCCGCGGCGCGCTCGGTCACCGCCAGCACGGACAGCGGATACTGCCCGGCGTTGAGCGCCTTGGAATAGGTTTCCATGTCCGGCGCGTCGAGCTGCTCGAAGCCCGGATAATCGACGATCGACAGCACACCGTGCGCACGCAGTCCGGCCTGGATCGAATCGACCAGGAGCAGGCTGCCGTGGGCGCGGGTGAGTTCGCGCGCGGCGGCGTAGAACTCGGGCGTCACCGCGCGGCCCGGATCGCCTTCGCCCATGACCGGCTCGAGGAACAGTGCCTCGATGAACCAGCCGTTGCGTTCCGCATCGGCGAACACTTGATGCAGGGATTCGATCTGGTACGGCTCCACCGTGATCAGGCTCTGCTCGTCGCGGAAACTGGCGAGATGCTGGACGTAGGCCTTGCGCGAGGAATCCGAATACACCGCCGGCCGCTCGGTACGGCCGTGGAACGCGCCCTTGACGGCGACGCGCTTGATCGTGCGGCCGGCGTGGCGCGCGCCCGGGTCGGTCATCAGCTTGGCGTTGACATCGACGATGCGGCAGGCGAGCGACACCGCTTCCGAGCCCGAGTTCAGGCACAGGAACCGGCTGAACGGGCAGGCGCCACGGGCGCGGCCGATGTTGCGTTTGAGCGCGCGCGCGAAGCGCAGGTGGCTCACGCTCGGCGTCATCACGTTGGCCATCACCTGCGGCCGCGCCAGCGCTTCCAGCACCGGTGCGGGCGTGTGGCCGAAGCCGAGCATGCCGTAGCCGCCGGAATCGTGCACCACCGCGCCGTTGAGGGTGATTACCCAGGGACCGCGCGCGGCGAGCGCGACGTAGGGATTGACCGCATCCTCGGGGTAGAAGTTGACGAAGTCCGCCTGCATGCGGGCGATCTGCTCGGCTTCGTCGAGGGCGACGAGGTCGGCGAATTCGGTGCGCAACCGACGGTGCGCCGCGACCGCGGCGTCGACCGCCTCGCCGAGTTCGGGAAACTGCGGCGCCAGGCGTTCGATGACGGCGTCGGCGAGACCGGTGGTGCGGCGTTTGCCGCCGCAGCGGCGCAATTCCTCGAGTTTGGCGACGAGCGACATGGGAAACCCTCCGCGAGAACGCGACGCCCGCCGCGGCGGCGCGCGTCGCCGAGTTGCAATGGAATTGGCACGAATTTTATCACGCCGATTTGGCCCGCCGAAGGGGCCACTTGGACGGGCGGCCGATGGGGCCACTTGGATTGCGGGAGCGTCGCCGCAGCCGAAGCCGGGAACCTGGGGGCCCGATCGGACCTTGCCTGACGGATGTCATGCCGAAGTCGTGATGGGCGCGACTGCGCCACGCCGCCCGGCGCGGCTAGTCTGCGCAACATCGAGGAGGTGCAGGCAATGACGAGCGAAGTGGTGGCGAGGCTGGAGCAGGCGGGCAAGCGCTACGGTCAGGTGCAGGCGCTGGATCGGGTGGATCTCGAGGTCCGTCGCGGCGAGGTGCTGGCGGTGTTGGGGCCGAACGGCGCGGGCAAGACGACCGCGATTTCCCTCCTGCTCGGTCTGCTGCAGCCCGATGCCGGTCGTGCGACCCTGTTCGGCGAGGCGCCGAACGCGCTCGCGGCGCGTCGCCGCATCGGCGCGATGCTGCAAACCGCGGGCGTGCCGGAGACGCTGACCGTCGGCGAACTCATCACGCTGTTCCGCAGCTACTATCCGTGGCCGCGCACCGTCGCCGATACGGTAGAACTGGCCGGCGTGGGCGATCTGCTCCGGTGCCGCTACGGCAGGCTCTCCGGCGGTCAGCAGCGGCGCGTGCAGTTCGCGCTCGCGCTCGCCGGCCGTGCCGAGATCCTGTTCCTCGACGAGCCGACCACCGGCCTCGACGTCGAGGGGCGCGCGGCATTGTGGAAAACGATACGAGCCCTGGTCGGCGAAGGTTGCGCGATCGTGCTCACCACGCACTATCTCGAGGAGGCCGAGGCGCTCGCCGATCGCGTCAACGTGCTGATGCGCGGCCGCATCGTGGCGGAGGGCAGCGTGGCGCAGATCCGCGCGCGCGTGGCGCAGCGGCGCATCGGCTGCGTGTCGCGCCTGGCGCGCGAGGCGATCGCCGCCTGGCCCGAGGTGCGCAGCGTCGCGTGCGAAGGTGGGCGACTCGAGATCGTCACCGACGCCGCGGAGGCCGTCGTGCGCCGGCTGCTCGCCGAGGACGCCGGGCTCGGCGAGCTCGAGGTGCGCCGCGCCGGCCTCGCCGAGGCGTTTGTCGAAATCACCCGTGAGGCCGCCTGATGAACACCATCGCCGCATCGTCCGAGAAGCCGTTTTCCAATGGCGCCGTCCTCGCCAGCTATCTGCTCGAGGCCCACTTCGAATTTCTGCGCGTGCTGCGCACGCCCGCGTTCGCCGTGCCGACGCTGTTGTTCCCGCCGATGTTCTATCTGCTGTTCGGCCTGCTGCTCAATCGCGGCAACCACGATGCCGCGCAGTATCTGTTCGCCACCTACAGCGTGTTCGGCGTGATGGCGCCGGGACTGTTCGGCTTCGGCGTCGGCGTGGCCGTCGAACGCGAGCGCGGCTGGTTGTCGCTCAAGCGCGTGGCGCCGATGCCGCCCGGCGCCTACCTGTTGGCGAAGATGGCCATGGCGGCGCTGTTTGCGGGCATCATTTATGCGGCGCTCGCCGCGATGGCGGCGGCGCTCGGCGGCGTGCGCCTGGCGCTCGCGCAGTGGCTGCTGCTCGGTGCGATCGCGGCGTTCGGCGTTTTGCCGTTCTGCGCGCTCGGTCTTGTCATCGGCAGTCGCGCGAACGCCGCGGCGGCGCCGGCGATCGTCAATTTCATCTATCTGCCGATGGCCTTCCTGTCCGGCTTGTGGATACCGCTGTCGATGCTGCCCGGCGTGCTGTCGCAGATCGCGCCGCTGTGGCCGGCGTATCATCTCGCCGAGCTCGCCCTGGGCGTGATCGGACAGGGGTCGTCGTCCGGCAGCGTTCCGTGGCACATCCTGGCGCTCGTCGCCTTCACCGCCGCGTGCTTCGCGATCGCGCGGCGCCGGCTGGCGCGGGCGGAGTGAGGGCCATGGCATCCCTGCGCAGCGTGTATTTTCGCGCCGTGCTGTTGGCATCGTGGCTGGCGCTGGTCGCGCTCGCCGGCGGTCACGCGCCGGCATCGGTCGCGCGAACCGGCTATGCTTTTGGTGCCGCTCCCTGAATTTCCGCGCCGCCGAGCCCGCCGTGTTGCGTCATTTCTTCACCGCCTCGGACAATTCGCTGATCGCCGTGCGCGACACACGCGGCGGCGGGCGGCGCGAAATGAACTGGTATCCGGCGCTGATGCTGGTGTGGACGTTTTTCCTGTTCGCGGTGCCGCTGTACGACGCCGCCGGCGCGTTTCCGCACTGGCTGTGGCCGACCCTGGCAAGCTATCCGGTGTTCCTGTGGTTGTACTTCCGCGCCTACTACCGCGATCGCCGGCAGATCGTCTGGAGCGTGCTCGGCATCGCCGCGCTCGGGTTCGCGTTGACGCCGTTCAACGGCGGCGCGCAGAACTATCTGGTCTACGCCTCGTCGTTCCTCGCCTTTCTCGGCGGCACGCGCCAGGTGCTGCGCAACGTCGCCCTGTTGCTCGGCCTGTACACGGCCGAATGGCTGGCGCTCGGCTTTCCCGCCGTGTACCTGATCGACGTGGTCGTGATCAGTCTCGCGATCGCGGTGATGAATCTCAATTTCCTGCGCAAGTGGGAGCGCGACGCCGAGCTCAAGCTCAGCCACGACGAGGTGCGGCGCCTCGCCGCGCTCGCCGAACGCGAACGCATCGGTCGCGATCTGCACGATCTGCTCGGCCACACGCTGTCGCTGATCACGCTCAAGTCCGAGCTCGCGCACAAGCTGTTCGAGCGCGATCCGGCCGCGGCCAAGCGCGAGATCGCCGAAGTCGAGCGCGTGGCGCGCGAGGCGCTCGCCCAGGTGCGGCGCGCGGTCACCGGCATCCGCGCAGCCGGCCTCGCCGCCGAGCTTGCCGCCGCGAAACTGCTGCTCGAATCGCACGGCGTGGCGTTCCAGTACGCGCTGGCCGACGTGGCGTTGCCGGTCGAGGTGGAGACCGCGCTGGCGATGACGCTGCGCGAAGCCGCCACCAACGCGCAGCGTCACGCCGCAGCGCACCGCGTAATCGTGCGCCTGGACGCCGCCGACGGCCAGCTCGTGCTGCGCGTCGAGGACGACGGCCGCGGCGGCGCGATCGTGCCGGGCAACGGCTTGACCGGCATGCGCGAGCGGCTCGCCGCGATCGGCGCGGAGCTTCGGATCGAGTCCGAGCGCGGCCGCGGCACGCGCTTGCGCGTCACCCTGCCGTTGCCGCCGATGCCGGCGCAGACGCTCGCGTTGAACCGGGTGCCGAGCGGCGTCGGTTGACATCGGCCGACGCGCACCGCACGCTCGGAGCATGACCGTCCGCGCCCGCCGCGCTGCATGATCCGCGTCCTGCTCGCCGAAGACCAGGCGATGGTGCGCGGCGCGTTGTCGGCGCTGCTCCGGCTCGAATCCGATCTCGACGTGATCGGCACCGCCGCCGACGGCGAGGAGGCGTGGACCCTGATCGAGCGCGAGCGGCCGGACGTGGTCGTCACCGACATCGAGATGCCGCGCATGACCGGTCTCGAACTCGCGCAGCGTGTGCGCGAACGCGGCGCGCCGTGCAAGGTGGTGATCCTGACCACGTTCGCGCGTCCCGGCTTCCTGCGCCGCGCGCTCGATGCCGGGGTGAGCGGCTATCTGCTCAAGGATGCGCCGGCCGAGCAGCTCGCCGAGGCGCTGCGCAAGGTGCATCGCGGCGGACGCGCGATCGATCCCGAGCTCGCGCTCGAAGCCTGGTCCGGCGACGATCCGCTCAACGACCGCGAGCGTCAGGTGCTGCGCCTGGCGGGCGAGGGCCTGTCCGCCGCGGAAATCGCCGAGCGCCTGCACCTGTCGCAGGGCACCGTGCGCAACTATCTGTCCGAGGCGATCGGCAAACTCGGCGTCGGCAACCGCATCGAGGCGTATCGACTCGCGCGGCAGAAGGGATGGTTGTGAGCGACGGCCAAGCGTGAACGGGCTGGCGCGCGCGGTGAGCGGAAAGCGCTTGACAGCGTGCGCGACCAGCTTACGCTCACCGCTCACCGCTCACCGCTCACCGTCTTTGAAAAAATCCGACTTCCACTACGACCTGCCGCCCGAGCTGATCGCGCAGGAACCGCTGCCCGAACGTTCGGCGAGCCGGCTGCTGGTCGTCGACGTGCCGGCGCAGACGTTCGTCGATCGCTGGTTCCGCGATCTCGGCGACTACCTGCGGCCGGGCGACTTGCTCGTGTTCAACGACACGCGCGTCCTGCCGGCGCGGCTCTACGGGCGCAAGCAAACCGGCGGCGCGGTCGAGATCCTGATCGAACGCCTGACCGGCACGCACACCGCACGCGCGCAGCTCGGCGTGAGCAAGCCGCCGAAGCCGGGCAGCGCGATCCGCCTGGAGGACGGCAGCGCACTCCGCGTCACCGGGCGCGAAGGGGAATTTTATACTTTGCAGTACGACGGCCCGGAGCCGCTGGAGAAGCTGCTGCTGCGCCTCGGCCACATGCCGCTGCCGCCCTACATCACGCGCCCGGCCGAGGTGGCCGATGCGGAGCGTTACCAGACGATCTACGCACGCGCGCCCGGCGCGGTGGCGGCGCCGACCGCCGGACTGCACTTCGACGCGCCGCTGCTGGAAGCGCTGCGCGCGCGGGGCATCGAGTTCGGCTATGTCACCCTGCACGTCGGCGCCGGCACGTTCCAGCCGCTGCGCAGCGAGCGTGTGGAAGACCACGTCATGCACCGCGAGTGGCTGAATGTCGGCGCCGAACTGGTCGAGAAGATCCGCGCCGCCCGTGCGCGCGGCGGACGGGTCGTCGCAGTCGGCACCACCGTCGTGCGCGCGCTCGAGTCGGCGTTGCAGGACGGCGAGGTGCGGCCGTTCGCGGGCGAGACCCAGATCTTCATCTTCCCCGGCTACCGCATCGCCAGCATCGATGCGCTGATCACGAATTTCCACCTGCCCGAATCGACGCTGCTGATGCTGGTCTCGGCCTTCGCCGGGCGCGAGCTGATGCTCGCCGCCTACCGGCACGCGGTGGCGCAGCGTTATCGCTTCTTCTCCTACGGCGATGCGATGCTGATCCTGCCGGCGGGGCGGGCTTGATGCTTGCGGATGCCTCGCCGCAAATCGTGTCTCGTCACGCCGCGGCGCCGTGCGCGAACCGCCGGGAGGCGTCCGCTCGATGGCGAGCCGGGCATGGCCGTCTTCAGAGCGAGCGGCCGTCGAATTTCGAGACCGGAATCGTCTCCGGTTCGATACCTTCGAGACAACGGATGTTGATGGCGATCATGGCATTGCCGTTGCGGTCCGTGCCCTCGCTGTACGGGTGGATGCCGCACTCGGGACAAAACCGATGCTTGATGACGTGCTTGTTGAACGTGTAGGTGCTCGCCTCGTGCTCGGGCGTGAGGAACCGCACGTGTTCGCGCGGAACGAACCACAGCAGAGCGCCCTTGCGCTGGCAAAGCGAGCAATTGCACGACATCGCGCCGGCGAGCGTGCCTTCGACCTGGAACGCGATGCGGCCGCAATGACAGCTTCCTTGGTAGAGCATGCTTCGTCTCCGTTTGGCTCGACGCGCGAGGCGGAATCATGCCACAGACAGGAACGTGGGGGGGCATCAGACGTTGCTTGGTGCTACTCACCCGGCGGCGGTTCCCACAACTCCACCTTGTTGCCCTCGGGGTCGATCACCCAGCCGAACTTGCCGAATTTCGAGCGCTCGGTCCGGTCGATGACGTGGCACCCTTCGCTGCGCAACGCGGCGAGCAGCGCGTCCAGATCCGCCACGCGGAAGTTGATCATGAACGGCGCGGAGCTCGGCTCCATTTTCTTCGTGTCCTGAGCGAACGGCGTCCAGAGGGTCATGCCCGGCGGGCTGTCCGGGCCGCCCCACTCGAAGATGGCTCCGCCCCAGTCGCTCACCTCCAGGCCGAGGTGATCCCGATACCAGGCGCCGAGGCGTTTGGGGTCCGCCGATTTGAAGAATATGCCGCCGATGCCGGTGACGCGCTT
>JAJPHA010000124.1 GCA_021325475.1 Rhodanobacteraceae bacterium | reverse complement strand
CGGGAGAAGGTGGCGCGAAGCGCCGGATGAGGTCGAAGTTGCTGCGCCTACGTGATGCCATGAAAGGCATCGCGTGCAGCAACTGAGGAGGAGGCAGGGACGCCGACTGGAGGTGAACTCCAGGGAGGGTTTCCGATAACCGAACCCTCACCCCAACCCCTCTCCCGGAGGGACAGCGGCTAACGCATCGAAGAAGGATCACGCATGAACGCACAACGGCAACCGATCACCGGCACCACCGCGCGCCCGCTCGCCGGCGAGCGCATGTCCGGTGCCGAGGTCGTGGTGCAGGTACTCATCGACGAAGGCGTCGAGGTGGTGTTCGGCTATTCCGGCGGTGCCATCCTGCCGGTGTACGACGCCGTGTTCCGCTACAACGCGCGGCACCGGCGCGAGGACGGACGCGAAGCGCTGCCGCTGATCGTGCCGGCCAACGAGCAGGGCGCAGGCTTCATGGCGCAAGGCTATGCGCGCGCCTCGGGCAAGGTCGGCGTGGCGTTGGTGACGTCCGGTCCCGGCGCGACCAACACGGTCACGCCGGTGCGCGACGCCATGGCCGATTCGATCCCGCTGTCGTGATCTGCGGCCAGGTACCGACCGCGGCGATCGGCACCGACGCGTTCCAGGAAGCGCCGGTCAGCAACATCATGGCCGCCTGCGCCAAGCACGCGTTCCTGGTGACCGAGGCGGCCCGGCTCGAGGCGACGCTGCGTACCGCGTTCGAGATCGCGCGCAGCGGCCGGCCGGGGCCGGTGGTGGTCGATATCCCGAAGGACATCCAGAATGCGACGCTGGCGTTCGACGGTGCGTGCACCCTGCCGGTGCCGGGCTACCGCGCGCGACTGCGCGCGATGGCGGCGGCGACGCTCGACGCCGCGGCCTGCGCGCGGTTCTTCGATCTGCTCGGTCGCGCTGAGCGGCCGGTGATCTATGCCGGCGGCGGCGTGATCGCCGCGGACGCCTCGCGCGCGTTGCGCGACTTCGCGCATGCGTTCGGCCTGCCGGTCGCGACCACGCTGATGGGCCTCGGCGCCTGCGACACGACCGAGCCGCTGGCGCTGCACATGCTCGGCATGCACGGCACCGCGTATGCGAACTACGCCGTGGAAGACTGCGATTTCCTGCTCGCGGTCGGGGCGCGTTTCGACGACCGCGTGGTCGGCGTGCCGCACAAGTTCGCCGCGCGCGCGAAGACCATCGCGCATCTCGACGTCGATCCGGCCGAGATCCACAAGGTCAAGCGTGCCGACTGGCATCACCTCGGCGACCTCGCGCGCGCCCTCGAACGCCTGCGTGCGCACGGCCTCGAGCGCAGCTTCGGCAAGGCGCGCTACGCTGCCTGGCACGCGCACATCGCCGAGCTCAAGCGCCGCCACGCGATGAACTATGCGCGCGACGCCGCGCGGATCCAGCCGCAGGCGGTGATCGAGGCGATCAACCGGCACACGCGCGGACGCGCCGTGATCAGCACCGGCGTGGGCCAGCACCAGATGTGGGCGGCGCAATACTTCGACTTCCGCGCGCCGCGTTTGTGGCTGACCTCGGGCTCGATGGGCACGATGGGCTTCGGCCTGCCCGCGGCGATCGGCGCGCAATTCGCACGGCCCGATGCGCTGGTGATCGACATCGACGGCGACGCCAGCATCCGCATGAACCTGGGCGAGCTCGAGACCGTCACCACCTACGGCCTGCCGATCAAGATCGTCGTGCTCAACAACCAGGGCGACGGCATGGTGCGGCAGTGGCAAAGACTGTTCTTTGCCGGACGCTTCGCCGCCAGCGACAAGAGCCTGCACAAGAAGGACTTCGTCAAGGCCGCGCAGGCCGACGGCTTCGAATGGGCGCGGCGCATCGACCAACCGGACGAGCTGGCGCGCACCGTCGCCGAGTTCCTCGCGTTCCCCGGCCCGGCGTTCCTCGAGGCGATGATCGATCCGGACGCGGGCGTGTACCCGATGGTCGGCCCCGGCATGAGCTACGCGCAGATGATCACCGGCGAGCACATCCCGTCGCGGCACGCTTCGGCGATCGGCGAGGAGACGGAGGATGTCGGGATGTTCTGAGGGCTGAGGGTCACGACTCTTCCCATTTCCGATTTCCCATTTCCCACTCACCGCTCACTCCCTCCCAACATCCACACACCAACCCTCGAACCATGCGCCGCATCCTCTCCATCCTGCTGCAGAACGAAGCCGGCGCGCTGGCGCGGGTAGCGGGCTTGTTCGCGGCGCGCGGCTACAACATCGATTCGCTCACCGTCGCGGCAACGCATGATCCGGCGCAGTCGCGCCTGACGCTGGTCACGCACGGCGACGATGGCGTGATCGACCAGATCATCAAGCAATCGCGCAAGCTCGTCGAAGTGATCGAGATCGCCGATCTGACCGGCCGCGAGCATCTCGAATGCGAGCTGCTGATCGTCAAGCTGCGCGCCGTGCCGGGACAGGCGCCGCGCATCGCCGCCTGCGTGCGGCGCCATCCGCGCGCCGTGTTGCTCGACGAGAGCGAGCACACGCGCACCGTGCAGTTCGCCGGTCGCGGCGCCGAGATCGACGCCTTCCTCGTCGAGCTCGCCGCGGTCGCCGAGATCCTCGAACTCGCGCGCAGCGGCACGGCCGCGCTCGACTGCGGCGACCGCGTGCTGGCCGACGCCGCGGCCTGAGCCTGCGGCGCGGCACACGTGAGCCGCGCACCCAACTTCCTGCAGTCGCCTCGGCGCGCCGGTTTCGCGTAAAGTGTGCGGACTTTTTTTTGCGAGGGCCTGTGCATGCGAAGCGGTACCGTGGTGCGATCGCTCAAGGTAGGTTTGATGCTGGCCGCGCTGTGCGGCGGCGCGACCGCCGCCACCCCGGCCGACGACGTCGCCGCCGGCCTGCAATGGCGCCTGCTCGGCCCGTTCCGCGGCGGCTGGAGCACGGCGGTGCAGGGCATCCCCGACCGGCCGGACACGTTCTATTTCGGCGCGGCCGGTGGCGGCGTGTGGCGGAGCACCGATGCCGGCGCCACCTGGCAGCCGATCTTCGATGCGGCGAATGCGGCGAACATCGGCGCGCTGGCGATCGCGCCGGGCGATGCCAACGTGATCTACGTCGGCACCGGCCAGGTGACCTCGCGCTACGACATCGCCTCCGGCGACGGCGTATACAAATCCACCGACGGCGGCCGCAGTTGGCGGCATGTCGGCCTCGCCGCGACGCGCGCGATCGGCGCGCTGCGGGTCGATCCGCGCGATCCGAACACGGTGCTCGCCGCGGCCTTCGGCCACGCCTTCGGGCCGAATCCGGAGCGCGGCGTGTTCCGCACCACCGACGGCGGCGCGAGCTGGACGCGCACCCTGTTCGTGGACGAGACCACCGGCGCGGTCGATCTCGCCGGCGATCCGGCGGATCCGGAGGTCGTGTTCGCCTCGGTGTGGCAGCAGCGCTATTGGCCGTGGCTGCACTATTTCATGTCCGAGGAGGGTGCGCAGAGCGGCGTATACAAATCCACCGACGGCGGCCGGAGCTGGACGCGCCTGCGTGGCGGCGGCTGGCCGGCCGGCAAGCTCGGTCGCATCGGCCTCGCCGCGGCGCACGTCGGCGGCGCCACGCGCGTGTACGCGGCGGTGGCGTCCGAGCAGGCGGGCGGGCTGTACCGCTCCGACGACGGCGGCGCGCACTGGCAGCGGGTGAATCCGGACAAGGCGCTGGCGAACGGTTACTTCGCCAGTCTCGCCATCGCGCCGGACGACGCCGACGTCGTCTACGTGATGAATCGTTCGATCTTCCGCTGCGATCAGGGCGGCGCACGCTGCACGATCTTCAAGGGCGCGCCGGGCGGCGACGATTACCATCAGATGTGGATCAACCCGCGCCATCCCGACCACATGGTCGTGGCGAGCGACCAGGGCACGGTGGTCAGCGTCAACGGCGGCCGGACCTGGAGCGACTGGTACAACCAGCCGACCGGCCAGTTCTACCATCTCGCCGCGGACCGGCGCTTCCCGTACTGGATCTATTCCGGCCAGCAGGACTCCGGCACGGTGGGCATCGCCAGCCGCAGCGACTACGGCGCGCTCGGCCCGCGCGACTGGCATCCGGTCGGCGGCGACGAGCGCGATTACGACATCCCCGATCCGGCCGATCCGGACATCGTCTACGGCTCCGGCCTCGGCGGGCGCCTGTCGCGCTGGGACGCGCGCACCGGCGAGGTGCAGAACGTCACGCCGTGGCCGGTGTCGAGCTACGGCCAGCGACCGACCGAGTTCACCTATCGCTACAGCTGGATCACGCCGATCGCAATTTCCACTTTGCCGCCTTTTCCACTCTATCAGGGCGCGCAGGTGCTGTTCCGCTCGCTCGATCATGGCGCGAGCTGGACCGCCATCAGTCCGGATCTCTCGGCGAAGTCGGCGCAGGCGGCGCATTGCGAGGGCGAGCTCGCGCCTGCCGCCGCGCGCGCCTGCGGCTACGGTGTGATCTGGTCGATCGGCCTGTCGCCGCGCGGCAACGACGAGATCTGGATCGGCACCGACGACGGCCTGATCCGCCGCACCCGCGACGGTGGCGCGCACTGGGACGACGTGACGCCGCGCAAGCTCGTGCCGGCCTGGGCCAAGATTGCGAGCGTGGAGGTCTCGGCGCCGACGCCGGGCAGCGTCTACATCGCGGTCGACAATCACCGCCAGGACGATTCCCGCCCGCGCGTATTGCGCAGCCGCGACGACGGCGTGAGCTGGACCGAGATCGACGCCGGACTGCCGGCCGAGTCGTTCGTCGACGTGGTCCGCGCCGATCCGGTGAAAAGCGGATTGTTGTACGCGGGCACCGATCGCGGCGTGTTCGTCTCCTTCGACGACGGCGACCACTGGCAGTCGTTGCAGCGCAATCTGCCGCCGGCGTGGGTGCGCGATCTCTTGGTGCACGGCGACGATCTCATCGCCGCGACGCAAGGGCGCGCGATCTGGGTGCTGGACGACGTGACGCCGCTGCGCCAGCACGCGCGCGTGGCGGCGGCCGATGCGCCGGTGCTGTTCGATCCGGCGCCGGCGGTACGCGTGCGCGGCAGCCAGAACAAGGACACGCCGCCGCCGGCCGACAGCGCGCTCGGCCGGAATCCGCCGACCGGCGCGATCATCGACTACTGGCTGCCGCACGCGGCGCAGCGGATCACGCTCGAAGTGCGCGACAAGTCGGGCACGCTGGTGCGTCGCTTCGCCAGCGACGCGCCGGAGGCGCCGCCCGCCGCCGAACGCTATTTCGCCGAGAGCTGGATCGGCACGCCGGCGGCGCTCGCCACCGACGCCGGCGCGCACCGCTTCGTCTGGAACCTGCGCGGGCCGCGGCCGCGTGCGGCGCACTACGACTACAGCATCGCCGCGGTCTACGGCGAGGGCACGCCGATCGTGCCGGAAGGCATGCTGGTACCGCCCGGCGAGTATACTTTGTCGCTCGGCGTCGACGGCAGCGAGGTGCGCGCCACGCTCACGGTCCTGGCCGATCCGCGCGTGCCGCTCGATGCGCAGGCACTCGCCGCAGCGCGCGCCTTCGCGACCGAGCTCGACCGCGCCCTCGAACGCGACTATGTCGGCGTCGGCGAACTCAAGGCCGTCGAGGATCAGCTCACGGCGATCGAGCAGCACACGCCGGCCGGGCCGGTCGCCGCGGCGCTCGTGCAGCTGCGCGAAGCGAGCAAGCCGCTGCGTTCCGGCAGCGGCGAACGCAGCGAGAATCTCGATGCGATCGGCGAATTGCTCGCCACGCTCGCCGCCGACGTCGAGGGCAGCGATCGCGCGCCGACCGCGCCGCAGCGCGCGGTGCTCGCCGCAACCGAGGCGCGGCTCGAGCGCGCGCTGGCGCGCTGGGACAAGGTCAAGCAGGGCGAACTCGCGCGGCTCAACGCGGCGCTCCGCCAGGCCGGCGCGGCGGCCGTCACCGTGCCCGCGGCCGACGCGATCCGGCTCGAGCGCGCACCCGAATCGAAGGAATTGCCGTAATGCCCGATCCGGCGCCGCTCAGTTCCCGGCGCGGCGGCGGATCGGGTCGATGTCCACTTCGACGTGCGCGGTCGTGGTTGCGGCGCCGGCGGAGGCGGGTGCCTTGGCCGCGGCGCCGCGTTCGACGACGGCCAGGCGCCGGCCGGCGACGCCGGCCTGCTCCAGACTGCGCGCCGCGGCGACGGCGTAGCGGTGCGCCTGCACCGGATCGAGCGCCGCGCCGCGCACGTCGGCTTCCACGCGCAGCGCGACCAGGGTCTTGTCGAACTCGGCGAGCACCTTCGCCAGCGCTTGCAGTGCCTCGCCGAGCGGGCGGGCCGGCTGGCAGCGGTCGCCGGCGGATTCGAACGCGCCGTTGAGCGCGACGATGAGGCGATCGGACTCGCGCGTCACCGTCAGACGATCGCCGGCGCGCTGCAACAGACGCCCCTGCAACACGTCCATGTAGTAGCCGACCTCGGTATCGGCCAGCGCGGCGCGTTCGTCGCGGCCGAGGGTCGCCGCCAGGCGGTCGCGCTCGCGGGCGAAGTTCTCGGCGTCGATGCGGCGCGGCTCGTCGGCGCGGGGCGGCGTCGGCGTCGCGGCCGCCGGCTTGGCGGGTGTCGCCGCTGCCGGCTTGGCCGGCGGCGGCGGTGCCGGCGGCGGCTTCGGCGGCGACTGCGTGCAGGCGGCGAGCAGGATGGCGAGCAATACAGCGGCATGCGCTGCAACGGACGGGCGGCGCGCCGCGTCACGCGGTGCGGCGGTTGGTGCGCAGGAATTCGAGGTAGGCGTCATAGGCGAGCGGTTTGCTGAACAGATACCCTTGGGCGAACGGCACGCCGCGCGCGCGCAGCCAGTCGGCCTGTTCGCGCGTTTCCACACCCTCGGCGACGGTGTCGAGGCCGAGCGATTTGGCCATCTCGATCACGTGCACGATCACCTGGCTGGTCGCCGCGCCGGTGCCGATGGCGTCGACGAAGGATTTGTCGATCTTGAGGAAGTCCAGTTCGAAGGATTGCAGATAGGAAAGGCTCGAATAGCCGGTGCCGAAATCGTCCACCGCGATGGAGTGGCCGCGCAGGCGGAAATGGCGGATCATGGAACGCGACAGCTCGGTGTTGAGCAGGGCGCGCTCGGTGATCTCGAGCTTGATCGCCTTGGGCGGCAGGCCGGCGGCCTCGAGCGCGCGGTGCAGCTCGCGATCGACGCGATCGTTGCGCAGATCCTCGGGCGAAAGATTGACGTTGATGCTGATGTCGTCGAACTCGCCGGACAGCGCAGCGAGATCGCGCACCGCCATGCGCATCACGGCGACGGTGAGATCCTGGATCAGGCCGGCCTGCTCGGCGACCGGCACGAACACCGCCGGACTGACGACCTGGCCGTCCTCGCGGGTCCAGCGCACCAGCGCCTCGGCGCCGACGCAGCGGCCGCTGGCGAGCTCGATCACCGGCTGGTAGGCGACGCTGAGGCGGTTGTTCGCCAGCGCGATGCGCAGTTCGCTGGCCATCGACAGTTCGCGTCGCGACACGCGCAGCACCACGAACAGCCAGGCGCCGATCAGCGCCAGCGCCGCGCCGGCGCCACCGGCGAGCACGCCGGTGTGGCGGCTCACGAGGCTCTCGATCGGTTCGGCAGCGACGACGTCGATCGGGATGAGCTCGCTGTGGGTGAAATGCGAGAGCACCCGGCCGTGGTCGCGGTCGATGGTCACGCCTTGCGGCAGGGTGCCGGGCGCGGGCAGCTCGACGTCCCCCGGCACCGCCGCCATGCGCAGGCCTTCCACGTACAGCACGGCCTGGCGATTGCGCCACTCGTCGAGGCTGAGCAACTGGCGCGGGTCGATGGCGAGGTCGTGATCGCCGTAGCGCAACAGGAACAGTTGCACGCCGCCGGATTCGGTGCGCGGGCTCGGCCACCACGCGATCAGGCCGTTGTCGTAGATGCGGTCCGCGCGCGGCGGCTTGAGTCCGCTCTCGGGCAGGAAGCCGACGTCGCACAACCGCTCGGCGGCCCGCCAATAGCCCACGCTGCGCACGTACGGGCGCGCGATCGCCGCTTCGCGCATCGCCGCGCGATGTTCCGGAGAACACGGCGTCGTCGTGAGCTCGTTGAGCCGGGCGAGCGTGTCGCGCGCATTGACGATGACGCGTTCGGTGGCCTGGCCGAGCGCGGCGGCCAAGCCGCCGGCGGCGTTCTGTTCCGCGGCGACGAATTGCGCCCACAGCAGCCAGGCGATGCCGACGAACAGCACGATCGCGCCGAGCACCCCCGCGAGCGTGGCGAACAGGACGATCTTCTGCTGGCGACGCATGCTTCCCCTGTATCCCTTCCCTGCGCGCCGGGGGTACCGTCTGTGCGACGAGAAACCAGACCGCGTGCGCCGATGGCATCCAACGATTGCAGGATAGCGGGCCGTTTGCAAGCCCCCCTCCCGGCGGTCCGCTCACCGCGCCGTCGGCGCGCGGCGGGCCGGGTTCCGCGGAGCCGTGGAATACGTGCGACTACGTACTGTCCTGCGCGGGGATTTCGGGCAGGATCGCCCTACCCGGTGCGGCACGCGCCTGATCGCGAGCGACTGATCGCCGCGTTGGAATGAAACTTGAATGACCCAGAAGCTGGACAAGGTTTCCGATCGTTCCGAAGTCATGGCGAGCATTCTTCGTTTCCCCGTCGAATCCGGCGCAGCCGGGTCGGGCGGCGGCTACGGTCACGACGAGTTGTTGCGCCTGCGCGCGGCGGTGGACGCGAGCAGCGACGCGATCTTCGTGATCGATGTCGAGACGGTGCGCTTCGTCGACGTCAACGACACCGCCACGAGTCGGCTCGGCTACGCGCGCGCCGAACTGCTCGAACTCGGTCCGGCCGACATCAGCCCGCACTCGCGCGCCGAGATCCAGGCGCGCTATCGCGCACTGATCGCCGCGGGTGCCCACTGGGACGTGCGGGAAACCGAGCTGATCCGCAAGGACGGCACGCGCGTGCCGGTGCAGATCAGCCGCAACCCGCTGCAAACCGCCGGCCGCTGGTACGTCGTCGCCGTGGCGCGCGATCTCACCGAGGTCAAGCGCGCCGAGCGCGCGGTCGCCGCGAATCGCGAGCTGTACCAGAACCTGTTCGACCTGAACCCGCTGCCGATGTGGGTGTACGACCTCGACACCCTGGCCTTCCTCGCGGTCAATCAGGCGGCGATCCGGCAGTACGGCTTCACCCGCGAGGAATTCCTCGCCATGACCATTCGCGACATCCGGCCCGCGGGGGATCTCGGCCGGTTGGAGACGAACCTGCGAGAGCATCGCGGCGCCGGCCACGAGGAAGCTGGCACCTGGCGCCATCGCCGCAAGGACGGCACGCCGATCGAGGTCGAGATCACTTCGCACCTGGTCGATTTCGACGGCCGCCGCGCCAAGCTGGTGCTGGCGCACGACGTCACCGCACGGCTCGCCGCCGAACGCGCGCTGCGCCAGAGCAACGAACGCTTCGAGCTGGTCGCGCGCGCCACCAGCGACATCGTCTGGGACTGGGATCTCGTCACCGACGAACGCTGGTGGAACGAGAACATGACCACGCTGCTCGGCTACGACCGCGCCACGCTCGCCAGGGGCGGCGCGTTCTGGGGCATCCATCCCGACGATCGGGTGCGGGTGCGCTGCGGGCTGGATGCGGCGCTGGCCTCCGGCGTCACGACCTGGAGCGACGAATACCGCTTCCGTCATCGCGACGGCCGCTACCTCGACATCTACGACCGCGCCTGCGTGATGCGCAACGAGCGCGGCGAGCCGGTGCGCATGATCGGCGTGATGATGGACATCACCGAGCGCAAGCGGGTGATGGCCGAGCTCAACTACCATCTCAGCCACGACCTCGTCACCGGGCTGCCGCGCTTCGCCTGCGTCGAGGACTATCTGCAGACCGCGCTCGCCGCGGCGACGGCGAACCACGGCCGCGTCATCGTGCTGTACGTGGATCTCGACTATTTCCAGGCCATCAACGAGACCCGCGGCCGGACGCTCGGCGACGAAGTGCTGCGCACCGTCGCCGGCCGGCTGACGGAACTGGTCGGCACCGACGGCCGCGTGGCGCACGTGGCCGGCGACGAATTCGCCGTGATCGCGTTCGATG
Organism: Rhodanobacteraceae bacterium; assembly: GCA_021325475.1. Taxonomy (GTDB): domain Bacteria; phylum Pseudomonadota; class Gammaproteobacteria; order Xanthomonadales; family Rhodanobacteraceae; genus Rudaea. The sequence continues at coordinate 5,756 of JAJPHA010000124.1, read as the reverse complement.
TCGCACGCCGCCACGATCCGTTCGCGCTGGCCGAGCGCGTGCGCGGCGCGATCGCCGAACCGATGCAGTTCGGCGAGGAACGCATCTATCTCACCTGCAGCGTCGGCGCGAGCTGCTTCCCGGACCATGGCGCGAGCCCGCAGGAGCTGCTGCGCCAGGCCGAGGCGGCGGTGAGCCGCGCCAAGCGCGAGGGACGCAACAGCGTCGATGTGTTCTCGACCGACCGCAACGAGGAATTGCGCGTGCGCCAGGCGCTGGGCACGCGCCTGCGCGCGGCGATCGGCGAGGGGCACCTGGTGGTGCAGTACCAGCCGCAGATCAGCGCGCTGAGCTGGCAGGTGCGCGGTTTCGAGGCGTTGCTGCGCTGGCAGGATCCGGATCTCGGCTTCGTCATGCCGCAGCAGTTCGTCCGGGCCGCGGAGGAACTCGGTCTCGCCATCGATCTCGGCCGCTACGCGCTCGACACCGCCTGCCGCCAGGCGCGCCAGTGGCTGGACGCCGGCGCGCACGATTTCACCATCGCCGTCAACGTCTCGCCGCTGCAACTGCAACGGCCGGAATTCCTCGGCGACGTGCGCGCCGCGCTCGAGCGGCATCGTCTGCCGCCGGCGCATCTCGAACTCGAACTGACCGAAAGCGCGCTGCTGGACAACGCCGAGCGCATGATCGGCACCGTGCGCGCGCTGAAGGCGCTCGGCGTGCGGCTGGCGCTGGACGATTTCGGCACCGGCTATTCCAGCCTCAACTACCTGCGGCGTTTTCCGATCGACAGCCTCAAGATCGACCAGTCCTTCGTGCGCGATGTGACCACCGACGCCGGCGCCGCCGGCATCTGCCGCGCCATCATCGAGCTCGGCCACCAGCTCGGCATGCAGGTGACCGCCGAGGGCGTGGAGACCGGCGCCGAGGTCGGCTACCTGCGGCGCAACAACTGCGACACGTTCCAGGGTTTCTACTTCAGCAAGGCGGTGTCGGCGAGCCAGGCGCTGGACCTGCTGCGTCACCGCTATCTGATGCACGACGCCGCCGCGCAGGAGCAGGACGCGCAGGCGCTGCTGCTGGTGGACGACGAGCCGAACGTGCTCAATGCGCTCACCCGGGCGTTGCGTCGCGACGGCTATCGCATCCTCACCGCCACTTCCGCCGAGGACGCCATGAACCTCCTCGCGCGCGAGGAGGTCGGCGTCGTCGTCTCGGATCAGCGCATGCCCGGCGCCACCGGCACCGAGCTGCTGCGCAAGGTCAAGGACATGCATCCGCGCACGGTGCGCATGGTGCTGAGCGGCTACACCGATCTCGGCGCCGTGACCGAGGCGATCAACCAGGGCGCGATCTACAAATTCCTCACCAAACCGTGGGACGACGACGATCTGCGTGTGCAGATCCGCGACGCCTTCCGCGTACACCGGGCGCAGCAGGCGCAGGCGCACCGCGCGGCGTGAGCGCGGCGAGCCGGGCGCGGCGCCGGCGCCGGGCGATCGAGCGGAGCGGACCCCGTCCGGGGCATGATCGATCTCCGATGGGGCTTGCCGAATTGTATATACCAATATACAATAATTCCGATGATCTACGAGTGGGGATGAAGCCAAGCGTGCGGTCAACCTGAGAAAGCACGGTTTGGATTTCGTCGATGCCGACTCGGTACTCGAAAGCGAGTACGTCCTGCTCGTGGACAGCCCGCGCGGTGGGCAGGCTCGCATGCAGGCGTTCGCCTATGTGTTCGAGGTGCTGACCGTGCTGACGGTGGTGTTCGTGCCGGGCGAGAATCGCTGTCGCATCGTGAGTTTCCGTCCGGCAAATAGAAATGAGCGGGAGAGGTACCATGCATGGCTCGAAGCGGACTTCGATGACCAGTGAGCAGATGCGCGCGGCACGCGCGCGCGGCGAGAGCAGGAGCGACTTCGCGCGCGTGCGCCGCGAGGTGCGCAGGAATCCCACCGTCGTGGTGGAAGATCGAGCGATCGGCGCACTGATCGCGCGCAAGCGCGGCCGGCCTGTCGTTGGCGAGGCCAAGGAGGCGATCTCCTTGCGCGTGCCCGTTTCCGTGCTCAAGCGGTGGCGGGCGTCCGGCCCCGGATGGCAGACGCGAATGGTGCAAACGCTCGGGAAGCGCGCACCCTGAGCGGCGCGACCGAATCCGGCGAGCGCCGGTACACGTCGTGCCAGCGACGTGTATCGACGGCATCGACTGACCGACTGGGGAGCCGGATGCAGCGCAGGAACGGGGATTTTCTGGTGGGCGCGACAGGGATCGAACCTGTGACCCCTACCATGTCAAGGTAGTGCTCTACCGCTGAGCTACGCGCCCGGGAGGGGCGGCAAGATTACCGGAGACGGCTGCCGCAGACAAGCCGGCGGCGCCGCGCGGTGGCCGGCTCAGCCGATCAGGCCGAGCGCCTTGACCCGCTTCAGTTCGTCGCGCACGCGCGCGGCTTCCTCGAACTCCAGGTTCTGCGCGTGCTGGTACATCTTCGCCTCCAGCCGTTTCAATTCGGCGGCGAGGCGCTCGGGCGACAGCACGGCGTAGTCCACCGCCGGTTCGGCGACGCGGCGCGCGGCGCGACCGCGCCCACCCTCGCGTTCCGCCGCGGCCTCGGCGCGCGCGCCTTCCATGATGTCGGTGACCTTCTTGACCACGCTCCGCGGCACGATGCCGTGCGCGGCGTTGTAGGCGAGCTGCTTGTTGCGCCGGCGCTCGGTTTCCTCGATCGCCGCGCGCATCGATTCGGTCACCGTGTCGGCGTACATGATCGCCTTGCCGCGCAAGTTGCGCGCGGCGCGGCCGACGGTCTGGATCAGCGAGCCGGTGGAGCGCAGGAAACCTTCCTTGTCGGCATCGAGGATCGCCACCAGCGACACCTCCGGCATGTCGAGGCCCTCGCGCAGCAGGTTGATGCCCACCAGCACGTCGAACTTGCCGAGGCGCAGGTCGCGGATGATCTCGACGCGCTCGACGGTCTCGATGTCGGAATGCAGGTAGCGCACGCGCACGTTGTGTTCCTGCAGATAGTCGGTGAGGTTCTCGGCCATGCGCTTGGTCAGCGTGGTGACCAGCACGCGGTCGCCGAGCGCGACGCGGGCATGGATCTCGGACAACAGATCGTCCACCTGGGTGCGCACCGGCCGCACCTCGATGTCGGGATCGACCAGCCCGGTCGGGCGCACCACCAGTTCGACGACGGCACCGCGCGAGCGTTCCAGCTCGTACTTGCCCGGCGTGGCGGAGACAAAGATCGTGCGCGGCGCGCGCCGCTCCCACTCCTCGAACTTGAGCGGCCGGTTGTCGAGCGCCGAGGGCAGGCGGAAGCCGAATTCGACCAGCGTCTCCTTGCGCGAGCGGTCGCCCTTGTACATGCCGCCGAGCTGCGGAATGGTCACGTGCGATTCGTCGACCACCAGCAACGCGTCGGCCGGCAGGTAGTCGAACAGGCACGGCGGCGGCTCGCCCGGCGCGCGGCCGGTGAGGTGGCGCGAATAGTTCTCGATGCCTTGGCAGTAGCCGATCTCGGCCATCATCTCGATGTCGAACTGGGTGCGTTGCTGCAGCCGCTGCGCCTCGACCAGCTTGTTCGCGCGGTGCAACTGCTCCAGCCGTTCCTTGAGCTCGGCCTTGATCGATTCGACCGCGTCCAGCACGGTGCGGCGCGAGGTCACGTAATGCGAGCCGGGGTAGATGGTGAAGCGCGGAATCCGGCGCAACACGCTGCCGGTGAGCGGGTCGAACAGCGCCAGGTTCTCGATCTCGCCGTCGAACAGCTCGATGCGCACGGCCTCCATCTCGTTTTCGGCCGGGAACACGTCGATCACCTCGCCGCGCACGCGGTAGCTGCCGCGCCGCAGTTCGTAGTCGCCGCGCTCGTATTGCAGTTCGGTCAGCCGGCGCAGCAGCTCGCGCTGGTCGAGGCGATCGCCGCGCACCAGGTGCAGCACCATCTTGAAGTACTCGCCGGGGTCGCCGAGGCCGTAGATGGCCGACACGGTGGAGACGATCAGCGCGTCGCGACGCTCGATCAGCGCCTTGGTCGCCGACAGCCGCATCTGTTCGATGTGCTCGTTGATGCTGGCGTCCTTCTCGATGTACGTGTCGCTCGACGGCACGTACGCTTCCGGCTGGTAGTAGTCGTAGTAGCTGACGAAATATTCCACCGCGTTGTGCGGGAAGAATTCCTTGAACTCGCCGTAGAGCTGCGCGGCGAGCGTCTTGTTCGGCGCCAGCACGAGGGTGGGTTTCTGGATCGCCTGGACGACGTTGGCGATGGTGAACGTCTTGCCCGAGCCGGTGACGCCGAGCAGGGTCTGCGCCGCCAGGCCGGCGTCGAAGCCCTCGATCAGGCGCCGGATCGCCTCGGGCTGGTCGCCGGCGGGGGCGTAGGGCGCTTCGAGCTGGAAACGATCGGTGGTCATGGCGTCGCGGCGAATCGCCGATTATAGCGCCGCGAACGGCGCGCACGTGGGGTGATGCGGCGTCGGCGTTTTCCTACAGCGCGGCGCGCAGCCGTCCGATCCTGCCCGCATCGGCTGCGGCGTAGCCTGCTTGGCGTGGTCGATGGGAGAACTATCCATGCTACCTCGCGCAACCGGCTTCACCCTGATCGAACTGTTGTGCTGCCTCGCCGTGATTTCGGTGCTGTGCGCCGTCAGCCTGCCCGCGCTCGGCGGACTCGTGCCGGACGGCCAGTCGCGCAGCGCGCGCAACGCACTCATTGCCTCGCTCCACTTCGCCCGCAGCGCCGCGTCGGCGCGCGCCGGCGAGGTCGTGCTGTGCCCGAGCCGCGACGGTCAGCACTGTACGGGCGAGCCCTGGTGGCAACACGGCTGGATCGTGTTCGCGGATCGCGACGGCAACGGCCGTCGTGACGACGACGAGCCGCTGCTCGACGTCGTGCAGGCGCAACCCGGTCTGGCGATCGCGAGCAGCGCCGGCCGCGTCCACGTCAGCTATCGCGCCGACGGCAGCGCGGCCGGGACCAATCTCACGCTCACCTTCTGCGACCGCCGCGGACCGCGCGCCGCCGCCAGCGTGGTCGTCAACAACGCCGGCCGACCGCGCCAGGGAACGCCGACCGCCGCCCAGGCGGCCGCGGCCTGTGCCGGGCTCGCCGGCAGCGGCGCTTGACGCGAAAACCGCCGACCGCGAAAATAAACGGCTCGATTCTTCCTTTCCCCGATAGCTCAGTCGGTAGAGCAAGTGACTGTTAATCACTGGGTCGGCGGTTCGAGTCCGTCTCGGGGAGCCAGATGAAACAAACAAGGGCCGCCGCGGTTTCCGCGTGCGGCCCTTGGTCCATGGACGATCGGATCGGGTCCGCACGTTGCGATCTTCGGCGGCGCCCAGCCGAAGACAGGAACATCGGAATTTGATCGAACCTTGCTTGGGGCTACTGACCCGGCGGCGGTTCCCACAATTCCACCTTGTTGCCCTCGGGGTCGATCACCCAACCGAACTTGCCGAATTCCGAGCGCTCGGTCCGGTCGATGACGTGGCACCCTTCGCTGCGCAACGCGGCGAGCAGCGCATCCAGATCCGCCACGCGGAAGTTGATCATGAACGGCGCGGAGCTCGGCTCCATTTTCTTCGTGTCCTGCGCGAACGGCGTCCAGAGGGTCATGCCCGGCGGGCTGTCCGGGCCGCCCCACTCGAAGATGGCCCCGCCCCAGTCGCTCACCTCCAGGCCGAGGTGATCCCGATACCAGGCGCCGAGGCGTTTGGGGTCCGCCGATTTGAAGAATATGCCGCCGATGCCGGTGACGCGCTT
>JAJPHA010000128.1 GCA_021325475.1 Rhodanobacteraceae bacterium | reverse complement strand
GGAGCGGTCTCCGTTCGGCCTCCTGCCTCACCCTCGCCGCTCGCACGCGATGCCCTTCACGGCATCGCGTTCGCGCTCGCGTCTCGACCAACTGAGCTACGGGCGCGAGGAACGGAAATTATGGCGTCGGCGGCGATTTTCGTCAATGAACCGACGGCCAGCGGCGTTCGCGCTGGGCGATTGCGATTCTGGCGGAGAGGGAGGGATTGCTCGTCTCGTCCCGGAGACTCGCCCCTCGCTTGCGCTCGGGGCCAGCTTCGCTGTCCAAAATCGTTCCCGACGATTTTGTCGAACCCTAGGGTTCGTCCACCCACTACTTGCCAGAATCGGAAACGCCCCCGCGGGGGCGTTTCCGATTCTGGCGGAGAGGGAGGGATTCGAACCCTCGATAGAGCTTTTGACCCTATACTCCCTTAGCAGGGGAGCCCCTTCGGCCTCTCGGGCACCTCTCCGATGATGATGAGTTTACGTGGTACGACGGTTCCGGGGAAAGTCGGGAGGGATTGCTCGTCTCGTTTTCAATCCATCCCTCCATCCCTCCATCCCTCCATCCCTCCCTGGAGCGGTTTCCGTTCGGCGTCCTGCCTCACCCTCGCCGCTCGCGCGCGATGCACTTCAATGCATCGCGCAAACGCTCGCGGCTCGACCTCTCGGGCACCTCTCCGATGATGATGAGTTTACGTGGTACGACGGTTCCGGGGAAAGTCGGGCGGGATTGCTCGTCTCGTTTTCAATCCATCCCTCCCTGGAGCGGTTTCCGTTCGGCGTCCTGCCTCACCCTCACCGCTCGCGCGCGATGCACTTCAATGCATCGCGCAAACGCTCGCGGCTCGACCGCCTCGGGTAAAGCGAAAGACGCCGGATGACGACCGCCGCCGGGGAAATCAGCTCGCGACCGGCGGTGTCTCCCCGCTCGGGGTCTCCTGTTCGCGCTTGATGCGTTGATAGATTTCCTCGCGATGGACGGCGACGTCCTTCGGCGCATTGATGCCAATACGCACCTGATTGCCCTTCACCCCCAGCACCGTCACGGCCACTGCGTCGCCGATCATCAACGTCTCGCCCACTCGGCGCGTCAAAATCAACATGATCTTCTCCTTACGGCTATCGTCGTTCCTAACGAACTGCTGCGCGACGACCGTCCGCGGCATTCGTCACGCCCATGCCCCGGAGCAGTCGCGCGCACCGTGCGCGTTTCTTCTTATGAGACAGGCGAGTACGCCGTGTCCTTGCAGCCATCTCGAAAGTGTGGTGGATACTAGCCCAGCGGATCGCGTTCGCGCAATTCGCGCGTGCGAGACTCGCACACCGCAGCGGCGAAGGCGCGTGGCGGAAGTCACGCCAGTTTGGCGCCGACCCACTCCGGAACCGCCGCGAGCGCGGCCGCGAGCGCCGGTGTATCCTCGCCGCCACCCTGCGCCAGATCGGCGCGCCCGCCGCCCTTGCCGCCGATCTGCTGCGCCACGTGCGCGACGAGCTCGCCGGCCTTGATCCGGGCCAGCGCCTTGCCGTGAACGCCGGCGACGAGAGCGATCTTGCCGCCGCTGCCGCCGGCAAGCAGCACCACGCAATCGCCGAGCTTCTGCTTGAACTGATCGACGCTGTCGCGCAGCGTCTTCGCGTCGGCGCCGTCCAGACGCGCCGCGACCACCTTGATGCCGTGCACGTCGCGCGCATTGGCGCTCAAATCCTGCGTCGCCGCGCTCGCCGCCTTCGCTTTCAGCGCCTCGAGTTCGCGCTCGAGCTTCTTCTGCCGCTCGAACCACTGGCGCAGCTTGTCGACCGCATCGCCGCCGCTCGCGCCCAGCAATTGCGCCATCTGGCCGAGGCGCTGCTCCTCCTCGCGCACGTAGGCGAGCGCGCCGGCGCCGGTCAGCGCCTCGATGCGGCGGATGCCGGCGGCCACGCCGCCTTCGCTGACGATCTTGAACAGACCGATGTCGCCGGTGCGCGACACGTGCGTGCCACCGCAGAGCTCGGTGGAGAAGTCGCCCAGCTTCAGCACGCGCACGCGGTCACCGTACTTTTCGCCGAACAGCGCCATCGCGCCGAAATCGATGGCTTCCTGGTACGCCATGTGCCGCACTTCGGCGGCGACGTTGCGGCGGATCTCGGCGTTGACCAGATCCTCGATCGTCCGCAGCTCCTCCGCCGACACCGGCTTGAAGTGCGAGAAGTCGAAGCGCAGCCGATCGGGCGCCACCAGCGAGCCCTTCTGCATCACGTGCTCGCCCAGCACCTTGCGCAATGCCGCGTGCAGCAGATGCGTCGCCGAGTGATTGAGCACCGTCGCCTGACGGCGCGTGCGATCCACCTCGCCGCGCAGGCGCGCGCCGGCACGCAGCGGCCGGCCGCGCCAGGTGCCGACGTGACCATGGAACGCGCCGGCGAGCTTGATCGTGTCGGTGACCGTGTACTCGCCGTCGGCGTTGCCGAGCAGACCGGTGTCGCCGACCTGGCCGCCGGATTCGGCGTAGAACGGCGTGCGATCGAGGATCAGCGTCGCCGCCTCGCCGTCGCCGAGCGTCTCGACCGCACGGCCGTCGCGCACGATGGCGAGAAGGGTGAGGCCGTCGGCGGCGAGCGCGTCGTAGCCGAGGAATTCGGTCGGCGCAAGCTGCTGCACCAGCTCGGCGGAGAGCGTGCCTCTGGCCTCGAACTGGCTCGCCGCGCGCGCGCGTTCGCGCTGCGCGTTCATCGCCTGCTCGAAGCCCGCCATGTCCACGCCGAGCCCGCGTTCGCGCGCGATGTCGGCGGTGAGATCGACCGGGAAGCCGTAGGTGTCGTACAGGCGGAACGCGTCGGCGCCCGGAATGATGCGTCCGGCACGCGCGGCGACTTCCTCGAACACCTTCATGCCGTTCTCCAGGGTCTCGCCGAAGCGCTCCTCCTCGGCGAGCAATGCCTGCTCGACGCTCGCCTGCTTCGCCGGGAGTTCCGGATACGCCGCGCCCATCTCCTCGGCGAGCGTCGCCACCAGCTTGTGGAAGAACGGCGCGCGCACGCCGAGCATGTAGCCGTGACGCAGCGCGCGGCGGATGATGCGGCGGAGCACGTAACCGCGGCCCTCGTTCGACGGCAGCACGCCGTCGACGATCAGGAACGCGCAGGCGCGGATGTGATCGGCGATCACGCGCAGCGATTTGTTCTCGAGATCCGGCGTGGCGGTGAGCGTCGCCGCCGCCCGGATCAGGCGCTGGAACAGGTCGATCTCGTAGTTCGAATGCACGCCTTGCAGCACGGCGGCGAGCCGTTCCAGGCCCATGCCCGTATCCACGCACGGCGCCGGCAATCGGCTCAACGTGCCGTCGGCGGCGCGGTCGAACTGCATGAACACGAGATTCCAGATCTCGATGTAGCGGTCGCCGTCGGCATCCGCCGAACCGGGCGGCCCGCCCGCGATCTGCGGACCATGGTCATAGAAGATTTCGGTACACGGCCCGCACGGGCCGGTGTCGGCCATCTGCCAGAAGTTGTCGGAGGCGAACGGCGCGCCCTTGTTGTCGCCGATGCGCACGATCTTCTCCGGCGGCAGGCCGATCTCCTTGCGCCACAGCTCGTAGGCCTCGTCGTCGGTGTGGTAGACCGTGACCATCAACCGCGATTCCGGCAATTTGTATACTCCGGTCAGGAGCTCCCAGGCCCAGACGATCGCCTCGCGCTTGAAGTAGTCGCCGAACGACCAGTTGCCGAGCATCTCGAAGAACGTGTGATGCCGCGCGGTGTAGCCGACCGAATCGAGATCGTTGTGCTTGCCGCCGGCGCGCAGGCAGCGTTGCACGTCGGCGACGCGCGGCGCCGGCGGCGGCTCGCTGCCGAGGAACGCGTTCTTGAACGGCACCATGCCCGAGTTGGTGAACAGCAGCGTCGGGTCGTTGCCGGGCACGAGCGGCGTCGAGGGCACGATGGCGTGCCCCTTCGACCGGAAGAAGTCGAGAAACGTCTGGCGGATTTCGGCGCTGGTCTTCATCGGATCGGCGGAGAGCGGAAACGGTTCACCCGGCAAGAATGGGTGCGGGCAACCGAGCAATCAATCCAACTCGTCGGCCGATGACTCCAACCACTCCGCGCGGAGCAGGGATTGTACCGTGGCGGCATCGAAGCCGCGATGCGCGAGATAGGTCGCGCGCTTGGCGCGTTCGGCGCGACTGCCTGGCGGCGCGCCACCGTACCGTCGGCGCAACTGGGCGCGCGCCACCTCGGCCCAGTTCGGACCGGCCGCGTCGAGCAGCGCGCGCGCCTGCGCCTCGCCGATGCCGTGCGTCGCAAGCTCGGCGACGATCCAGCGCGGTCCGTAGCCGGCCGCGATGCGGGTACGCACCAGCATTTCGCCGAATCGTGCGTCGCTCTGGTAGTCGCGCCGCTTGAGTTCGCGCAGCGCCGCGGCGCTCGCCGCCGCGTCCACGCCGCGGCGCGCGAGTTTCGCGGCGAGCTCGCGCGCGGAATGCTCGCGGCGCGCGAGCAGGCCGAGCGCCCGGTCGTAGGCGTCGGGCGTCTTGCCGGTCTCGCGCTTGCGCTTCACCGCTGCGATCGGATCAGACCTCCTCCAGCTCCGCGGCCGCCGTGACCGCGCCGCCGGCCTTGCCGCCGCCGAGCGCCGCGCGCAGCTTGTCCTCGATCTCGCGGGCCACGGTCGGATTGTCCTTGAGGTACTGGCGCGCATTGTCCTTGCCCTGGCCGATGCGCTCGCCGCCGTAGCTGTACCAGGCGCCGGATTTCTCGACGATGCGCGCCTCGGCGCCCATGTCGAGCAGTTCGCCCTCGCGACTGATGCCCTCGCCGTAGAGGATCTCGGTGACGACCTGCTTGAACGGCGGCGCGAGCTTGTTCTTGACCACCTTGATCTTGGTCTGGTTGCCGACCACTTCCTCGCCGCGCTTGACCGAACCGATGCGGCGGATGTCCAGGCGCACCGAGGCGTAGAACTTGAGCGCGTTGCCGCCGGTGGTGGTTTCCGGATTCTGGCCCGGCATCATCACCCCGATCTTCATGCGCAACTGATTGATGAAGATGACCAGCGTGTTCGAGCGCTTGATGTTGGCGGTGAGCTTGCGCAGCGCCTGCGACATCAGCCGCGCCTGCAAGCCGGGGAGCTGGTCGCCCATCTCGCCCTCGATCTCGGCGCGCGGTGTGAGCGCGGCGACCGAATCGACCACGATCACGTCGATCGCGCCCGAGCGCACCAGCATGTCGGCGATCTCCAGCGCCTGCTCGCCAGTGTCCGGCTGCGAGACCAGCAGATCGTCGACCTTGACGCCGAGCTTTTCCGCGTAGTTTGGATCGAGCGCGTGTTCGGCGTCGATGAAGGCGCAGGTGCCGCCGAGCTTCTGCGCCTCGGCCACCACCTGCAACGTGAGCGTGGTCTTGCCGGAGGATTCCGGGCCGAAGATCTCGACCACCCGCCCGCGCGGCAGACCGCCGATGCCGAGCGCGAGATCGAGCGCGAGCGACCCGGTCGGGATGACCTCGGCGGCTTCCGCGCTGCGATCGCCCATGCGCATGACCGCGCCCTTGCCGAACTGCTTTTCGATCTGACCGAGCGCCGCGGAGAGCGCCTTGCGCTTGTTGTCGTCCATCGCGAAATCCTCGGGAAAGTATGCGTGTGGGAAGATACTGAACGCGTGCCGTCTCAGCGTCTGCGACGGCGGCCGGCGCGCGGCTTGTGCCGCGGTTCCGTGAGCGTGAGCGGCAACGGCATCGGATCCTTCAGGCGGCGATTATTTCACAGCCGCCGATCCGCCGCATGCGCCGTTCGTCGCGTCAGTCCGTAAGAATTTTCTGAACGCCGGCGAGCGCCGCCGCGACCGTCTGCCGACGCACCGCTTCGCGGTCGCCGCGGAAATGGAACAGCTCGGTCCGCGCGTAGCCGCCGCGCCGCTTCCAGCCGATCCACACCGTTCCCACCGGCTTCTCCGGTGTGCCGCCGCTCGGTCCGGCGATGCCGGTCACGGCGACGGCGACGGTCGCGCCGTAGCGGGCGAGCGCGCCGGACACCATCTCGATCGCGGTTTCGCGGCTGACCGCGCCATGCTGTTCGAGTGTCTCCGGGCGCACGCCGAGCAAGGCTTCCTTGGCCTCGTAGCTGTAGGCCACCACACCGCACTCGAACCACGCCGACGAACCGGAAATGTCGGTGAGCGTCTTGGCGATCCAGCCGCCGGTGCACGACTCGGCCGTGACCAGCGTCGCGCGCTGCGCGGCGAACGCGCCGGCGACACGCTCGGCCAGCGCGTGCAATTCGCGGTCGTTCGGCGTTGCGGACGTCATCGCATCGGACTCCACTACAATGCCCATCCGCCTTCTAGCCGATTTTCCGCCGCATCGCAAAGCCAACGCATGAACCGCGACGACCTCGCCCAGCACACGCCGCTGATGCGCCAGTACTTCGCCGCCAAGGCGGAGTATCCGGACACGCTCCTGTTCTTCCGCATGGGCGATTTCTACGAGCTGTTCTACGACGACGCGCGCAAGGCGGCGCGGCTGCTCGATCTTACCCTCACCCAGCGCGGCCAGTCCGCCGGCGCGCCGATCCCGATGGCGGGCGTGCCGGTTCACGCCGTCGACGGCTATCTGGCGAAGCTGCTCAAGCTCGGCGAATCGGTGGCGATCTGCGAACAGATCGGCGATCCGGCACAGGCCAAGGGCCTGGTCGAGCGCAAGGTCGTGCGCGTGGTCACGCCCGGCACGGTGACCGAGGAGACGCTGCTCGAGGAGCGCCGCGACAATCTGCTGCTCGCCATCGCCGCCGGCCGGCAAGGCTACGGGCTCGCCTGGGTCGATCTCGCCGGCGGCCGCTTCCTGCTCAACGAAGCGAACGACGCGGCGGCGCTCGCCGCGGAACTGGCGCGGCTGACGCCGGCGGAGACGCTCATCGCCGAGGACGCGGACTGGCCCGCGTGCGTGACCGCGTTGCCCGGCCTGCGCAAGCGCGCGCCGTGGCATTTCGACGCCGACAGCGCGCGCCGGCGCTTGTGCGGGTTCTTCGGCACGCGCGATCTCGCCGGCTTCGGCTGCGAATCGCTGGCGCTCGCGATCGGCGCCGCGGGCTGCCTGCTCGGCTATCTGCAGGAGACGCAGAAATCGGCGCTGCCGCACCTGTCCGGCCTGGCCGTGGAAAGCGCCGCGGAGACCATCGCGCTCGATGCCGCCACGCGACGCAACCTCGAGCTCGACACCCATCCGTCCGGTCGCAGCGACCACACCCTGCTCGGCGTGCTCGACACGACGATCACGCCGATGGGCGCACGCGCGCTGCGCCGCTGGCTGCACCGCCCGCTGCGCGACCGCGACGTGCTGCGGCGGCGCTATCAGGCGGTGGAAAGCCTGATCGACGCGCGCCGCCACGAAGGCCTGCGCGAAACCCTGCGCCGCATCGGCGATCTCGAACGCATCCTTGCGCGCGTCGCGCTGCGCTCAGCGCGGCCGCGCGATCTCGCCACCTTGCGCGACGGCCTGGCCGCGGCGCCGGCGCTCGGCGCGGCGCTCGCCGACTGCGACAGCCCGCGATTGCGCGAGCTGGTCGCCGCGATCGGCGACCACGCCGCCACCGCCGCGCATCTGGCCGCCGCGCTGCCCGAGCAGCCGCCGGCGCTGCTGCGCGACGGTGGTGCGATTCGCGACGGCTTCGACGCCGAACTCGACGAGCTGCGCGCGCTGGCGACGAACGCGGATCGATTTCTGGTCGAGCTCGAGCAACGCGAGAAGGCCGCGACCGGCATCGCCACGCTCAAGGTCGGCTACAACCGCGTGCACGGCTACTACATCGAGATCAGCAAGGGCCAGGCCGACAAGGCGCCGGCGCATTACACGCGGCGGCAGACGATCAAGGGCGCCGAGCGCTACATCACCGAGGAATTGAAGGCATTCGAGGATCGCGTGCTGTCGGCGCGGGAACGCGCGCTGATGCGCGAACGCGCCTTGTACGAGCGCCTGCTCGACGAACTCATCGGGCAACTTGCGCCGCTCAAGCAGGCGGCGGCCGCGATGGCCGAGCTCGACATCCTCGCCGCCTTCGCCGAGCGCGCCGCGACGCTCGACTGGACCCTGCCGGCACTGAGCGACGCGCCCGGCCTGCGCATCGAACGCGGACGCCATCCGGTGGTGGAGCAGGTGCGCGGCGAGCCGTTCGAGCCGAACGATCTCGTGCTCGACGAGACCCGGCGCATGCTGATCATCACCGGCCCGAACATGGGCGGCAAATCGACCTACATGCGCCAGACCGCGCTGATCGTGCTGCTCGCCCACATCGGCAGCTACGTGCCGGCCGCGGCGGCGACGCTCGGCCCGATCGACCGCATCTTCACCCGCATCGGCGCCGGCGACGACCTCGCCGGCGGCCAGTCCACGTTCATGGTCGAAATGAGCGAGACCGCGAACATCCTGCACAACGCGACCGCCGCGAGCCTGGTGCTGATGGACGAGGTCGGCCGCGGCACCTCGACCTACGACGGCCTCGCACTCGCGCGCGCCTGCGCCGAGCATCTGGCGACGCGCAACCGCGCCTTCACCCTGTTCGCCACGCACTACTTCGAACTGACCGAACTCGCCACCCAGCATGCCGGCATCGCCAATGTGCATCTCGACGCGATCGAATACGGCGATGCACTGGTCTTCCTGCACGCGGTCAAGGAAGGTCCGGCCAACCGCAGCTTCGGGCTGCAGGTGGCGCAGCTCGCCGGCGTGCCGAAGACGGTGATCGCGCAGGCGCAACGCTACCTCGCCGCGCTCGAGCGGCAGCACGCCGCCGTCGAACGCGCCGCCGCACCGGGGCCGGGGCCCGCGGAGACGCCGCCACAACTCGCCCTGTTCGCCGCGCCGTCGGCCGCAGAGGAAGCCCTGCGCACACTCGACCCGGACACGCTTTCGCCGCGCGAGGCGCTGGAAATGCTATATCGCCTGAAGCAACTGATCTGATTGCCACGTCCGAGACCTGCGATGCGCAAACTCCTCCTCGCTGCCTGCGCGGCAACCTCGACTATTGCCGGCGCAGCGGCGCGCGCCGGCGACGATGATGCGCTGACGCGCCCGATCCAGCTCGAGGTCGCGGCGAAATGGAACGCGCCGCAGGAACCGGCGCGCGTGTTCGGCCACACGTACTATGTTGGCGTCGCGGGACTGAGTGCGATCCTGATCCGCACCGGCCAAGGTCTGATCCTGCTCGACGGCGATCTGCCGCAATCGGTGCCGCTGATCGAGGCGAACATCGCCAAGCTCGGCCTGCGCGTCGGCGATATCAAGTTCATCCTCAACTCGCACGCGCACTACGACCACGCCGGCGGCATCGCCGCGCTGGCGCGCGACAGCGGCGCGACGGTGGTGGCCAGTCCGTCCGGAGCCGCCGCCTTGCGGGCCGGGCACGCCACGCCGGACGATCCGCAGGCAGGCTATGTCGACCCGAGCCGCCGTGACCCGGCGCGCTTCCCGCCGGTGACGCAGCCCATGCGCGAGCTGCGCGACGGCGACAGCGTCACGCTCGGCGACATCGTCGTCACCGCCCATTTCACGCCGGGACACACACCCGGCAGTACCACGTGGAGCTGGCGCGACTGCGAGGGGGAGCGCTGTCTCCGGATTGTCTACGCCGACAGCCTGAACGCGGTCTCGGCGCCGGGCTTCCACTTTCTCGCCGACGCCACGCACCCGGACCTGACTCCGCGCTTTCGCAAAAGTATACAAAGCGTGGCCGCGCTGCCCTGCGACATCCTGCTGACCGTCCATCCCGACCTCGCCGATATTCCGGCCAAGCTGCAGCGACTGCGCGCCGGCGCCGAATCCAATCCGTTCGTCGATCCGAGCGCATGCCGCCGCTACGCGCACGAGGCCGAGACGCTGCTCGACGCCCGCATCGCCGAGGAGCAAGCGGAGCGGCCGAGCGGCCGGCTCAGACCAGCAGCGCGTTGACCCGGCGCACGTAGGCCGCCGGATCCTCGAGCACGCCGCCGTCGAGCAACTGTGCCTGATCGAGCAGCAGCAGGGCGAGGTCGGTCGCGCGCACCGTGTCGGTTTCCTGGTCCAGTTTCGCGATCAGCGGATGCGCCGGATGGATCTCGAGGATCGGCTTGCTCGCCGGAACCTCGTGGCCGGCCTGGCGCAACAGGCGCTGCATCGCCAGACCGAGATCGTGTTCGCCGAGCACCAGACACGCCGGCGAATCCGTCAGACGCGCGCTGACGCGCACGTCGCGCACCCGCTCGCCGAGCAGTTCCTTCAGCTTCCGCACCACGCCCTCGGCGGACTTCTCCGTTTCCTTGCGCTTGGCGGCGTCGCCGCCGGCGAGCCGGTCGAGATCGAGATCGCCCTTGGCGACGTTGCGCAGCTTCTTGCCGGCGTATTCGGTGAGATAACCGGCCATCCATTCGTCGATGCGGTCGTAGAGCAGCAGCACTTCCACGCCCAGCGCCCTGAGCGCCTCGAGTTGCGGACTGCCCTTCGCCGCGGCGTAGCCGTCGGCGGTGAGATAGTAGATCGCGTCCTGGTTCGGCAGCATGCGGCCGAGGTAGTCGTCGAGCGCCACGGTCTGCGCCGGACCGTCGGACTTGGTCGAGGCGAAGCGCAGCAGTTTGGCGATGCGTTCCCGGTTCGCGGCATCTTCGGCGAGGCCCTCCTTGAACACGCTGCCGAATGCGTTCCAGAACGTCGCGTATTTCTCCGGCTCGTCCTTGGCGAGCTTGTCGAGCAGATCCAGCACGCGCCGGGTACAGGCCGCGCGCAGCTTGTCGATGGTGCGGTTCTGCTGCAGCAGTTCGCGGCTGACGTTGAGCGGCAGATCGTCGGAATCGACCACGCCGCGCACGAAGCGCAGATAGGCCGGCAGCAGCTGCTCGGAGGCGTCCATGATGAAGACGCGCTTGACGTAGAGTTTCAAGCCCTTGCGCTCGTCGCGTCCGCCGAGCAGGAGATCGAACGGCACCCTGGCCGGCAGGTAGAGCAGCGAGGTGAAGTTCTGGGTGCCCTCGACACGGTTGTGCGTCCAGGCGAGCGGATCGCCGAAATCGTGGCTGAGGTGCTTGTAGAAGCCGCGGTATTCCTCGTCCTTGAGCTCGTTCTTCGGTCGCGTCCACAGCGCCGAGGCCTGATTCACCGTCTCCCACTCGCCGGTCGGCTTGCCGTCCTTGAGCTTCGGCATGCGGATCGGGAAGCCGATGTGATCGGAGTAGCGCGCGATCAGGCTGCGCAATTGCCACTCCTCGAGAAATTCGTCCTCCTCGGGTTTCAGGTGCAGCGTCACCGTCGTGCCGCGGCTCGGTACCGCCGCGCTCGCCAGCGTGTACTCGCCGCTGCCGGCCGATTCCCAGCGCACCCCGGCGGACTCGTCCGCGCCCGCGCGGCGGGTGACCAGAGTCACCTGGTCGGCGACGACGAAGGCCGAATAGAACCCGACGCCGAACTGCCCGATCAGATTGGCATCGGCCTTCTGCTCCGCGGACAGCGCCTCCAGGAACTTGCGCGTGCCGGAGCTCGCGATGGTGCCGATGTTGGCGACGACCTCGTCGGCGGTCATGCCGATGCCGTTGTCGCGCACGCTGATCGTGCGCGCCTGGCGATCGACGCTGACATCGATGCGCAGCTCGCCGTCGCCGGCGAGCAGCTCGGGCTTGCCGATCGCCTCGAACCGCAGTTTGTCGCAGGCGTCGGCGGCGTTGGAAATCAGCTCGCGCAGGAAGATTTCCTTGTGCGAATAGAGCGAATGCGTGACCAGATGCAGCACCTGGTCCACCTCCGCCGTGAACTTGCGGGTTTCCGTTGCGCTGGTCATGGGTTTCGTTCCTGAACTGCGGACGCCGATTTCCGGCGGATAGGGACAGTCCATCGCGAATTCAAGCCGCGCACGGATGTCGCGCCAGACGCTCATACTCGCTCGGCCGTCCGAGAACCGTGAGCAGTGAGCGGTCAGCGGTGAACGGAAATGGGAAAAGGCGCGCCATTCAGCCCTCGGCCCTCAGCCCTCAGCCCTCAGCCCACTCCCCATAAAGACAAAGCGACCGCCGTTGCCGACGGTCGCTTTGGACGAGGAGCAAAGACGCGACTCGATGCTCCAAGATGGAGAGGTTGTCCTTAGGCTTATTCGTCGCCGGCGTGCTTGGCCAGGTCTTCCTGGATGCGCGCGGCCTTGCCTTCCAACTGACGCAGGTAATAGAGCTTGGCGCCGCGAACCTTGCCGCGACGCTTGACGGTCACCGACTCGATCGCCGGGCTGTGCGCCTGGAACACGCGCTCGACTCCGGTGCCATGCGAAATCTTGCGCACGGTGAAAGCGGAATTGAGCCCGGCGTTCTTTTTCGCGATGCAGATGCCTTCGTAGGCCTGCACGCGCTCGCGGTTGCCTTCCTTCACCTTGACGTTGACGACCACCGTGTCGCCCGGCCCGAATTCGGGCAAGGTTCGCGTGATCTGTTCAGCTTCGAATTTCTGCAGGATGTTCATGGCACTCACCGATGGATGGAAATTATACGCGGACTTCGCCCGGATTTAGGGCCGATTTCATTAAATTTTCGTATCTTCTTGAAACTCAAGCAAAAGTTTTTGATCTTCCGGTTCCAACTGGCGCCCTGCCAGCAGGTCCGGGCGACGCTGCCAGGTGCGCCCCAGGGCCTGTTTGCGCCGCCAGCGCCGGATCGCGGCGTGGTCGCCGGACAGCAGCACCGGCGGCACCACACCCAATTCGTGACGCTCGGGACGGGTGTAATGCGGGCAGTCGAGCAGACCGTCGGAAAACGAATCCTGCGCGGCGGACTCCGCATCGTTCAACGCGCCTTCCTGCAGCCGGCCGATCGCGTCGATCAGCACCGCCGCCGCCAGTTCGCCGCCCGAAAGCACGTAGTCGCCGATGGAAATCTCCTCGTCCACTTCATGCTCGAGCAGGCGCTCGTCGACCCCCTCGTAACGCCCGCACAGCAGAATCAGGCGTGGCCGTTGCGCGAGTTCCCGCACCCTGGCCTGATTCAGGCGCGCGCCCTGCGGGCTCAGATAAATCACCGGCGCCGCCTCCGCCGCCGCCGCGCGCGCCGCGGCGAGCGCCGCACGCAACGGATCGATCAGCATCACCATGCCCGGCCCGCCGCCGAACGGCCGCTCGTCGACGCGGCGGTACGGGTCGCTGGTGTAGTCGCGCGGATTCCACGCCACCACCTGCAACAGCCCGCGCTCCTGCGCCCGGCCCACCACGCCCGCCGCCGCGCAGTGCGCGATCAGATCCGGAAACAGCGTGACGACGTCGATGCGCATGGCGTTCGGGCCGGCATCCGACCGGCGATGTTCCGATCAAAAGTCCGGATCCCAATCGACCACCAGGCGACCCCGCACCAGATCCACCTCGCGCACGTAGCGTTCCGGCACGAACGGGATCAGGCGTTCGCGCGCACCGTCGCGCACCACGAGGACGTCGTTCGCACCGGTGGCGAACAGGTGACTGACTCGCCCCAACGCCACGCCCTGCACGGTCGCCACCTCCAGTCCCTCGAGATCGGTCCAGTAGAACTCGCCGTGGCGCGGTGGCGGCAAGGCCGCACGCGGCACGTGGATCGTCGCCCCCACCAGCGCCGCCGCCGCATCGCGATCCTCGCAGCCGGGCAGCTTGCCGATCAGTCCCCTGCCCTGCGCCCGCCCGTGCGCGCCGGCGATTTCCGCTTCGCCGCGCGTGCTCGCTACCTGCCACGGTTGGTAGGAAAAAATCCGCGTGCGCGGCTCGGTATACGATTCCAGCCGCACCCAGCCGTGCACCCCGTACACGCCGACGACTCTGCCGATCAGAACCCGCTTGTCGGCCGTCACGGCGCGCGGCGGCTTCAGGCCGCGCGGGCCTGCTTGCTCGCTTCCTTCATCAGCAGGCGCACCTTGTCGGTCATCTGCGCGCCCTTGGCGACCCACGCCTTCACCTTCTCGGTGTCGAGCTGCAGCCGCACTTCCTTGCCGGACGCGACCGGATTGTAGAAACCCAGACGCTCGATCTTGCGGCCGTCGCGCGCCTTGCGCTGGTCGGCCACGACGATGTGATAGAACGGACGCCCCTTGGCGCCGCCCCGGGACAGGCGAATCTTGACCATGGTTGTGTACTCGAAGATGGACAACGTTCATCCGGCCGCCGGTACCTGCACGTCGCGGGCGGCCGCGAGAAGCGCGGTATTCTAGCAGAATCGGAGAAAATTGCAGCGACTCAACGGCTTGGCGGCCACCCCGCAGCTACTGCGCGAAACCACGGACGTCGAAACCGTTGCGGAAGATGCCGTCGGTCGTGCCGGCGGGCGCACCCTCGGCGATCCAGTCGTAGATCAATGCCTGCTGGTAGGGGCTGAGCGTGGTCATGCCATCCGGATAGCCATGATCCGGCATGCGGCCGCCACCGCCGGGAACATCGCAATTGACCTTCTGGAACAGCAGGCTTTGCTCGGGGCGATTCGGCACGACATAGATCAAGCCCGGATACATCGGACTTTCCACGTTGACGAGATTGGTCCACGGCGAGGTTTCGCTCGGATCGAGGTTGAGGTAACCGGAAGGTGTGTTGGTCCCGCCGTTCGTCGTATGGCAGTCGGTACAGCCGTTTCCCATGCCGTTGAAGTTGGTGAAGATGCCCTCGATCGCCGCACCGAACTGGATGCCGCTGTAGGTGGGCGGAATGTCGGCGATGCTGGTGCAACCGCTCGGCGTCGTGCTCGCCGCCGGCAGCGTCACGATCAGACCGAGCACGGCGCCGGCGATGGCCGTGAGCGTCACGCACGCCTCCGCGCCACGCCGGCGACGCAATCGATCCGCGCGCGGCATGGCGCTCAGGCCGCCGGCAGGAAGCCGAGCGTGCCGCCGGGGAAGTTGGGCAGGTTCGGGAAGATCGTGTTGAGGTTGCCGTTCGTCACGTCCATCCACTTGGCGAAGGTGGCGGCGTATTGTTCGACGGCAATGCCCGGAATGAGCTGGCCGCGCGAGAACGCATTCGGATTCGGGTTCGACATCGACCCGTAGGCCAGATTCGGAAACGCGCCGTCGATGCCCTTGCCGTTCGAGCCCGAACCCTTGGTGTAGAGCGCGCCGCCGTTGACCGCGCCGCCCAGCGCGAACTGGATGCCGCCCCAGGCGTGATCGGAACCGGCGCCGTTCGATTGCAGCGTGCGCGCGAACTCGGTCATGGTGAAGGCGGTGACGTTGTTCTGCATGCCCTGCGCACCCATCTCGGTCCAGAACGCGGCGACCGCCTGATCGAGCTGCGTCAGCAGGCCGGCGTGATCGGTGGTGCTGTTGACGTTGGTCGACATCTCGCCGGAATGCAGATCGAATCCGCCGAGCTGCACGAAGAAGATCTGCCGCGAGGCGTAGCCCTTGCCCGTGACCGGATTGCACAGCTTGATCATCTCGGCGACGATCTTGAGCTGGTTGCCGAGTGTCGTGTTCGGGAAGATCGTGGACACCGCGTAGGTGCCCTGGCCGAGGTCGGGACTCAGCAACGAGTACAAGGCGCGACCCTGCCCGAAGATGCCGGCGTACTGCGCGGCGAAATCGCTGGCGTAGGTGGCGGCGAGCAGATCGTTGAGCGCGCTGTCGCGCGCGGTCCGGGTCGCCGAACAGGAGCCGCTGTTGCACATGTCCGCGAGGTTGGTCAAGCCGCTCGAGGAAAGCTGATACGGATTGTTGACCACGTTGCCGACCTCGAAGCGGTTCGAACCCGCCACCGAGACGCACAGCGACAACTGCGGCGAGGTGGTGAGATTCGCCCCCTGCGCCTGCAAGTCGTCGGCACACAGCCCGCCCCAGCCGAGGCTCGAGTTGGCACTCGTGTTGCCCTGGTGCCAGAGGTTGGTCTGGTCGGCGTGCGAGAACAACTGCGGCGGCCGGTTGCTTGCACTCTGGTTGTAATCGACCATGTTGATCGGTTTGACCAGCGTGCCGACGTTGATCGCGAAGGCGAGCTTGTTCGACCGATAGATGCTCGCCAGATTGGTGAGGCTCGGATGCAGGAAGTACCGGTTCGTCGCGTTGTTGCCGTCGTTGGTGTCGGTGACGATCTGGGGATCGCCCGGGGACGGCCGCGCCAGCGCCAGGCCATCGGTGTTCGAGCCGCTGAACACGCCGTTGCGCGCGTTCATGTAGACGTCGTAGCGCAGATTCGTGCCGTTGCTGTCGTAGGGCACCAGCAGGTTCCACGAATCGTTGCCGCCGGCGAGGTAGATGCAGACCAGCGCCTTGTAGCCGGACAGCGGGCCGGCGGCCATCGCCGTGCCGATCATGCGCAGTTGCGGGAGCAGCGCGCTCGCGCCGCCGCTGCAGGCGAGGCAGGCGACCTTGCGCAGAAAATCGCGGCGGGAATTGCGTGCGGGACTCATGGCGGCCTCCTCAGCGCTGGGTGGCGTATTCGGGCGAGAGCATGGTCACGTAGATCAGCGACCAGGCCTGTTCCTGCGCCGACGCATTCGCGCTCGCCAGGCTCGTCAGCATCGTCGTCAGGCGTGCGCTCATGCTCGGCGACATCGTGCCGTACAGCATATTGGCGTTGATCGTCGCCACCATCGCCGACGGATTGCCGACATTGGCGGTGAGCGACGACAGATCGATCAGCGGACGGTTCGTCGGCGGATTGGTCATGCCCTGATACGCCTTGGCGATGAAGCTGTCGTACAGGTTCGCCGTGGTGTAGGTGCTGGAGGCGTTGGTGATCTGGAATTCCGGCGAATACAGATTGTTGTCGGCGAACACGCCCGGCAACTGGTAATCCGGCAGATAGAAATTGAACACGGTGGGCGATTCGAGAAAGTTCTGTCCCAGCGCGCCCTGGAAACCGCCGCTGCCGATCATCGCGATCTCGCCGTAGGCGTCCGGCGCCGGCGCCTGGGCGTTGAAGGCGCGCCACATCGCGGTCAGGCGCAGCACCGGCTCGCGCAGCTTGCCGTAGCTGTCGCAATTGCCGCCGCTCGGGCAAGCGCCGACGCCGGGCGTGGGCAACGCGGGCGGATTGCGCGCCTCGCTGTCGGTGAGGATCGCCTTGATCACGTCGCCGAGATCGTTGCCCGGCGTGTCGAACACGCTGGCCACGCGCTGGATGTACGCCGGCGACGGATTGCTACTGACGAAGCGCTGGATCAACTGCCGGGAAATGAACGGCGCCACGTTCTGGTGCGAGGCGATGATGGCGATCTCGTCCGCCACGTCCTGCGCGCAGGTCTGGTTGGCGGGAATCGTCGCGCCGCCGAGCACCGTCTTCGGCGTGTTGGTCGTGCCATCGTCGCCGGTGATGTCGTGCTTCATGTTGTTGCTGCTCGCCGGGAACAGCTCCGTACCCCAGCAGGCCATCGGGTTGTACTGGCCGGCGAAGGTCACGCCACCGAAGTTGAAGTTGGGCGGGTTGGTCGGCGCATCCGAATAGGTGAAACCGGTGAACACCTTGGCCGTGTGGGTGATCACGGTCTGGTCGTAGGTCGGTATCGTCTGGCCGCCGTTCAGCACCGGCGAATGATCCATGTTGAGCAGGATCAGGCCGATCGAGAACAACTGCATCACCTCGCGCGCATAGTTCTCGTCGGGACTGGTGCAATTGCCGCCGCTGCAAAACGACCTCGTGTTATGGAACGCGTTGAGGTACTTGCCCATGGTCGGGTTGTAGGTGACGTCGCTGAGCAAGATGCCGTAGTAGCCGAAGGCGTCGCCGGCCAAGAGATCCCAGTAGTGCGTCATCGGCACGACGTCCTGGTTGATCGCGCTCGACTGATCGGAGACGACGAAGATCTGGCTGAGCGCATAGGCCATGCGCTGACGCAGTTGATCCGGCGCGTATACCGCCTGCCAGTAGAGGCGGTTGAGGCGTTGCGTCTGGTTCACGCCCTGGCCGCCGTTGGTGCGCGCGTTGAAGACCGCCTCGACGGTCGGCTCGGCCAGCGTGGTCGGCTTGGCGAGCTGCTCGTCGATCCATTCGCCGACGCCCTGCGCCATCAGGTAATTGATGTCGGCCGACGTGGGGCCGAAGGTGGCCTGGGTGAGAAAGCGCGCGGCGTCGTTGCTACTCGCCGGTGCATCGGCCGGTATGTCGAAGCTGCCCTTGAACAGGTGATCGTGCACCGTCGCCTGCGCCAGCGGCACGGCGGCCGTGAGGAAGATGGAAAGCGCCCGGATCCACGGTTTCATCGACTCACCCCTCGCCAGGTTCTGCCGCGAGCACGGCACCATCGCAAGATAGTCCCCGCGAACGCTCGCGAATGTGACGGATATCCGATTGGCGGAATGGCCCGTCGCGCGAGGTCAACGCGCGGGGGTGGCGTCGGTTGACAGGATCGCGCGCGGCCGGGGAGTCGGCGAACGTGGCGTGCCGCGCGCCGGGATCGCTCAGCGTCCCGCCAGGCCGCCCGGCGGCAGACCGCCGCCGCCCATGCCCTTCATCGCGGCACTCATCTGCCGCATCAGGCCCTTGATGCCGCCGGAGGAGAGCTTCGACATCATCTTCTCCATCTGCAGGTACTGCTTGAGCAGACGGTTGACGTCCGCCGGCTGCGTGCCCGAGCCGCGGGCGATGCGCGCCTTGCGCGAGCCGTTGAGCAGGTCGGGATGACGGCGCTCCTGCTTGGTCATGGAATTGATGATCGCCACCATGCGCACCAGTTCGCGGTCGTTGATCCGGGACTTGACGTTCTCCGGCAGAGTGCCCACGCCCGGCAGCTTGTCCATCAGCGACGACAGGCCGCCCATGCCGAGCATCTGCTGCAACTGGTCGCGCATGTCGTTCATGTCGAAGCGCTTGCCCTTGATGACCTTCTCGGCGAGCTTGGCCGCCTTCTCGCGATCGACCTTCTGCTCGACCTGCTCGACCAGCGACAGCACGTCGCCCATGCCGAGGATGCGCTGGGCGAGGCGATCGGGATGGAATGCATCGAGGCCGTCCGGCTTTTCGCTGACGCCGATGAACTTGATCGGCCGGCCGGTGATGTAGCGCACCGACAGCGCCGCGCCGCCGCGCGCGTCGCCGTCGGTCTTGGTCAGGATCACGCCGGTCAGCGGCAATGCCTCGGCGAAGGCCTTGGCGGTGTTCGCCGCGTCCTGGCCGGTCATGGCATCGACCACGAACAGGGTTTCGATCGGCGCGAGCGCGGCCTGCAACGCCTTGATCTCGTCCATCATCGCCTGATCGATGGCGAGCCGGCCGGCGGTGTCGACCAACAGCACATCGACGAACTGCTTGCGCGCCGCATCGACCGCGCTCCGTGCGATCGCGATCGGATCCTGATCGGCGCTCGCCGGATGGCACGGCACGTCCACCTGTTCGGCGAGCAGGCGCAACTGCTCGATCGCGGCCGGACGATACACGTCGCAGCTCACCACCATCACTTTCTTCTTCTTGCGTTCCTTCAGGAACTTCGCCAGCTTGGCCACGCTGGTGGTCTTGCCGGAACCCTGCAGGCCGGCGAGCAGCACCACCGCCGGTGGCGGGCAGTGGAGATTGAGCTCGCTCGTGGCGCTGCCCATCACGGCGGTGAGCTCGTCGCGCACCACCTTGACCAGCGCCTGGCCGGGCGTGAGGCTCTTCAGCACTTCCTGCCCCACCGCGCGCGCCTGCACGCGCTGGATCAGCGCCTGCACCACCGGCAACGCGACATCGGCCTCGAGCAGGGCGATGCGCACCTCGCGCAACGACTCGCGGATGTTCGCCTCGGTCAGCCGCGCGCGGCCGCGCAGACGCTCGACGGTGGCGGACAGGCGTTGGCTCAGGGTCTCGAACATGGCTGGGGCCGCGGGGCGGAAAGGCGGGAATTATAGCGGAGGGCCGAGGGCCGAGGGCCGAGGGCCGAGGGCCGAGGGCCGAGGGCTGAGGGCCGAGGGCTGAGGGCTGAGGGCTGAGGGCTGAGGGCCGAGGGCCGAGGGCTGAGGGCTGTAAAGCTTTTTCCACTTCCTACTCCCTACTCCCCACTCCCCACTCCCGATTTCAGCGCGCGACGTGGCTCTTTCCGCTCACCGCTCACCGCTCACCGCTCACTCCTCACCACACCCACCCCGTTGTGCCACACTTGCGGCATGCCGATCCACGTCCTTGCCTTCGTCGCCGCGGCGCTGTACCTCGCCGCCGCCCTGGTACTCGCCCTGCCCTTGCTGCATCGTCATCCGCTGCCGCGTGCCGCCGGCCTGTTCGTTGCGGCGGTCGCGGTGTGTACCCACGCCGGCGTGCTGGTCGCCAAGCATGGCGGCGGCGTGGATCTGCACTTCTTCGCCGCGCTGTCGCTGGTCGGCGGTTGCATCGCGGCACTGTGCCTCCTGGTCAACCTGGTGCGGCCGATCGCCACGCTCGGCGTGATCGCCTTCCCGCTGGCGGCGGTGCTGCTGCTGCTCGACGTGCTGATCGCTCCGGCCACGCAGCCGTTGCCGATCGAATGGCAGATCAAATTGCACGTGGTATTCGCGCTGCTCGGCTACAGCGTGTTGAGCGTGGCCGCGGTGCTTGCGATCCTGCTGGCGTTGCAGGAACACGCGCTGCGCACGCGCCGCCTCGGCGGCATCGCCGAGGCCCTGCCGCCGCTGACGCTGACCGAAGCGCTGATGTTCCAGCTCATCGGCGCGGGTTTCGTGCTGCTCACCCTGACGTTGCTCTCCGGCATCCTGTTCGTCGAGAACCTGTTCGCCCAGCATCTGGCGCACAAGACCGTGCTGTCGATCGCGGCGTGGCTGGTGTTCGGCACGCTGCTGCACGGTCGCTGGCGCTACGGCTGGCGCGGACGGCGCGCGGTGCGCCTGACGTTGCTCGGCATGCTGCTGCTGCTGCTCGCCTATTTCGGCAGCCGCTTCGTGCTGGAAGTGATCCTCAAGCGCGTGCCTTGATCGTGCCCGGGGGCATGTGCAGAATTCCGATCATGAGCCCCGAATCCAGCCACGCCGATCGCCGCCGGTTCCGGCGCTTCACGTTCGAGGGCATGGTCAAGCTCTACTCGGACAAGGCGATGTGGGAGACGCGCCTGGTCGACATTTCGCTCAAGGGCGTGCTGATCGAACGTCCGGTGGACTGGAACGGCAAGGTCGGCGCGCGCTTCCGCATGGACCTGCGCATCAATCACAGCGTGATCATCAGCATGGGCGTGACCACCGCGCACGTCATGCCGCACCGGATCGGCTTCCAGTGGCAGAAGATCGATCTCGACAGTTTCGCCGAGTTGAAGCGCCTGGTGGAGCTCAACCTCGGCGATCCGGCCCTGCTCAACCGCGAGTTGTCGGCGCTCGGTGCCTGAGCCGATGCCCGCGCTGGCCGGTACGGACACCGCCCTGGCGCCGCCGGCGCCCGAGCCCAGCCGCGCCTACGTCTGGCTGTTGCTGCTGCTCGCGCTGATCCTGCTCGGCGCCGGCATCGGCCTGCGCGATCCGTGGCCTTCGGACGAGCCGCGCTTCGCGCTCGCCGCCAAGCAGATGGTCGAATCCGGCGACTGGCTGTTCCCGCACCGCGGCCACGAGTTGTATTCCGACAAGCCGCCGATGCTGTTCTGGCTGCAGGCGATCGCCTACAAGCTCTGCGGCGAGTGGCGCGTGGCCTTCCTGCTGCCGTCGCTCCTCGCCGGCCTGCTCACCCTCGTGCTGATCTACGACCTGGGCCGGCGCTTGTGGAACCGTCGCGCGGGCCTGTACGCCATGACCGCGCTGCTGTTCGCGTTCCAGTTCCTGTATCAGGTCAAGCGCGCGCAGATCGATCCGCTGGCAATGGCGTGGCTCACGCTCGCCAACTGGGGCCTGCTGCGGCATTTCCTGCTCGGCCCGGACTGGCGCGCGTACTGGATCGGCTGCTTGGCCGCGGGCCTCGGCGTGGTGACCAAGGGCGTGGGCGTGCTTGCCTTCCTGCTGTTCGCGCCCTACCTGTTCGCGCGCCTGCGCGACTGGCCGGGGGTGGCGCGGACCGAGCGTTCGCTCTGGCGCTGGCTGGCCGGCGCGCTCGCGTTCGCCGCGCCGGTGCTGGCCTGGGCCGTGCCGGTCGTGCTCGCCGCGCGCGCGCACGACACCCCGGAGTACGCCGCCTATGTCGAGGATCTGTTCTTCCACCAGACCGCGGGCCGCTACGCGCACTCGTGGGACCACGCCCAGCCGTTCTGGTACTACGTGCCGGTCGTGCTGCTGAGCTGGTTCCCGCTGTCGGTCGCGCTCGTCGCCGCCGCGCCGCGCTGGTGGCGCGATGTCCGTGCCGGCGAGGCGCGGGTGATGCTGCCGCTCGCCTGGGCGGCGCTGCTGCTCGTGTTCTTCAGCGTGCCGTCGGGCAAACGCGACGTCTACCTGATGCCGGCGCTGCCGATGACCGCGCTGGCGCTCGCGCCCTATCTCGCATCGCTCGTCGGCACGGACTGGCTGCGGCGCGCTGCCTACGCGCTCACCCTGCTGTTCGGGTTGCTGTTGATGGGGGTGGGTCTGTGGGCGCTGACCAGCCATGCCGGCTTCGCCGAGCGTCTGGTGCGCGAACGCCATCTCGAGGATCTCGACTGGATTCTCTGGGTCATGCTGATCGCGATGGGCAGCGCGTTCGTGTTGAGCGCGCTCGTCTGCCTGCCGCGCCGCGGCGTGCGCGCGCTGCTCGGCGGCCTGGCCGGGCTGTGGCTGATCTGGAGCGTGTGGTCCTACCCGCTGCTCAACGATTCCAACTCCGCCGCCGGCGTGATGCGCCGGGCGCGCGAGCTGGCCGGCGCCGACACCACGATCGGCCTCGTCGCCTGGAAGGAACAGAACCTGCTCATGGCGCAGGGGCCGGTGCGCGAGTTCGGCTTCGTCACGCCGTGGGAGGAGCAGTACACGCAAGCCGTGCAATGGTTGACCGAACAGCCCGCGAAACGCGCGGTGTTCATTCTGGAAGCGGCGATGGGCGACTGCGTCGACCGCAACAAGGCCCAGCACGTCGGCCGCGCCAATCGCCGCGACTGGTGGCTGTTCCGCGCCGACGCCGTGCTCCCCGGCTGCGTGCCGCGCATCCGGCCGGAGGATCAGAACGAGGCGGGGTGAGGGGCGGATGAGAGCTGAGGGCCGAGGGCTGAACTTCCCACTCCCGCCCCTCCTCAACCCGCCGCCTCCAGCGCCTCGGCCAGCCGCTGCACGGCGACAATTTCCATTTCTCCCATTTTCGCCTTTTTCGGCGCGTTGCCCTTGGCCACGATCGCCTTGCGGAAGCCGTGCGTCGCCGCCTCCTTCAGCCGCTCCTCGCCGTGCGGCACCGGCCGGATCTCGCCGGACAAGCCCACCTCGCCGAACGCGACCAGTTTCTCCGGCAGCGGCCGGTCGCGGAAACTCGACAGCACGGCGAGCAGCACCGGCAGATCCGCCGCCGTCTCCTGCACGCGGATGCCGCCGACCACGTTGACGAACACGTCCTGGTCGTACACCGCGAGACCGCCGTGACGGTGCAGCACCGCGAGCAGCATGGCGAGCCGGTTCTGTTCGAGGCCGAGCGCCACACGGCGCGGATTGGCGAGCGGCGACTGATCGACCAGCGCCTGCACCTCCACCAGCAGCGGCCGGGTGCCCTCGCGCGTGACCATCACCGCGCTGCCGGACGTCGGCCCGGCGTGCGCGGACAGGAAGATCGCCGACGGATTCGGCACCTCGCGCAGACCGTGCTCGGTCATCGCGAACACACCGAGCTCGTTGACCGCGCCGAAGCGGTTCTTGAACGCGCGCAGCACGCGGAAGCGGCTGCCGGATTCGCCCTCGAAGTACAACACCGCATCGACCATGTGCTCGAGCACGCGCGGCCCGGCGATGCCGCCTTCCTTGGTGACGTGGCCGACCAGGAAGATGCTGGTCGCGGTCTCCTTGGCGTGGCGCACCAGGCGCGCGGCGGACTCGCGCACCTGCGACACCGAACCCGGCGCCGCGGTGAGCAGCTCCGTCCAGACGGTCTGGATCGAATCGACCACCAGCACCTGCGGAGTATCTTTTTGCGCATTTTCCACAATACGCTCGACGCAGGTCTCGGCCAGGCAGCGCAGCTGCGCGAGCGGCAACCCGAGCCGCTGCGCGCGCGCCGCGATCTGCGCCAGCGATTCCTCGCCGCTCACGTACAGCGTGCGCAGGCGCGCGCCGAGCGCGCCCAGGGTCTGCAACAGCAGCGTGGACTTGCCGATGCCGGGGTCGCCGCCGACCAGCACCACCGAACCCGCCACCAGACCGCCGCCGAGCACGCGGTCGAGTTCGTCGATGCCGATGCGCGTGCGCGTCTGCGCTTCCGCCGCGACGTCGGCCAGCGCCACGATCCGCGCCGGCGCCGCGCCGGCGTAGCCGCCGCGCCGCACACCGGCCGCGGCGCGCGCCGCCTCGACCACGACCTCGGCCAGTGCGTTCCACGCCCCGCAGGCCTCGCACTGGTCCTGCCACTTGGCGTATTCGGCGCCGCACTGGCCGCAGACGTAGGCGGTCCGGGGTTTAGCCATGCGCGACATCCCAACGCCGGGCTCCGATCTCGAATCGGCCTGCGGATCTCGATCGCGCGCCGGGTTCGCGCAGCGCACCGAGTCCGAGCGGACACTTCGTGTCGCCCCGCCCCAGCAGGTGCTCCGGCGTTTCCTTGGCGTAGCGACCGGGTCTCGACACGGCGCTCACGCCGCCTTGCGCGGTACTTCACGCGCAATCCTGCGCCCGGATCGCGCCTCGGCGATGCGCAGATCGTAGGTGAGCTGGAGGTTCAGCCAGAACCGTGGCGTCGTGTCGAAATAGCGCGCCAGGCGCAGCGCGGTGTCGGCGGAAATTCCGCGCCGCTCACGCACGATGTCGTTGATGCGCGGCGCAGGCACCTTCAGTGCCTTGGCCAGCGCATTCGCGCTCATGCCGAGCTCGGCGAGATAGTCCTCGCGCAGGACTTCGCCCGGGTGGATCGGTCGCATGCCGTTCTTGCGCATGATGCAGTCCTCAATGGCAATCCACGATTTCCACATCCGCCGGACCGAGCTCGGTCCAACGGAAACAGATCCGAAACTGATCGTTGATGCATACGCTGTACTGGCCGGCGCGCTCGCCGCGCAGTGCTTCGAGCCGGTTGCCGGGCGGCGAGCGCAGGTCGCGCAGTTCATGGGCGCTGTCGAGCTGCACGAGTTTGCGGGTCGCCACCGTTGCAATCGCGCTACAGCGGCGTGCCTTGCCCGTCTCGAACAGGCGCCGCGTGTCCGCGCAACGGAAACTTCGGATCACGGCTGCCGATTATAACGCATGGCGTTAAACATCGAACCGCCCCTCCTCAGTCCGTATCCTCCACGAACAGCACGCGCCGGGTCACGCCGCAGGTGAGGTCGTAGCCGATCGTGCCGGCGCAGGCGGCGATTTCCTCGACCGGCAGTTCCGGCCCCCACAGCACGACGCGGTCGCCGACCCGCGCCTGCGGCACGCCGCGCAGATCGACGGTGAGGAGGTCCATCGACACGCGCCCGATGATCGGCGCGCGCACGCCGTTGACCAGCACCGGCGCGCCGGCGCGCACGCCGCGCGGATAGCCATCGCCGTAGCCGATCGCGGCGACGCCGATCGGCATGTCCTCTGGGCACACGAACGCGCCGCCATAGCCGATGGTCTCGCAGCGTTGTATATTTTTTATCGAAATCAGCTTTGTGGACAATGTCATCGCCGGCGCGAACCCGAGCTCGGCGCCACTCTTGCCGGCGATCGCCGACAGGCCGTAGAGCACGCCGCCGACCCGCACCCAGTCGCCGCGCGCCGCCGGCCAGCCGAGCAGCGCCGCGGAATTGGCCAGCGACCACGCCCCGTCCAGGCCGGCGACCGCCTGCGCGAACGCGCGCATCTGCGCCGGCGTGCGCGGGCTGTCGAACTCGTCGGAGGCGGCGAAGTGCGTCATCAGCACGAGCTCGCGATCGACATTGGCGAGCGCGCGCAGCCGCGCGTGCGCCGCCGCCGCCTGCTCCGGCGCGAAGCCGAGCCGGTGCATGCCGGTGTCGATCTTCAGCCACACCCGCAGCGGGCGCGGGTCGCGATCGGCCTCGAGCCAGTCGAGCTGCGATTCGTGATGGATCACGGCATCGAGCGCGAGACGACGGAATTCGGCGAGATCGGCGGCCTCGTCCGGCCCGGACAGCACCACGATGCGCGTGCCGATGCCGGCGGCGCGCAGGCGCAGACCGTCGCCGATCGCGGCCACGCCGAAGGCATCGGCTTGGTCGAGCGTGCGTGCGACGCGTTCGAGGCCGTGGCCGTACGCATCGGCCTTGACCACGGCCATGATGCGGGCGTCGCCGGCGAGCGTGCGCACGCGCGCGAAGTTGCGGCGCAGCGCGCCGAGATGGATCGTCGCGAGCGCGGTGCGGCTCATGGGCGCCCCGTTATCCGCTCACCCGGCATGGCTCTCCGATGCGAAATTCTCGAACTTGGTGTACTGGCCGAGGAAGGTGAGCTTGATCGTGCCGGTGGGGCCGTTGCGCTGCTTGCCGATGATGATTTCGGCGGTGCCCTTGTCGCTGGATTCGGGGTTGTAGTACTCGTCGCGGTAGATGAACAGGATCACGTCGGCGTCCTGCTCGATCGCGCCGGATTCGCGCAGGTCCGCCATCACCGGGCGCTTGTCGGTGCGCTGTTCGAGCGAACGGTTGAGCTGCGACAGGGCGATCACCGGGATGTTCAGTTCCTTGGCCAGGCTCTTCAGGCCGCGCGAGATTTCGGAAATCTCGGTGGCGCGATTCTCCTTGTTGCCGGGCACCTGCATGAGCTGCAGGTAGTCGATCACGATCAGGCCGAGGTCGTGCTCGCGCTTGAGCCGGCGCGCGCGCGCGCGCAGTTCCGCCGGCGACAGCGCCGGGGTGTCGTCGATGAAGATGCGGGCGTCCGACAACAGCGTGATGGCGCTGGTCACGCGCGGCCATTCCTCCTCCTGGATGTCGCCGGTGCGCAGGTGCTGCTGGTTGATCCGGCCGAGCGAGGAGATCAGGCGGAACGCGAGCTGCGAGGCCGACATTTCCATCGAGAAGATCGCCACCGCCTTCTTCGACTTCAGCGCGGCGTGCTCGGCGAGGTTGATGGCGAGCGCGGTCTTGCCCATCGACGGACGCGCGGCGATGATGATGAGGTCCGCCGGTTGCAGGCCCGCGGTCAGCTCGTCGAGGTCGGCGAAGCCGGTGGCGAGCCCGGTGACCGCGCCCTTGCTCTCGTAGCGCTGGTGCAGGATCTGGAACGCCTCCTTCACCGCCGCGCGCATCGGCACGAAGCTCTTGCGGCCGCGCGCGCCGGATTCGGCGATGCGGAACACGCGCTGCTCGGCGGTTTCGAGGATCTCCTGCGTGCTGCGTCCCTCCGGCTGGTAGCCGTCGCCGGCGATCTCGGTGCCGACGTCGATCAATTGCCGCAGGATCGACTTCTCGCGGACGATGTCGGCGTAGGCGACGATGTTCGCCGCGCTCGGCGTGGCGTTGGCGAGCTGGATCACGTAGCTCGAGCCGCCGACCAGCTCGGCGAGGCCGTTCGCCTCGAACCATTCGCCGAGCGTCACCGCGTCGCACGGCAGGTTCTTCTCCGCGAGTTCGGCGATCGCGCGGAAGATCAGGCGGTGGTCCTTGCGGTAGAAATCCTCCTCGCGCAGACGGTCGGCGACGCGCTCCCAGGCGCGCTCGTCCAGCATCAGGCCGCCGAGCACGGCCTGTTCCGCCTCGATCGAATGCGGCGGGACGCGCAGCGTGTCGACGCGGGGAGCAAAGACTCGATCGGGCGATGCAGCCATGAACGCTAGCTTGTGCACGGGTTGGTCTACGCAGCCGCGCGGCGAGTGGATGATCGCGCATGTTCCGCGCGCGTCGTCTCACCGTGCGAGACTGCACCGCATCCCTGCCGGATTCCGACGGCATCCGTGACCGGAAGATTCACCGCGTCCGGATGGCATCCGCCGCGGTGGTCCGGCATGCTGGCACATCTGCTTGTTGATCGGCTACTGGATCAACTTGGGGATAAGTTGTGAGTCGACGATTCGCCCGCGGCAGGAGCGCGTGGCTCCACGCGTCGCCAACGTGGGAGAAGAAAAAAAACGGGCGCCGCGGCGCCCGTTCGTGCGTTGCCTTGCGCGGTGCGCCGTTCACTCCTGGGTGCTGACGGTCACCTTCACCGTGGTATGCACGTCGGCGTGCAGTTGCACGTGGATCTCGAACTCGCCGGTGTGGCGGATCGGACCTTCGCCCATCACCACCTCGCACTTCTGCAGCGGCTTGCCGGCGGCGCTGAACGCCTCGGCGATGTCGCGCGGACCGACCGAGCCGAACAGCTTGCCTTCCGGACTGGCGTTGGCGCGGATCGTGACGCTCGCGCCCTCGAGCGCGGCCTTGCGCGCCTCGGCGGCGGCGAGCACTTCGTTCGCCTTCGCCTCGTACTCGGCGCGGCGCTTCTCGAATTCGGCCACGTTGGCCTCGGTGGCCGGCACCGCCTTGCCGTAGGGCACCAGGAAATTGCGGCCATAACCCGGCTTCACCCGGACCTTGTCGCCGAGGTTGCCGAGGTTCTTCACTTTTTGCAGCAGGATGACTTCCATCACATTCTCCGATTCGTTAGCGCCGGCGAACCGGCGCAGCTAGCCTCAGTTGTCCGAGGAGCGGATTGTCAGTGGTTGTCGCAATACGGCAGCAGGGCCAGGAAGCGCGCGCGCTTGATCGCGAGCGCGAGCTGGCGCTGATAGCGGGCCTTGGTGCCGGTGATGCGGCTGGGCACGATCTTGCCGGTCTCGCTGATGTACTGGCGCAGCGTGTTCAGGTCCTTGTAGTCGATGTCGACCGCGCCTTCGGCGGTGAAACGGCAGAATTTCTTGCGGCGGAAAAACTTGGACATGGGATGCTCCGGAAACGGTGGTGGCGACTCGGCTTATTCGGCATTGGCCGCGGGCGCAGCGGCGCGCGGCTCGCGGCGCGGTTCCTCGTCCTCGCCGAACCCGAAGCCTTCCTCGTCGCGGCGGCGGCCGCCCTTGTCGTCCTTGTTCTTGAGGATGAACGACTGCTCGGTGACCGGCCCCTCGCGCGCGATGATGAGGTGGCGCAGCACGGCGTCGTTGAAGCGGAAGCCGGATTCGAGTTCCTTGAGCACCTTCTGGCCGCACTCGATGTTCATGAGCACGTAGTGCGCCTTGGCCAGGTGGTCGATCGGATACGCGAGCTGACGACGACCCCAGTCTTCCAGGCGGTGGATGCGGCCCTTGTCGCCCTCGATCAGCGCCTTGTAGCGCTCGATCATCGCGGGCACCTGTTCGCTCTGGTCAGGG
The DNA here is from genome assembly GCA_021325475.1 of Rhodanobacteraceae bacterium. Lineage (GTDB taxonomy): Bacteria > Pseudomonadota > Gammaproteobacteria > Xanthomonadales > Rhodanobacteraceae > Rudaea. The sequence goes on along the minus strand of JAJPHA010000128.1, from coordinate 35,729 downwards.
TGGACCAGAAACACGATCTCGTAATGACGCATGTTGTCTCCTCGTGGATACCGGACGGAGGATTCCGCCGCGGCAGCCTCCCGACGCGCGGTGAGGCAAGGTCCTTCGCCGGTGCGAAGGGGCGCGAATTGTAGGCGAATCGGGCGGTTGTCGCAATTGGTGGGGCGTGAGCGGTCAGCGGTGAGTGGAAAAAGCAGCAAGGTCTTTGGAAATCGGCAAAGCGTTCCTGCCTGCCCGCGCAACGCGGGCGCGGAGCCGTTGCTTGGCCCACTCCCCACTCCCTACTCCCCGCTCCCCTCCACCGTGAAACTCTCGCCGCAGCCGCACGCGCCGGTCACGTTGGGGTTGCGGAAGACGAAGGCCGCGTTCAGCCCCTGGCGGGCGAAATCGATTTCGGTGCCATCGACCAGCGGCAGGCTCTGCGCGTCCACGACCAGACGGATGCCGTCGCGTTCGAGCACGCGGTCGTCCGCGTCGATCCGCTCGGCCAACTCCACGGTATAGGCGTAGCCCGAGCAGCCGGTCTTGCGCACGCCGAAGCGCACGCCCGCCGCCGCGGGGTTGGCGGCGAGGAAGTGCTGCATGCGCGCGCGCGCGGCCGAGGTGAGCTGGATGTTCATGGCATCATTGTACTTCGGATTTCCGCCATCGCCGCAGCCTGGTGCGCTTCCGCTATCATGCGCGCCTCGTCCACGTGGCGCCATTTCCCGGGAGTTTCAAGGCATGTCGGTAGTCAGCGTCCAGCAGGCGTTGTCAGGCTCGATCCCGGTCAACAGCGAAGTCACGGTACGCGGCTGGGTGCGCACGCGGCGCGATTCCAAGGCCGGAGTTTCCTTCGTCAACGTCAGCGACGGCTCCTGTTTCGATCCGATCCAGATCGTGGCGCCGGCGGCGCTGCCGAACTACGCCGGCGACGTGCAGCGCCTGACCGCCGGCTGCGCGGTGATCGCGACCGGCGTGCTCGTGCCTTCGCAGGGCAAGGGTCAGGCGCTGGAGATCCAGGCGTCGCGGATCGAGGTGGTCGGCTGGGTCGAGGATCCGGAAACCTATCCGATCCAGCCCAAGGCGCACACCATGGAATACCTGCGCGAAGTCGCGCACCTGCGGCCGCGCACCAACACCTTCGGCGCGGTCGCGCGCGTGCGCGACTGCCTGGCCCAGGCGGTGCACCGCTACTTCCACGAGCGCGGTTTCTTCTGGGTCAACACGCCGATCATCACCGCCAGCGACTGCGAGGGCGCGGGACAGATGTTCCGCGTCTCCACGCTCGATCTCGTCAATCTGCCGCGCACGCCGGCCGGTGCCGTCGACTGGCACCAGGATTTCTTCGGTCGCGAGACCTATCTCACCGTCTCCGGCCAGCTCAACGTCGAAGGCTATTGCCTCGCGCTCAGCAAGGTGTATACCTTCGGCCCGACCTTCCGCGCGGAAAACTCCAACACCACGCGCCATCTCGCCGAGTTCTGGATGATCGAGCCGGAGATCGCCTTCGCCGATCTCAACGACGATGCCGCGCTCGCCGAGGATTTCCTCAAGTACCTGTTCCGCGCGGTGCTGACCGAACGCATGGACGACATGCGGTTCTTCGCCGAGCGCCAGGACAAGACCGTGATCGAGCGCCTGCAAACGCTCGTCGAGACCCCGTTCGAGCGCCTCGACTACACCGATGCGATCGCGATCCTCAAGAAGTCGGGCCAGAAATTCGACTACCCGGTCGAATGGGGCCACGACCTGCAGACCGAGCACGAGCGCTATCTCACCGAGCAGCACATCGGCCGGCCGGTGGTGGTGATGAACTACCCGGAGAAGATCAAGGCGTTCTACATGCGCCTGAACGACGACGGCCGCACGGTCGCGGCGATGGACGTGCTCGCCCCGGGGATCGGCGAGATCATCGGCGGCAGCCAGCGCGAGGAACGCCTGGACTATCTCGACCGGCGCATGGCCCAGTTCGGCCTCGATCCGGCGAATTACCAGTGGTACCGCGATTTCCGCCGCTATGGCAGCGTGCCGCATGCGGGCTTCGGCCTCGGCTTCGAACGGCTCGTCGTCTACGTTTGCGGCCTGAGCAACATCCGCGACGCCATCCCCTACCCGCGCGTGCCGGGCTGGGCGGCGTTCTGAGCGCCATGGCCGCCGCGCGCGAACAATGGTGGGTGGCGGGCCTCGGCGACACGCTGGTGTGGGCGCGGCTGCGCGTGCTCGACTCGGGCGCGGCGGAGGTGTTCGACGCCAGCGGCGCCACCTTTCGCTACGACGACGAGGACGCCGCGCACGCGGCGCTGCTCGACGCCGAATTCCGCGCCTACGACGGCCTCGACGCCGAGGACGCCGCCGCGCTCGGCTTCGCGCTCGATGCGCTGGCGCCGCCCACCGCCGAGAACGACGCGGCGCTGTTGCCGCGCATGACCACCAAGCTCGCCCGGGGACACGCATGAACCTCGATCTCGCCGGCAAACATGCGCTCGTCTGCGGCGCCTCGCAGGGCATCGGCCGCGCCGCGGCGCTGGAACTGGCCGCGCTCGGCGCCGACGTCACCCTGCTGGCGCGCTCGGCCGATGCGCTCGCGCGCGTGCTCGCCGAGTTGCCGCGCGCGCACGCCGCGCAGCGCCACGCCGCGGTCGCCGTCGACATGAACGATCACGCCGCGCTGCGCGCCAAGGTCGAGGCGACCGCCAACGCGCAGCCGGTGCAGATCCTGGTCAACAACAGCGGCGGCCCGCCGGGCGGCCCGGCGCACACCGCGAGCCTCGACGACTTTCGCATCGCCTTCAATCAACACGTCATGGCGGCGCAGATCCTGCTGCAGGCGGTGCTGCCCGGCATGCGCGGCGCGGGCTACGGCCGCGTGATCAATGTGATCTCGACCTCGGTCAAGGAACCGATCCGCAATCTCGGCGTGTCCAACACCGTGCGCGGCGCGATGGCGAGCTGGGCCAAGACGCTCGCCACCGAGCTCGGGCCGTTCGGCATCACGGTGAACAACGTCCTGCCGGGCTACACCAGGACACAACGCCTCGCGCAGATCCTCGCCGATCGCGCCGGCCGGAGCGGTGAGAGCGAAGACGCCATCGCCCGGGCGATGCTGGCGAGCGTGCCGCTCGGGCGTTTCGCTGAACCTAGTGAAATCGCCGCCGCGATCGCGTTTCTCGCCTCGCCGGCGGCCGCTTACATCAACGGCATCAACCTGCCGGTGGACGGCGGGCGCACGCAGTCCTTGTGATCGATCCGCCACGACGCGGTTCACCGCGCACGCCGCCGGATCGGGGGAGGCCCTTCCGGCATGGTCGGCGCGTGTGCGGATCGGGTACTCTCAAGCCATGGCCGCACCCATCACCCTCTCCAACTACATCGACGGCGAACTGCGTGCGAGCCGCGCGGGAGCCCATCTCGAGGTCCACGAGCCCGCCGTCGGCGCGGTCTATGCGCGCTGTCCGGACAGCGACGGCGACGACGTCGCCGCCGCGGTGGCGGCCGCACGGCGCGCGTTTCCCGCTTGGTCGCGCCTGACGGGAGAGGAGCGCGCCGGCTGGCTGCACCGCCTGGCGAACGCGGTGCAGTCCCGCTTCGACGAGTTCGTCGCCGCCGAATCGCGCGACACCGGCAAGCCGCTCGCGCTCGCTCGCGCCGTGGACATCCCGCGCGCCGTGCTCAATCTGCGCTTCTTCGCCGGCGCGGCGTCGCAGTTCGCCAGCGAATCGCACGCGACCTCGGCGGCGCTCAACTACACCCTGCGCCAGCCGCTCGGCGCGGTCGGCTGCATCTCGCCGTGGAATCTGCCGCTGTATCTTTTCACCTGGAAGATCGCGCCGGCGCTGGCCGCGGGCAACACGGTGGTGGCGAAACCCTCGGAGATCACGCCGCTCACCGCGACCATGTTCGCCGAAGCCTGCCGCGAGGCGAGCCTGCCGGCCGGCGTGCTCAACATCGTGCACGGCCGCGGCGCGACGGCCGGCCAGGCCCTGATCGAGCATCCCGACATCAAGGCGATCTCGTTCACCGGTTCCACCCGCACCGGCGCCGCGATCGCCGCCGCGACCGCGCCGCAATTCAAGAAGCTGTCGCTGGAGATGGGCGGCAAGAATCCGACCTTGGTCTTCGCGGACTGGAACGCCAACGCGGCGAACTGGGACGTGCTGTTGCGCTCGGCGTTCTCCAACCAGGGCCAGATCTGCCTGTGCGGCTCGCGCATCCTGATCGAGCGCCGCGTCTATGACGAGTTCACAAGTATCTTTGTGGAAAAGGCGCGCAAGCTGCGCGTCGGCGATCCGCTGGATGCCGCGAGCGATCTCGGCGCGGTGGTCTCGCGCGCGCACTTCGACAAGGTGCTGGGCCACATCGCGCTGGCCCGCGCCGAGGGCGGCGAGGTGCTGTGCGGCGGCGACGCCGTGCGCCTGGCCGGCCGCTGCGCCGACGGCTGGTTCATCGCGCCGACGGTGATCGCCGGTCTCGATGCGCGCTGCCGCACCAATCAGGAGGAAATCTTCGGTCCGGTGGTCACGCTCGCGCCGTTCGACAACGAGGACGAGGCCGTCGCCATCGCCAACGCGACGCCCTACGGCCTGGCCGCGTCGGTATGGACGACCGAGCTTGCGCGCGCACACCGCGTGGCCGCGCGGCTGGAGTCCGGCATCGTCTGGATCAACTGCTGGATGCGCCGCGATCTGCGCACGCCGTTCGGCGGCGTCAAGCAGTCCGGCGTCGGCCGCGAAGGCGGCTTCGAGGCCTTGCGCTTCTTCACCGAAGCGAAGAACGTCTGCGTGTCGCTGGAGTAAGCCCCGCATGCCCGCCCCTCGCCTTGCGCTGTGCTGCCGATGGTTCGCGATCGGCACGTTGCTGATCGCGTCCGCCGCGTTCGGCGCAGCCGCCGCCGACAGCCAGGTGAAGACGCCGAGCAGCGAGGAGATCTCGCCGGCGGAATGGCGCCGGCTGCAACTGGCCGCGGCGGACAAATCCGACGAGATCATGCGCGTCGCGCAGAAGCGGCCCGGCCTGCTCGCGCAATACGAACACATGCAGACCGCGTACGACGCCAATCAGGAACGCGCCTTCCGCCTGATCTTCGGCCAGTACCTGTCGTGGTTCCAGACCTACATCGGCGACTACGACGGCGCCGCGGCGAGCTTCTCCATCGCCCAGCCGCCGCAGGCCGACGACGGGCCATCGCCGCTCGCCGGCGGCTACGCGGCGAAGCCCGCGGCGGCGGTGATCCTGGAGCTCGCCAGATCGCGCAAGGCGGTGTTCTTCAACGAGGCGCACAGCGCGCCGATCACGCGCACGCTGACCATCGAGCTGCTGCCGAAGCTGCGCGAACTCGGCTTCACCCATTTCGCCGCCGAGACGCTGTACGATTCCGATCACGCGCTGATGAAGCGCGGCTATCCGACCGCGAAGAGCGGCTTCTACGTCGACGAGCCGCTGTACGGCGAAATGGTGCGCACCGCGCTCAAGCTCGGCTACACCGTGCTCGCCTATGACGTCGAGAACGCCGGCGCCGGCGATGCGCGCGAACGCGCCGGTGCGGAGAAGCTCTACCGCGAGGTGTTCCGCAAGGATCCGAATGCGCGTCTGGTGGTCAACGCCGGTTTCGCGCACGTGCAGAAGTCTGGCAAGTACCTCGGCGGCCGCAGCATGGGTGAATTCTTCGCCGAGATCTCCGGCATCGATCCGCTGACCATCGAGCAGACCATGCTGATCCAGCACGCGCGGCCGGACCAGGATCATCCCTATTACCACGCCGTGATGGATGCGCTGCATCCGCGCCAGCCGATCGTGTTCGTCGGCGGCGACGGTGCGCCGTGGACGCTGAAGCCCGGCAAGTACGACTTGAGCGTGTGGTTTCCGCCGGCGACAACGATGAAGCAGCGACCGGACTGGCTGACGCTCGACGGCCTGCGCCTGCCGTATGCCGTCGGCGGCGAGCTCTGCCGCAACCAGTTTCCGTGCCTGGTCGAGGCGCGCTACGCCGACGAGGGCGACGACGCCGTCGCCGCCGACCGCACCGTGCTCAACGTGGTCGATCCGAACGCCCCGGCCAACCAACGCATCCTCGAAGGCCACGGCGAAGCCCAGAGCCGGCTGTTCCTGCGTGCCGGCCGCTACCGACTGCGCACGATCGACCGCGGCAACCGCACGCTGCTGACCCGCGAAATCACGGTCGACCCGACCACCGCCGTCCACCATGAGTGACATCGTCATCGCCCACGCCGCTCCCGCGCCGGTCGGCGCCTATCCGCACGCGCGCCGCGTCGGCCAGCTCCTGTTCCTGTCCGGCATCGGGCCGCGCGATCCGGCCACCAACGCCATCCCCGGCAACGTCTACGACGCCGACGGCCGTCTGATCGGCTACATCGAGGCCCAGTGCCGCGCCGTGTTCGCCAACGTGCGGCTGGTGCTCGAGGCCTGCGGTGCGCGCTTCGAGGATCTGGTCGACGTCACCGTGTTCCTCACCGACCTCACGCGCGACTTCCCAATCTACAATCGGGTCTACGCCGAATTCTTCACGACCGCACAGCCGTGCCGCACCACGCTCGGCATCGCCATGCTGCCGACGCCGATCGCGATCGAGTTGAAGTGCATCGCCGCACTGCCGGAGAATCGCTGACATGCTCGCCCCGCCGATCGATTTCCGCAAATGGATCGACCAGCACCGGCACCTGCTCCAGCCGCCGGTCGGCAACAAGTGCATCGTCGACGGCGACTTCATCGTCATGGTGGTCGGCGGCCCGAACCAGCGCAGCGACTACCACTGGGACGAGGGTCCGGAATTCTTCTACCAGCTCGAAGGCGAGATGGTGCTCAGGATCCAGGAGGACGGCCGCGCGCGCGACGTGCCGATCCGCGCCGGCGAGATCTTCTATCTGCCGCCGCGCGTGCCGCACTCGCCGCAGCGCATGGCCGGCTCGATCGGCCTGGTCATCGAGCGCAAGCGCCTGCCGCACGAGCAGGACGGTCTGCTGTGGTTCTGCGAACGCTGCAACCACAAGCTGTACGAGGAATTCTTCGTGCTGCGGAACATCGAGACCGATTTCCCCGCAGTGTTCGAGCGCTTCTACCGTTCCGTCGCGGCGCGCACGTGCCAGGCCTGCGGCCACGTGCATCCGGTGCCGGACCGATTCCGCTGACGCGGATTCGCCGCGCGGTGTACGCGCGTCACGAGCTCGGCGCGCGCGCCACGGCGTGTTGATCGAGCGTGGCGTCCGCCGAATCGTCGGCGGCCGCGCGCGTCGCCGCCACGCGCAGCTTGTCCTTGCGCGCATTCGCCGCGAACCAGCTTCCCGGCGGCGGCGCCGCCCGGAAGTACTCGCGCACGCCGTCGAGGATCGCCGCGGCGAGCTTCTCCTGCTGCTGCGCGTTGGTCAGGCGCCGCTCCTCGGCCGGGTTGGTGATGAACGCGGTCTCGACCAGGATCGACGGCACGTCGGGCGAACGCAACACGACGAAGTTCGCCTTCTCGACGTAGCCGCGATGGGTCGGGCCGATTCGGGCGAGCGCACGCAGCACCTGCTCGGCGACCGCGCCACTCGCCTCGAGCGTGGCGCTCTGCGACAGGTCCAGCAGCACCGCGGCGAGCGTATCATCCTTGTTCTCGAGCGAGACGCCGCCGACCAGATCGGCGCGATTCTCGCGCTCGGCGAGCCAGCGTGCCGCTTCGCTGCTGGCGCCGCGCGGCGACAGCATCCACACCGAGGAGCCGCTGGCGTCGCCGCTGGTGTAGGCGTCGGCGTGGATCGAGATGAACAGGTCCGCCTTGGCCGCACGCGCCTTCTGGTAGCGCTCCTTCAACGGCAGGAAATAGTCGCCGTCACGGGTGAGCACCGCGCTCATGCCCGGCTGCCGGTCGATCAGGCGCTTGAGATCGCGCGCCACCGCCAGGGTGATGTTCTTCTCGCGCGCGCCGCCGGCGCCGATCGCGCCGGGATCGACACCGCCGTGGCCGGCGTCGATGGCGACGACCACGTCGCGCGGCTTCGCCTCCAGCGCGCGCGCGTTCTTGACCGCGGCGATGCGGGATTTTTCCTTTTTATACAAATCCACAACCAGCCGGTAGCCGCCGTCCTCGTTCGGCGGCAACAGGAAGCTCTGCGGCCGCACGCCGTGGTCGAGGTCGAACACCACGCGCAGGTCGCCGGGATCGCGCTGCCCCGTGCGCACGCCCTTCAGCAGCCCGTCGCCCGCCGGCGCGGCGAAGCCGGCGGCGAAGCGCGCGGCGTGCAAATCGAGCACGATCCGGTCCGGGTTGGCGATGGCGAACAGCTTGTAGTCGAGCGGGCCGCTGAGCTCGAAGGTGACGCGGGTGAAGTCCGGCGTCGGATCGATGCGCATCGCGCGAACTTCGGCGGCGCGCGCGACCAAGCCGAGCGCCAGCAGCAGCGCGCCGCCGCCCCAAATCATCATGCGCTCGCGAAACCCGCCCCTCATGGCCGCGTATTTAGCGCGAAACGCGCGGCGATTTCAAGTATTTTTCTATACAAATCGCAAATTTAAGCGAAACTACTACGCGCGTTTCAAGAAACCCGGCCTAACTTACTGTCCCGGCTTGCCGAGTTTCGATGAACCCACTCTGTTCCAACCACTGGCGTCCGAGCGCGGTCGTCGCCACCAGAGCGACGTCGCGCGCATCGCCCGCATGCGCCAGGCGCACGATGAGATCGGGCGCCGGGATCGCCTCCGGCGCGCGTTCCGGCCACTCGATCAACCACAGCCAGCGGCCGCCGGCGTAATCGCGCAGGCCGAGCCATTCGACTTCCTCCGCCGCGGCGATGCGGTACAGATCGAGGTGCAGCGCGCCGAGCGCGCCGAGATCGTAGGATTCGATCAGGCTGTAGGTCGGGCTCTTGATCCGCGTGCGCACGCCGAGCGCGCCGAGCAACGCGCGCGCGAACGTGGTCTTGCCCGAACCGAGCGGTCCGGCGAGATGGATGACACCGCCGCTCGCGACCGCGCCGGCGAGGCGGCCGGCCAGTCGGGTCAGACCCGCCTCGTCGAGACCGGAATACGAGATCATGGCGTCTGGTACTCCCGCAGGCCCGCATTGCGCAGCGCGCGCAGGTGCGGGAACAGATCGCTCGCGATCAGGCCCGCCTCGCCGCCTTGCGCCGCGGCGTCGCCGGCCTGGGCGTGCAGACCCACGCCGAGCCGCGCGGCGCGCGACGGCGGCAAACCCTGTGCCAGCAATCCGGCGATCACGCCGGTGAGCACGTCGCCCATGCCGCCGCTGGCCATGCCGGGATTGCCCCACGGGCACACCGCGATCTCGCCGTCCGGATGCGCGATGATCGTTCCGGCGCCCTTGAGCACGACCACGGCACGGTGATGACGCGCCAGCTCGCGCGCGGCGGCGAAGCGATCGCGCTCGACGTCGTCCGGCCGGCAACCGAGCAGACGCGCGGCTTCGCCGGGATGCGGCGTGAGCACGCATGCGGCCGGCAGGGCGACCGGTTTCTGCGCGAGCAGATTGAGACCGTCCGCGTCCAGCACGGTGGGTTTGCCGGCGGCGAGCGCGGCCTGCCACACGCCGCGGCTCCAGGCGCTCTGGCCGAGCCCCGGTCCGAGCGCCACCACCGTCGCGCGCGCCAGCAAGGCGGTGATGCCGGCGGCATCTTGTACGCCGTGCACCATCAGCTCCGGCCGACCGGCGTTGATCGCGGCGACATGCTCGGCACGGGTGGCGAGGCTGACCAGCCCCGCGCCCACGCGCAGCGCCGCTTCGCCGGCGAGCCGGATCGCACCGCCCATGCCGTGATCGCCGCCCACGGCCAGCACATGACCGAACTGGCCCTTGTGCGCATGGCGCGCGCGCGGCGGCAACCACGCCGCCATCCGGCGCATGTCGAGCAGCCGGATCGTCGAAGGCACGCGGGCGTACAGTTCCTCGGGCAACGCCAGCGTGTCGAGCACGAGATCGCCGCGATGTTCGAGCGCCGGCCCGGTGAACAGGCCGCACTTGTGGGCGACGAAGCTGATGGTCGCCGTCGCCGGTACCGCCACGCCGAGCACGTTGCCGGTGTCGGCGTCGATCCCCGAAGGCACGTCGAGCGCGAGCACGCGGGTCGCCGATTCCCGCAGCCGCTCGATGAGCTGGCGCGCCGCACCCTCGATCGGTCGCGCGAGCCCGGTGCCGAACAAGGCGTCCACATGGACATCGGCGTCCGGCAACGGGTCCTGCGCCGCGCCGATGCGACCGCCGTGCGCGAGCCAGTCGGCGCGTGCGCGCGCCGCATCGGAGCCGTCCGCCGGCGCGCCCAGCCCGATCACGTGCGCGTCCAACCCCGCCTCGCGGGCGATGGTGGCCAAGAGATACCCATCGCCGCCGTTGTTGCCGGGACCGCAGCACACGACGACGCGCCGCGCCTGCGGCCAGCGCGCGCGCAAAGTTCGCCACGCCGCCGCGGCGGCGCGCTGCATCAGCACGTAACCGGCGATGCCGAGCACCTCGATCGCGGCGCGATCGAGCGCGCGCACCTCGGCGGCGGTGTAGAGTCGGACCGTCATGCGCGGCGATTATAGTGCGCTTCGACACACTGACTCGGCGGCGCGATCGACACCGCGCGTCCGCGGCGACCTCGGTGCGGCGCGTACTGCTATAGTTCCGACGTGAGTCACGACTACGCGCAGCTCGCGCACGACATCAAGCGCTGGGGCGTCGAGCTCGGTTTCCAGCAGGTCGGCATCACCGCCACCGAGCTCTCCGCCGACGAGGCGCATCTGCTCGACTGGCTCGCCGCGGGTCGCCACGGCGAGATGGACTACATGGCGCGCCATGGCACCCGGCGCAGCCGTCCCGCCGAGCTGCACGCGGGCACGCTGCGCGTGATCTCGGTGCGGATGGATTACGATCCGCCGGACGCGCGCGACGCCTGGGAGGTGCTCGGCGATCCGGACCTCGGCTACGTTTCGCGGTATGCGCTCGGCCGCGACTACCACAAGCTGCTGCGCACGCGCTTGCAGCGGCTCGCCGACCGCATCGCCACCCGGGTCGGGCCGTTCGGCTATCGCGCCTTCGTCGATTCGGCACCGGTGCTGGAGAAGGCGCTGGCGCGCAACGCCGGACTCGGCTGGATCGGCAAGCACACGAACCTGATCAACGCCCAGGCCGGATCGTGGTTCTTCCTCGGCGAGCTCTACACCGATCTGCCGCTGCCCTGCGACGCGCCGGCATCCGCGCATTGCGGCACCTGCACGCGCTGCCTTGCGGTCTGTCCGACGCAGGCGATCATCGCGCCGTATCAGCTCGACGCGCGCCGTTGCATCGCCTATCTCACCATCGAGCTGCGCGGCAGCATCCCGCTCGAGCTGCGCCCGTTGATCGGCAACCGCATCTACGGCTGCGACGACTGCCAACTGGTGTGCCCGTGGAACAAGTTCGCACGCAAGAGCGTGGAACCGGATTTCGCCGTGCGCCATGGTCTCGACGGCGCGAGTCTGGTGCGCCTGTTCGCCTGGGACGAGGCGGAGTTTCTCGCCCGCACGGCCGGTTCCGCGATCCGCCGCATCGGTCACGAGCAGTGGCTGCGCAATGTCGCCGTCGCGCTCGGCAACGCGCCGCGCGACGCGGCGATCGTCGCAGCCCTGCGCACGCGCGAGCACCATCCGTCCGCGCTGGTGCGCGAACATGTGCGCTGGGCGCTGGATCGTCAGCTCGGCCGGGACACGGCCGCGGCGTGAGTATCCCGCGGCGTGTGCCTTACGCCGCCTGCTTCGGGATCGAATGCTTGGTGTGGGTGAGCCGGTTTTCCTGGTCCACATAGACCAGGGTCGGCTTGAACTGCGCGGCCTCGGCTTCGCTCAATTGCGCATAGGCGCAGATGATGACGATATCGCCCGGCGCGGCGCGATGGGCCGCCGCGCCGTTGACCGAGATGATGCCGGAACCTTCGTCGGCGCGAATCGCGTAGGTGATGAAACGCTGGCCGTTGTTGACGTTGTAGATGTGGATCTGTTCGTACTCGCGGATTCCGGAGGCATCGAGCAATCGGCCGTCGATGGCGCAGGAACCTTCATAGTGCAGCTCGGCGTGGGTCACGCGGACGCGATGGATCTTGGCTTTGAGCATGTTGAGCTGCATGACGACCTCGTTCCGGAACGGGCGATGTTGTGTCTTTGCAACAATCCGGCCGCCAAGTATTGCGGCGATGCAAAAATTATCCCCTGTTCCGGACATCATCAGCAAGAGCGTTTCGGCGGGGATCTAGGAATTACTTGAAAATCAGAGCTCAATCTCGTGATTTACCGGGCAAAAAAAACCCTCGCCAAGACCGGCGAGGGTGGAAATTCGGAGTGACGATTACCAAACAATGCGCCCTGCTACCCCGGGGCAACGAACACTTGTTGCAAAAATCCCGAAGCGGTGGCCAGATTACCACAAATGCGGCGGTTTCGCTACTGGTCTGCGTCGTCGATGAGCAGATTGTCGATCAGTCGCGCGCGACCGAGTCTGGCGGCGATGAGGGCGATCAACCCCGTGCGCACACCGGGATCCGGCGCTGTTAGGTCCGCGGCGCGGCGCACGACCGCATAGTCCGGCACGAGCCCGGCCGCGGCGAGCGCGCGCATGGCCTCCTGCTCCACGGTATCCACGGTTCGCCCTGCGAGCACGGCCTCGCGCATCGCGCGCAGCGTGCGATGGATCACGCCGGCACGTTCGCGCTCCTCGGCGCTGAGATATTGATTGCGCGAACTCATCGCCAGACCGTTGGCCTCGCGCACGGTGGGCGCGCCGACGATCTCGACCGGCAAACGGAGATCCGCCACCAATCGGCGAATCACCAGCAGTTGCTGATAATCCTTCTGGCCGAACACGGCGAGTTCCGGCTGGACCAGATTGAGCAGCTTGGTCACCACCGTCGCCACGCCGGCGAAGTGCCCCGGACGCGCGGCGCCGTCGAGCACGTCGCCCAGCCCCGGCACCTCGACGCGGACGCCGCCGCTCGTGCCGAACGGGTACATCTCCTCGACCTCCGGCGCGAACAGGAGATCGCAGCCGCTCGCCGCCAAGCCGGCCTGATCCTCCGCCAGCGTGCGCGGGTAGCTGGCGAAATCCTCGCGCGGACCGAACTGGGTCGGATTGACGAACACGCTGGCGACGACGCGCTCGGCGCGCGCGCGGGCGATCGCGATCAGGGAGTAATGTCCGGCGTGCAGATTGCCCATGGTCGGCACGAAGCCGATGCGCGCACCGGCACGGCGCCAGGCGGCGATCCGCGCGCGCAACGCCTCGGCACGGGTCACGGTTTCCATGTCAGAACGCGTGCTCGGCGGCGGGAAACGCGCCGCCGCGCACCGCCTCGGCGTAGGCGCGGATCGCCTCGAGCACGGAGCCGCGGCCGGCGAGAAAGTCCTTGCTGAATTTCGGACGCTTGCCGGAGGTGATGCCGAGCATGTCGTAGAGCACCAGCACCTGGCCGTCGCAATCCGCGCCGGCGCCGATGCCGATGGTCGGAATCGCGAGCTCCGAACGGATGCGCCCGGCGAGCGCCGCCGGCACGCACTCGAGCACCAGCAGGTCCGCGCCCGCGTCCTGCACCGCGCGCGCATCGGCCAGCAGGCGTTCGGCAGCCGGTTTCGTCTTGCCCTGCACGCGGTAGCCGCCGAGCTTGTGCACGGATTGCGGCGTCAGCCCGAGATGCGCGCACACCGGAATCGACCGGCGCGCGAGCGCGGCGATCGCCTCGAGCACGTAGTCGGCGCCTTCGAGCTTGACCATTGCCGCGCCGCCTTCGGCGAGCAGCCGCGCCGAGGAACGCAGCGCGGTGTCGGCGTCGCGGAAACTCAGGAACGGCAGGTCCGCCACCAGCAGCGCGGTACGCACGCCGCGCGCCACGGCGGCGGTGTGGTAGACCATGTCGTCGACCGTCACCGGCAGCGTACTCGCGTGTCCCTGCACGACCATGCCGAGCGAGTCGCCCACCAGCACGACATCGACACCGGCGGCGTCGCACAGCGCGGCGAAGCTCGCGTCATAGGCGGTAAGCGCGACGATCTTCTCGCCGGCGGCCTTCATCTCGTGCAGGCGCGGCACGGTCACCGGCGCGCGCGCACCGGCGGGTCTGGCGTGGGCGGACATGTAGGGTCTCCCGTGGGACGGCGCATTATTCCGTTGCCGCGGGCGCCGACTCAAGCACCCGGCAGGTGCTGGCATCGACCGCCGCGAGCAACGCACGTGCCGGCCCGCGACCCGGCACGATCAGGTCCGGCGCGATCTCGACCAGCGGCACGAGCACGAAGGCGCGCTCGTGCAGTCGCGGATGCGGCAGGTGCAGACCGGGTTCGTCGAGCAGCCACTCGCCGTGGACCAGGAGATCGAGATCGATCACCCGCGGCCCGTAGCGGACGCCGCCGCGTTCGCGGCCCGCGGCGCGCTCGATCGCCAACAGCGCCGCGAGCAGCGCGTGCGGCGAGAGATTGGTCTCGAGCGCCGCCGCCGCGTTGACAAAATCCGGCTGCGCGGCGAGCCCCCACGGAGCACTGCGATACAGGCGCGAGACGCGCACGAGGCGGGTGTCGGCGAGGGTGGCGAGCGCGTGCAGGGCGCGTTCGATCTGCGCGCGCGGGTCGGCCAGATTGCTGCCGAGACCGATGTAGGCCGCGGTCCGCGTCATGCCGTGTCGTTCGCCGGCGCGGGCGCGGGCTTGCGCCGACGCCGACGTCGCCGCCCCGTCGGCGGCGGCGCTTCGGTGCTGGCCGCGGCCGCCGCTGCGGGCGGCGCGCTACCCAACCGTGCCGCCAGTTCCTCGTGCGGCAAGGCTTGCGCCTCGGTCCACCAGCGCCCGAGCTCGGCCACGGCTTCGCCTTCGACCGCGCGCAGCAGCAGGAAATCGTAGGCGGCGCGGAACCGCGGATGCGCCAGCAAGCGGAACACACGCTTGCGCGTGCGCTGTTCGAAGCGCGGCTGCAAGGTCCAGATCTCCTGCATCACCAGGCCGAAGCGCCGCGGAATGGCGACCTGTTTGGCCTGCTCGGCGATGACGTGATGGCTCACGCGCTGCCAGGCGAGCACCGGATCGACGCCGCGCGCGATCTCGCGTTCGACCTGGGCGCGCACCGCGCCCCACAGCAGGATCGCGAACAGGAACGCCGGCGTCACCGGCTTGTCCTCGGCGACGCGCGCGTCGGTGCCGGCGAGCCCCGCCTCGATCATCGCGCGCAGGCTGTCGCCACCGCGGAACGCCAGCGCGCGCGCGGTGAGCGGGAACACATCGGCGAGCAGGCCGGACGCCTCCAGCGCGCGGAAACTCTTGGCTGCGTGGCCGGCCAGGAACATCTTGAGCGTCTCGTCGAACAGCCGCGCCGGCGGCGCGTGCAGCAGCAGTTCGCCGAGCTCGGCGAACGGCGCGCGCGCCTCCGGGGCGATGGTGAAATCGAGCTTCGCCGCGAGCCGCACCGCGCGCAGCATGCGTACCGGATCCTCGCGGTAGCGCTGCACCGGATCGCCGATCAGACGCAGGGTGCGCGCCTCGAGATCGGCGAATCCGCCGACGTAGTCGCGCACGCTGAAGTCGGCGATGTCGTAGTACAGCGCGTTGACGGTGAAGTCGCGGCGCACCGCGTCTTCCTCGATCGTGCCCCAGACGTTGTCGCGGACGATGCGGCCATCGACCACGTGGCGGTCGCCGCTGCCGTCGTCGCCGGCGCCGCGGAATGTGGCGACTTCGACGATCTCGTTGCCGAACACGACGTGCGCCAGGCGGAAGCGACGGCCGATCAGGCGGCAGTTGCGGAACAGGCGCTTGACCTGCTCCGGTGTGGCATCGGTGGCGACGTCGAAATCCTTCGGCCGCCCGCCGAGCAGGAGATCGCGCACCGCGCCGCCGACCAGGAACGCGGCATGACCGGCCTCGTGCAGCCGATACAACACGCGCAGCGCGCCGGGCGAGATGTGCTTGCGCGAGATATTGTGCGCCTCGCGCGGAATCACGCGCAGGCGGGCCGCGATCGCGGCAAGCTGGTTCGGTACGGGTTGGCTCATTCCGGTGGCCTGGCTGGCTCGCGGCGGCGGGAATTGTTCCGCGTCGCGAAATCGTTATACTAGCGCCCGCGCGGGTTTTCCCCAACGCGCGCTCCCTTCGTCTAGTGGTCTAGGACATCGCCCTCTCAAGGCGGGAACACGAGTTCGAACCTCGTAGGGAGCGCCATCCCCGATGACCGGGCACGGCACACGCCGGCAAGGCTGGGCCGTCGATCCTGCGGCCGGGCGAACGGTCAGACGTGCCGTCGCGGGTTCCTTGGCCGGTCGCGATTGCTGCTATCCTTCCGCACGCTGTCGGCCTTGTTCCGTTCGCCATGCCCTTCGTCGTCACCGAAAACTGCATCAAGTGCAAGTACACCGATTGCGTCGAGGTCTGCCCGGTGGACTGCTTCCACGAGGGGCCGAACTTCCTCGTGATCGATCCCGAGGAATGCATCGACTGCACGCTGTGCGAACCGGAGTGCCCGGCCAACGCGATCTTCCCCGAGGACGACGTGCCGGCCGGACAGGAACACTTCATCCAGCTCAACGCCGAACTGGCGAAGGCCTGGCCGGTGCTCACCGTGCGCAAGGATCCGCCGCCCGACGCCAAGGAGTGGGACGGCAAGCCGGACAAGTTGCCGCTGCTGGAACGCTGAACCCGCCGCCGAACCGCGGCGGGGCCGATCGTCGCGCTGTCGCCGACAGTATACTTTTTACAAGATCAGGTCAGCCGCTCGCGCAGCACCGCCAGCACCCGCTGCGCCGCTTCCGCGCTGTCGCCGGCGGCGCCTTCCACTTCCACGCGCGCACCGTCACCGTCGCGGAGCACCTTGACCGTCAGACGCCCACTGACCGGCCGCGATTCCGTGGCGCTGGCCGCGTCGCTCTTGCCGCCGCCGAACGGATGCAGGATGCGCGTGTACCAGTGATGCTCTTCGGCCGGCGGCGGCGGGCTCGGGGCGCGCAAGCCGGCGACCTCGACCGTGTAACTGTGCGCCGCTTCGTCGCGCGCGCTGATCGTGCCCACCTGCGCGCGCTCGAGCGCGAGACCGACGCGACGCCAGGCGTTGTCGACGCTGTCGGCCACGTGCAGACCGGAGCCGCTCGCGGCGACGGCCGGCGGCGCGCTGCCGATCGCGGGCGGCGCGGACGTCGCCGGCGCCGCCGGTCGGTCGGCGCCCGGCACGACGAGTTCGCCCGAACTCGGCGGTGCATCGAGATCCGGCGGCACTTCCAGCGGGCGCGCCTCGGTCGCCTTGGCGTAGTAGTTGTCGCGGTGATGGAACCAGCTGCACCCGCTCAACGCGACGGCGACAGCAACGGCAGCGGACCAGTGGAGGTTGACGATACGGTTCACGATGAATCCCGGTTGGAGTGGCACGGAGGGCGATGGCGCAGTCTCACGCCGCACTGCTGTGCGCCGGCTGAACTGCCGGCGTCACGAGACCCAGGCTCTGCAACACGCCGCGCGCCTGGGCGCGATGCGGCGCGCTCAACGGCAGCAGCGGCAGACGCGGATCGGCGCTGCCGAAGCCGAGTTCGTGCAGACACCATTTTACCGGAATCGGGTTCGGCTCGACGCCGAGCAGCGCGTACAGCGGCGCCAGGCGCGCGTCGAACTCCTGCGTCCGCTGCACATCGCCGGCGCGCGCCGCGTCGCAGAGCGCACGCAGCGCCGCCGGCGCGACGTTGGCCGCGACCGAGATCACGCCCTGCGCGCCGGCAAGCATCGCCTGCGCGCAGCTCGGATCGTCACCGCTCAGCACCGCGAATTCCGGGCCCTGCAACGCGACGAGTGCGCTCACCCGCGCCGGATCGCCGCGCGCTTCCTTGATGGCGACGATGCGCTCGTGCGCGCGCAGCCGCGCGACCGTCTCGGGCAACAGATCGCAACCCGTGCGGGTGGGCACGTTGTACAGCACCACCGGCAGACCGCCGTGTTCGGCGACTTCGCTGAAATGGCGCAGCAACCCTTCCTGGGTCGGCCGCACGTAGTACGGCGTCACCACCAGTGCCGCGTCGGCGCCGAGCGCCTGCGCGCGACGCGTCGCCGCGATGGTCTTGCGTGTGTTCGCCGTGCCGGTGCCGGCCAGCACCGGCACGCGCCCGGCGACGCGCTCCACCGCGCAGGCGAGCAGCCGATCGAATTCGTCCGTCTCGAGCGCGTGCGCTTCGCCGGTGGAGCCGGCGACGACCAGCGCCTGGGTGCCGCCGGCCAGCTGGTATTCGAGCAGGGCGGTGAACGCGGCGAGATCGACACCGTCGTCGCGGAACGGCGTGGCCAGCGCGCAGATGCTGCCGATGAGCTTGATCACGGAAAGTCCGGCTGGGCGCGGGCCCGCGATGTTACTTGCGGCTGGGTAGCGTGGCAAGTATTCTGCGCCTTGCGCGCGCCAGCCACGCCAAGCCCGGGAAACGCCCGCTTTGACCGACACCGCACCCCGCCCCACGGCCAACGAGAATTACCTGCTCATCAGCGCGTTCGCGGCGCAGTCGCGCTCGCCGCTGACCGCCATCGCCAAACGCATCGCCGACTGCGGCTGCAATCTGACCGAGACGCGGGTCGCGGCGATCGGCGGCGAGGTCTCCGTGCTGGTGCTGGCGGTCGGGCCGTGGGATGCGATCGCCAAGCTCGAATCGGCACTGAGCCGGCTGGAGCGCGACGAGAAGCTGCGGTTGCAGCATTTCCGCACCGGTCCGAAACCGGCGCAGCCGAACCTGCTGCCGTACGTCGTCGAGGTCGTGGCTGCCGACAAGCCGGGTATACTTTTTCAGATCGCCGAGTTCATGCACCAGCACGGCATCCGCATCGAGCAGTTGCAGTCCACCCGTTACCGCGCCATGCAGACCGGCGCCGACATGTTCTCGGCGCAGCTCAGCATCGGCATTCCGGCGAGCACCCACATCGCCGCGTTGCGCGACGATTTTCTCGAGTTCTGCGACGGCCTGAACCTTGACGCGATCATGGACCCGATGAAGTATTGATGATCGCCGTCGGCCAAACCGTACCGGATCTGCGCGGCGTCAGCACCGCCGGGGCGGTTCGTCTGCGCGATCTGCGCGGGCGGCCGGTGGTGGTGTACTTCTATCCGAAGGACCATACGCCCGGTTGCACGCGCGAGGCGCAGGAGTTCCGCGATCTCGCCGCCGAGTTCGCGCGCCACGACGCCGTCGTGCTCGGCGTGTCACGCGACTCGCTCGCCGCGCACGAATCATTCCGCACCAAGCACAAGCTCACGTTCGCCCTCGTCAGCGATCCCGACGAGGTCTGGTGCAAGGCGTTCGACGTGATCCGCGAGAAGGTGCTGTACGGCAGGCGCCATCTCGGCGTGGTGCGCAGCACGTTCCTGATCGGTCCCGACGGCCGCCTGCGGCGCGAGTGGCGCGGCGTCAAGGTGCCGGGCCACGCCGCGGCGGTGCTGGCCGCGCTCACCGAATCCGGCGCATGAGGCACGCGACATGCCGTTGCCTTCGGCGAATGCCTCCGCGCCGCGCCCGTTCCCCTTCCCCCGCTGCTGATCGCCGAACCCCATGACCAAAGGCAAGCGCATCTACGTGCTCGACACCAACGTGCTGATGCACGATCCGACCGCCCTGTTCCGCTTCGAGGAACACGACGTGTTCCTGCCGATGACGGTACTCGAGGAACTCGACGCGGCGAAGAAGGGCATGTCGGAAGTCTCGCGCAACGCGCGCCAGGTCAGCCGCTTCATCAACGAGCTGATCGAACACGGCGACCCGCGGCGAATCGAACAGGGGCTCGAGCTGAGGCAGCCGCAGGGCCTGCAACTGGAACGCCGGGCGCAGAGCGGGCGCCTGCATTTCCAGACCCGCAACCTCGCGCCGAACGGCGCGCGCGGGCAGTTGCCCGACAATCTGATCCTGGCGTCGATCGTGGCCTTGCGCGAGCAACGGCCAGAAGTGCCGATCGTGCTGGTGTCGAAGGACATCAACCTGCGCATCAAGGCGTCGATCTTCGGCATTCCGGCCGAAGACTACGAAAACGATCGCGCGCTCGACGATTTCAGCCTGCTCTACGCCGGCCACACCGAATTGCCGCAGGACTTCTGGGACCGCCACCCGGAGGTGCGCTCCTGGTCCGAGCGCGGTCACACGTTCTACGAACTGAAGATGCGCAAGGACGAGGACTGGCAGCCGCACCAGTTCCTGTATCTGCCGGAAGAGAACGACATCGAGCTGCGCGTGCTGCGCAGCCAGGGCCGGCTGGCCACGCTGCAGATCGTCGAGGACTACCGCCACAGTTCGCACACGGTCTGGGGCATCTCCGCGCGCAACCGCGAACAGAACTTCGCGCTCAACGCGTTGATGGACCCCGAGGTGGACTTCGTCACCCTGCTCGGCACCGCCGGCACCGGCAAGACCCTGCTCGCGCTCGCCGCGGGGCTGGCGCAGACCATGGACCAGCAGCGCTACCGCGAGATCATCATGACCCGCGCCACGGTATCGGTCGGCGAGGACATCGGCTTCCTGCCCGGCACCGAGGAGGAGAAGATGACGCCGTGGATGGGTGCGCTCACCGACAATCTGGAAGTGCTGGCCACGCCGCAGGAAGGCGGCGGCTGGGGCCGCGCGGCGACCAACGACCTGCTCGCCTCGCGCATCAAGATCCGCTCGCTCAACTTCATGCGCGGGCGCACCTTCCTCAATCGTTACGTCATCATCGACGAGGCGCAGAATCTGACGCCGAAGCAGATGAAGACCCTGCTCACCCGCGCCGGTCCCGGCAGCAAGATGGTGTGCCTCGGCAACGTCGAGCAGATCGACACGCCGTATCTCACCGAAACCACCTCGGGGCTGACCTACGCGGTGGACCGCTTCAAGGGCTGGGAGCACTCGGCGCACGTGACCCTGCGCCGCGGCGAACGCTCGCGGCTGGCCGACTACGCTTCGGAGACGCTGTGAGGGCCGACCGCGCGCTCAGAAGCGCGTGGTCCAGAGCACTTCGTACTCGATCTGGTTGCCGTCGTTGCCGTTGCGCAGGCTGAAGCTCGTCGGCAGACCGAGCACGAACTGGGTCGGCGCGTAGGTGGCCGCCACGCGCAGGCTCGAATTCGCGCCGAACGCATGGGCGAAGCCGAACTCGATGTTGTGCGTGGCGAGATACGGCTCCAGCGCGTTCTGCAACAGGCGCGAGGTCGGCAGCGGCTGCTCGCGGGTGCTGTAGTGCAACGACCAGACGCTGCCGGTCGGATCGCGGAAGCTGCCGCCGAAGGAATACACGCTCAGGTTCTGCCAGGCGAACGCCGGGCTGATCTCGCTGCCAAGCAGCACCAGGAAGCGGGTCGGCAGCGCATCGCTGGTGAACGGCGTGATCTGGCTGTACATGACGCGCTCGACGCCGACGTCGAGCTTGAAATCCGGCGTGACGGCATAGCCGAGGCTCACATTGGCGCTCGCCGGGATGTCGAAGCTGCCGGGCTCGGAATAGACGCCGCGATAGTTGTTGAACGCGTCCATGTTGACGCGCGACTGGTAGCCGATCTGCCAGCTCAGCCGCTCGCTGAATTGGCTGCGGAAGTCCACGCGCATGCCGACGCCGTAGCTGCCGGATGCGCTCGAGGTGCCGTGCAGCGGCACCACCGGATAGGCGCCGTCCTGCACCGGAATGCTGTCCACGCCGAGCCCGAGCCCGGCGAAGCGCTGATAGGCGAAGATCGCCGAGAAGCTGATCGCGCCGTTCTCGCCCCAGCGTTGCGATACGGTCGGCGCCACGATGTAGCGCTGCAGTCCCGGCGTGTAGTCCGGCAGCAGATTCGGCGTGTACGCCGGCAGCAGCGCCGGCGTGTCGGCGATGCGGGTCTTGAGATAGGTCACCTGCAGCGGCGGCGCCGGCATCGCGCCGGTGAACAGCGTCGCCGGCGGCGCGACGTGCGCGATGCTGCGATCGAACAGCGACGGCGCGGCCACGACCAGCGCGCGATCGTCCGCCGTCCAGGAAAACCCGCGGGTGAGATCGGCCAGCGCGTAATCGCGCCAGGCATCGAGTATGCTCGGCGTCTCGGCGAGCGTGCGGAGCGCAGCCGCCTCCTCGCGGGCGCGATCGGCCTCCGCCGCCGCGGCAAAAGAAAGCGGGAGCGCGAGGATGGTACCCAGCGCTCCCGCAAGTTTCGCCACGTTGGCTGTTGACCGACGCATGTGCCCTTGATGCGTTAGGAGGTGTGGTGTCTCCGCCGCGCATCTTGGCAAAAACGCAACATCCGGTCAAGCCACCCGGACCTGCCCAGACGCCGCGTGCGAATTGGGTTTTCGCGCGGCGCGCCGGCAAGATTCCGACCTCCTGTCGCAGGAATGCAACATCCCATGAACCACCGGGCACAACGTCCCCGCTCCGTGCTGACCATCGCCGGTTCCGATTCGGGCGGCGGCGCCGGCATCCAGGCCGATCTCAAGACCTTCGCCGCCTTCGGCCTGCACGGCCTGAGCGCGATCACCGCCGTGACCGCGCAGAACACGCGCCGGGTGGTGTCGGTGCACTGCCTGCCGGCGCGCGAAGTCGTGCAACAGATCGAGACGGTGTTCGATGACTTCGACGTCGCCGCGGTCAAGATCGGCATGCTCGGTTCGCGCGCCAACGTCGCGGCGGTCGCGGCGGCATTGCGGCGCGTGCGCGCGCGCAACATCGTGCTCGATCCGGTGCTGGTCGCCACGAGCGGCAGGCCGCTCCTGCCGTCGAGCGCCGTGGCCGCACTGCGCGCGCGGCTGGTGCCGCTCGCCACCGTGCTGACGCCGAACCTGCCCGAGGCGGCGGCCTTGCTCGGCCATGCCGTGGGCGGACCCGCGGCGACACGGGAGCTGCTGGCGCTCGGCGCATGCAGCGTGCTGCTCAAGGGGGGGCACGCCCGTGGTGCGCTGGTGCGCGATGTGTTGGTCGATGCTCACGGCACGCGCGAGTTTCGTCACCGGCGTCTGCCGTTCCCGGCGCACGGCACCGGCTGCGTGCTCGCCGCCGCCATCGCCGCGGGACTCGCGCTCGGCCGCGCGCCGCGCGCGGCGGTCGCCGGCGCGGAGGCGTATCTGCAGCGGGTGCTGCGCGCGAGCTATCGCCCCGGAGACGGCGCGATCCGCTGTCTGCCCGCAGTCCCGGTTCGCGTTTCTTCACGTGCGAAAGGGTAAGATGCGCGACGCGGACGATCGCCCGGCGCGATCGGTACGCGGTTTTTCCATGGAATGCGTCGGCGCGGTCGTCGCGCCAACGTACGGATCGGTTCTCCACCAGGGTGATCTCATGACTTATCGCTGGATGTGTCTTTTCCTCGGTGTGGCGATGTTCGCCGCGGCGCACGCCGCGGATTCGTCCGCGCCGCAGCCGCAACCGCTCGCGCCCTCCTCCGCGACCGCCGCGGGCAGCGGCAAACCCCTCGCCGCACCGCGCGTGCTGGCGCCGACGCTGAGCGAAACGCGCGTCGTGCGACGTGCCGACGGCAGCCTCGTCGTGCACTGTGTCGATCAGCCGAATCCGCCGGCGCGGGCCTTGCTCGAACGGGTGCGCAGCGCGCAGGGAGCGCCGCAGCCATGAGCCGCGCGCGTCACTTCGCCTGCGCCGTCGGCGCGCTCGCCCTGGGTTTCGCCGGCGCCGGTTTCGCCGACACCGCGCTGGTTTCCGGACAGCCGGCCACGTTGTCGCTGCCGGCATCGAGTTACGTGTCGAACTACTACCTCGACGTCGACGGCAGCGCGCAGCAGCTCGTCGTCAACGTCACGGCATTCGGCGGCGACGTGGATCTGTTCCTGCGATACGCCACGCCGTTTCCGACCCAGGATCCGCAAGCCGGTTACCCGACGGTGAGCTACGACCTGCTCAACCGCTCGGCGCAATACCACTCCGTGAGTTCGACCTCGAACGAATCGATCACCGTGCTGCGTTCGAGCCGCGTGCCGCTGCAGGCCGGCCGCTGGTACATCGCGGTGATCAACGGCGGCAACGGCAACGCCAGCGGTAGCCTGACCGCAACCACCGCGGCGAACGTACCGTCGGCAACCATCACGCTCGATTTCGCGCACCCGCGCAGCGGCTCGAGCGATCCGGCCAACGACTGCGACGACAGCTTCTGGACCGATAGCACCCCGGCCACGCCGGTCGGCGGCAATCCCGGCACCACGCTGGGGGCGCAGCGCCAGAACGCCCTGACCTATGCCGCGCAGCAGTTGCAGCAGCAATTGCAGATTCCGATTCCGATCACCGTGCACGCCTGCGGTGCGCATCTCGGCGGCGACAACGACTCGGCGATCCTCGCGCATGCCTCGCCGCTGACCTTCCTCTACGACGCGCCGCAGTACCCGCTGAACATGCTGCCGAAGAAGTACACCTGGTATCCCGCCACCGCGGCGGTGCGGCTTTCGGGAACCAGCCTGTGCGGTCTCGCCGGCGGACCATGCGACGGCGTGGACAACGAGGAAATCGAGGCGACGTTCAACGAGGACATCGGCCAGTCCAACGTCATCCACGGTGAGAAGTTCTACTACGGCTACACGCCGGGCGGCAGCGGTCTCGACTTCATCAGCGTCGCCATGCACGAGATGACCCATGGCCTCGGCTTCATCGGCCTGGTCAATACCGATACCAGCCAGGGCCCGCTCGGCGCGCGAGCCGGCCTCGTGATCGACACCACCCAACACACCGGCGCGATCGCCTACCAGAACCTGACCGAGGGCCCCTACGACGACATCTACGACGACAACGTCGCCATCGTCGACGGCACCGCCCACACCTACACGCCGTTCCTCGGCTACGAGGTCAACGGCAGCCACGACGCCGCGCGCGCCGCCGCGCTCGTCTCCGGCGGCACCGTGACGAGCGCCGGAAGCTACGTGCCGGGGCTCTACAACTGCGGCAACTACATCGCCCCCTGCACCGGCCTGCGCTGGCTGGACGCGGTCGCCGCCGGCGCCAGCGGCACCAACGTCAATGCCGGCCGCGCCGCGCCGGACGATTTCCCGAGCCTGTACGCGCCGTGCGACAAGAGCAAGACCGCCGATTGCACCACCCAGCCCTCCTCGACGCTGTCGCACACCGTGCAGAGCGGCGACATGATGAATGCGTACTACTCGAACGAGAACCTGCGCTCGATGGGCCTGGCCGTGCCGATGCTGGCGCCGGTCGGCTGGTCCAACGCCGCGGCGACGATGCCGACGTTGCCGACGCCCATCCCCAGCAACTGGTACGACCGTACGCACAACGGCCACGGTTTCGACTTCCAACTGGCCTTCCACGACGCGGTGAACGGTGATGTGTATTTCATGACATTTTATACTTATGAAGCGGACGGCACGCCCGAGTGGTACCAAGCCGTCGGCCATCTCGTGGATGGTGTATTCCTGCCGTCACTGCAAAGCAACGGCGGCACGTTGTATCGCGTGAGGTACGCCTCGAATCAACCGGGCCAGCTCAACGTGATGCCGGACGCGAGCGTGCAGGGCACGGTGGTGATCGATTTCAACCAGGCCGCGAATTCGCCGGCGTGCCGAAATAGCGATCGCAGCCAATCGGCGATGCTCGGCGTGATGGCGTGGACCATCGGCAACGAATCGGGCACTTGGTGCGTGGAACCGATCGTCGCGCTGTCTGCACACGCAACACCGGACTACAACGGCCATTGGTACGCCCCTTCCGACTCCGGCTGGGGATTCGAATTGGTCGATGTCGCCAACGGCGGCGGCAATCCGACGGTGATCGTCACCGTGTACTACCCGGGCCCCAACAACCAGCCAACGTGGGCCACCGGCTCGGCGACCCTGTCCGGCGGTTCAACGCCATCCGCAACGATGCCGCTGTACCAGATCGCCAACGGCTATTGCCGGACCTGTTCGCCGCCCACCGGCGGAACGCAGCCGGGCCCGTCGATCGGCACCATGACGTTGACCTTGAATCCGATCATGAACGGGCAGCAACCCAGCGGCACGGCCTCGATTCAAGCCGCCTACGCTGCCGGCGGCAGCTTCACGCGCAACAATATCGCCATTCAGATGCTTTCCACGCAGACCGGGCACTGAGAATTTCAGGTCTCCGCCGAGCGAAAGCGCGCTCAAGGCGCGCTTTCCTCGCGAGCAAAGTTCATGCAAATGGTCTATGCTCGGCCGATGCGAGCGCGTCCGGTAGAAGTAGAACTTGCGGAGGAGCCCATGCTGGTCGAGGTCCGAACTAGCAGCGACATCCATAGCACCCGCGTCCTGTCCCTGGACTCCAGCGGGCGCATCCTGGATTGGATGAGTTGGCAGGACGCGGTGTGTCTGTATGTGCGCGGTGCCGTGGCCTGGACGCTCGGCGATCCGTGCCTCACCATCCACGGCGGCATCAACCGCGCGAGCGGTACGCAAAGCCTGATCGACCTGCATCCCATCGTCGCCAGCCGCGGCCATGCCCGGCCCAGCCTGATCGATCCCGCGCCGGCCCTGACCAACGCCGCGCTGTTCGCGCGCGACCGCATGCTGTGCCTGTATTGCGGCGACCACTTCAGCCGCGGCGAGCTGACCCGCGACCACGTCGTGCCGCTGTCGAAGGGCGGCCGCGACACCTGGGAGAACTGCGTCACCGCCTGCCTCGCCTGCAACGTCCGCAAGGGCTGCCGCACGCCGCAGCAGGCGGGCATGCCGCTGCTCGCCGTGCCGTATCGGCCGAGCTGGGTCGAGCACCTGATTCTTTCCAATCGCAACATCCTCGCCGACCAGATGGAATTCCTGATGAGCCATCTGCCGAAGCACCGCCGGCCGGCCGCCTGAACCGCGGCAACGCTGCGCGGCGTGCCGGGTCGGGAACACCGCGTCCCGATGCTGCCACGCCGGCGCCCGATCCCGGCCACGAATGCCGGCGCGGATTGCTTGCCGCACCGCGCCGGATCGCCGAAAATGCGGTTCCGCAAGGCCGTTTGTCCGTCATGATCGATCCAGCGCGCTACCCGCGCCTCGCCCGCATCGACAGTCCCCAGGACCTCCGCCGGCTCGACGAGCGCGAGCTGCCGGAGCTCGCCCGCGAGCTGCGCGAGTATCTGATCGAATCGGTCGCCGGCGCCGGCGGCCACTTCGGCGCCGGGCTCGGCGTGGTCGAACTGACGGTGGCGCTGCACTACCTGTTCGCCACGCCGGAGGATCGCCTGGTCTGGGACGTGGGGCACCAGTGCTATCCGCACAAGATCCTCACCGGCCGTCGCGACCGCATCTCCACGATCAAGCAGAAAGGCGGTCTCGCGCCGTTCCCGAAACGCGAGGAAAGCGCCTACGACACCTTCGGCGTCGGTCACTCCTCCACCTCGATCTCCGCCGCGCTCGGCATGGCCATCGCCGCGCAGCGGCGCGGCGAGGCGCGCAAGATCGTCGCCGTGATCGGCGACGGCGGCCTGACCGGCGGCATGGCCTACGAGGCGCTGCACCACGGCGGCGACGTCGATGCCGATCTGCTGGTGATCCTCAACGACAACCAGATGTCGATCAGCGAGAACGTCGGCGCGCTGCCGAAGATGCTGGCGCGCCTGATGACCAGCCGGCGGTTGAATGCGATGCGCGAAGGCGCCAAGCGCCGGCTCAAGCGCGACAGTCTGCTGTGGCGCTTCCTCAAGCGCTGGGAAGAACATCTGAAGGGCATGTTCGTGCCGTCCACGCTGTTCGAGGAATTCGGCTTCCATTATTTCGGTCCGATCGACGGCCACGATCTGCCGCTGCTGCTGCACTCGCTGAAGACGGTGAAGGACCTGTCCGGACCGCGCCTGCTGCACGTCGTCACCACCAAGGGCAAGGGCTACCCGCCGGCCGAACGCGAGCAGATCGAATACCACGCCGTCGGACCGTTCGATCCCGCACTCGGGCTGGTGAAGAAGCCCCCCGCGAGGCAGAGCTATACCGATGTCTTCTCGCAATGGCTGTGCGACATGGCCGCGAGCGATCCGCACCTGATCGGCATCACCCCGGCGATGCGCGAGGGCTCCGGTCTGGTGCGCTTCTCGCGCGAGTTCCCGCAGCGCTATTTCGATGTCGGCATCGCCGAACAGCACGCGGTCACGCTCGCCGCCGGCATGGCCTGCGAGGGCATGAAGCCGGTAGTCGCGATCTATTCCACGTTCCTGCAGCGCGCCTACGACCAGCTGATCCACGACGTCGCGATCCAGAATCTCGACGTCACCTTCGCCATCGACCGCGGCGGCGTGGTCGGGCCCGACGGCGCCACCCACGCCGGCAGCTTCGATCTCACCTATCTGCGCTGCATTCCCAATCTGCTGGTGGCGGCGCCGGCCGACGAGAACGAATGCCGGCAGTTGCTCACCACCGCCTACCGGCATCCCGGCCCCGCCGCGGTGCGCTATCCGCGCGGCACCGGACCGGGCGCGAAGATCGAACCGGAGCTCAAGGCGCTGCCGATCGGCAAGGCGGAGCTGCGCCGGCGCGGCGCGGGGCTCGCGCTGCTGGCCTTCGGCGCGCCGCTCGCGGCGGCGCTCGAGGTCGGCGCCGAGCTCGGCGCCAGCGTGGCCAACATGCGGTTCGTCAAGCCGCTCGACGAGGCGCTGGTGCTGGAGCTCGCGCGCACCCACGCCGCGCTGGTCACGATCGAGGACAACGCCGTCGCCGGCGGTGCCGGCAGCGCGGTCGCCGAACTGCTCGCGACGAGGAACCTGCCGGTCCCCCTGCTGCACCTCGGCCTGCCCGATCGCTTTCTCGAACACGCCAGCCGCGAGCAGTTGCTCGCCGAGGCCGGCATCGACGCCGCCGGCATCCGCGCCGCCGTGCTCGCGCGCTGGCCGCAGTTCGCGCCCGCGCCGCGCATCGGAGCGCGCAGCGCGGGTTAAACGGCGCGGCATGCGCCGCCGCTCACCCGCTCGCGCCGCTCGAGGTCGCGCGCAGTGAACACTTCCACAAATCCATTTTGTTGCAGGACGGCGCGCACGTCGCGGCCCTGATCGGCGCCGTGTTCGAGCAGCAGCCAGCCGCCGGCCTTGAGGTGCGCCGGCGCCGCGCGCGCGATCGTGCGGATCGCGTCGAGTCCGTCGCCGCCGGCGACCAGCGCGCTGCGCGGCTCGAAGCGCAGATCGCCCTGGGCGAGATGCGGATCGTCCGCGGCGAGATACGGCGGATTGGCGACGATCGCGTCGAAGCGCCGCCGGCCCAGCGCCGCGCACCAGGCGCCGCGCGCAAAGGCGACATTGCCGAAGCCGAGCCGCGCGGCGTTGGCGCGGGCCACGGCAAGCGCTGCCGCGCTCGCGTCCGTCGCCAGCACGCGCGCCTGCGGGCGCTCGCGCGCGAGCGCGAGCGCGACCGCGCCGCTGCCGGTGCCGAGATCGGCAATGTCCACTTTGACGCCTTGTGGAATATGCTGCAACGCGCACTCGACCAGCAGCTCGGTCTCCGCACGCGGGATCAGCACCGCCGGCGTCACCGCGAGCTCGAGCGACCAGAATTCGCGCTGTCCGGTCAGGTAGGCCACCGGCTCGCCGGCGGCGCGGCGTGCGACCAGCGCGCGCAGGCGCGTCACCGTCGCCGCGGCGACGGCGTCATCGCGATGGGCGTACAACCAGGCGCGCGAGCGGCCGAGCGCGTGCGCGAGCAGGATCTCGGCCTCGCGCGGCGCGTCGTCGCCGGCGAGCGCCGCGGCGGCCTCGGCGGCGAGCTCGCCGACCCGCATCGTCAGGGTTTCGGCGCGTCCGGCGGCGTCGGCGCCGGCGCCTTGGCGCGCCAGTAGCCGCCGGCGGTCCAGGCGCCGAACGCATCGCGCAGCCAGCCGATCAAGGCATTCGCCAGCCACAGCGCCCAGGCCAGCATCAGCACCTTGTATACCCACAGCGGCACGCTGAACGCACTGCCCTGCGGCAAGGCGTCGGCGCTGCGATCGAGGAACCAGGCCAGCGAGTGCGCGCTCGAACCGTTGCCGGTCACGTGCATCGCCGGCTGGCCGAGCAGGCCCTGCGGAATCGCCGAGACCAGACACAAGAGCGCGACCAGCGTGAGCAGCGCCAGGCCGATCTGCACCAGATTGAACGCGGTCTCGCCGGTCGGCGCCTGCCGCCGGCGCCAGTCGAAGGCGAACAGCCACAGCACGACGACCACCAGCGCCGCCCACGAGAACGTCGAGAAGCCGAGACCGAGCAGCAGCCAGTCGCGGAATTTCAGGCGCGTGCGTCCGGTGCGCGACAGCACGAAAGCGACCAGGATCATGAGCGCGAGCTCGCCCCAGTACAGCACCGCCGGGCCGACGCGCGGACCGGAGGTCGCGAGCAGCCAGCGATCGGCCGGCAGGGCCAGACCGATGCCGATATTGGCCGCCGGCAGACCGAGCGCGACGGACGGCGTGCGCGCGACGATGCCGATCGGCTGCGGCTCGCGGAAGCGGACCTCGAAGCGATGGCTGCCGGGCGTCAGCGGCAGGGTGAGCTTGCCGTCCAGCGGCCGCAGATTGAGCGTGTCGCCGTCGCGGTGGACGGCGAGCACCTCGGCGTCGGCGGGCAGCGCGATGGTCTGCTCGCCGCCCTGGCTCGCGCGCACGGTGAAGCCGAGCGTGTGCGTGGCCGCGTGCTGGCCGGCGTCGCTCATCAGGCTCACCGCGTCGATCGCGCGCGTCGCGCCCTGCACCGCGGCCGGCCGTGCGATGGTGAGCGTGAGCGTCTCGCCGGGCAGCGGCTGGAATTCGAATTCGCGGTAGTCCGAGGCGTTCTCGCCGGCGCCGAGCGCGGTCTCGGGCACGCCAGCGAACTGCGCGTGCCACATCGGGCTCACCAGCACGCGCCAGACCTCGGCGTGATCGGCGAGCGGCGGCGCGGTGAGGCGGAAGGTATCGGCCTTGTCGAGCGTGCCGTTCCAGTTCACCGCTTCCTGGCCGTCGGCGAAGGCGACCTCGGTCGTCCCATTTTCCACTTTTCTACCCGGCGTGGTGACGTGCTCGCCCGCCAGCACCGGCACCGTCACCGCGAATCCGCCCTGCGCCGGCGCCAGCCGCCGCACCTCGGTGGACACGCTCCAGTCGAGCCCGAGCGCGAGATGGCGCGTCACCCGCACATACGGCGGGAACTGCTGCGCACCGGCGCTGCCGCGCGCCGCCGCCGCGCCGCGCGCGCGGGTCAGGCTCAGGGTTTCCGCCAGCAGGCGATCGTCGCCGAGTCCGCCCGCCTCCCAGCCGCTGCCGGAGAACAGCACGCGCGCGGGCCGGAGCGGAAACGCGAGGGCGAGCTTGTCGGCAAAGGCCACGTATTCGAGATCGACGCGATGCACGCCGCGGTTGAGCGTCAGCCACGGCGTGCCGTTGGCGCCGCGCAACAGCGTGTCCTCCGGCAGACCGTCCACTTTGATACTTTTCAGCATCATCCCGGCGTCGCCGGCCGGCAGCGGCAGGGCGATGCGTTCGGCGGCCTGCGCCTCGAGCGCCACGACGATGGTCTCGCCGCTCGCGCTCACCCGCGCCTCGGCCAGGCTGGCGCACGCCGGCGCGCACTTCGGCGGCTCGGTCAGGCGCTGGCGCAGTTCGCCGAGCAACTGCTCGGAGGGAAACTCCGCCGCGCGCGCCGCCGGCAGCGCGGTCGCGCCGGCGATGATGGCGATGACGATGCCGAGGCGCACGCCGCCCAGCCGCGGCCAGGCCGCGAGGCCGCCGAGCAGACGCCCGATCAGCCAGCCGAGCAGCGCGACCAGCACGATGCGCAAGACGCGCGTCAGCCACGGCGGCGCGATCACCAGGCGCACGTCCTGTGTCACCAACACCGGCCCGCTCCAGGACAACCGTGCGCTGCTGCCGAGCGTCCAGCTCGGTTCGCCGCGGCCGGTCTGGGTCACGGTCGATTCGCCGTAGTGGTCGATCAAGTCCGATCGATTGCCGGTGGAAGCCGTGAATGCCTTGGTCTCGGCCGCCGCCTTCGGCGCCGCCGCGGGCCGCATCGCCCGCATCGCCGGGGCCGGAGCGACCGGTGGCGGTGGCGTCGCCATCGACTGCTGCGGAACGTTGTCGGCTTCGCGCTGTGTCTCGACCACCTTCGCGCTTTCCTGCTCCAGCATGCCGAGCGAAACCACGCCGCCTTCGAGCTGCGGATACAGCGCGTAGCGCAGTTGATCGGCGGCGAACGGCAGCGCGACGAGCACGAGCAGGAGCAGCGCGATCCGGCCGAGCGTGGTCGCCGCGGTGCGCAGCTTGCCCGCCGGCAGCGCGCGGGCGATGAGCGCGAGCGCGAGCACGCCGATCAGGCTCGCGAACGGCGCGCCGGATTCCTGGTAGCCGAGCAGCAGGTACGCCGTCGCGGCGATGCCGCCGATGAGACCGAGCAGGCGCGCGGCGAGCAACACCAGGATCGCGCAGACGAACACGTCGAGCAGCGTCCAGGCCGACATCCAGCTGCCGACGGCGCCGTCGGCGCCGGGCGCGGCGAGCAACTTGTAACCGAACGGCAGATGCAGCGTCGCATCGACGCGGTCGAAGGTATCCTGCCAGCCGGCGACCGGCAGCGTCGCCGCGCCGGCGATGCGCACGCCGGCGGCGAGGTTCACCTCGGGCGTGCGCCACTCGACGCCGGTCAGCGCGGGCTCCGCGCCGCGCGTGACGAGCAGCGGTTCGGCGCCGCCGTTCGGACCGCGCCGCGAATTCAACGCCTCGGCGCGCTCGAGCATGAGCGGCGGGGCGACGTCGAACCGCCAGCGCCGCTGCATCGTGCCGCCGATGCGATCGCGCGCGTACCAGCCGCCGCCGTCGAAGTCGAGCCAGGCCTCGCGCGCGAGCGTCAGGCGATTGCCTTCGTCGGCCGCGAGTCCGCGCGCGCGTTGTTCGATCGAAAGCGTCGCACCGTCGTCGAGCGCGAACGCCGGGAACTCGTGCCAGTCGGCAGGCACGCCCGACTGGCGCGGATCGACCTGCAGCTTGCCGCTCGCCACGGTGACGCGCAACTCCGGCGCCGCGGCGTAGCTCCAGATCTCCTGGCGCGGCCACGGCGCGGGCGCAAGCCGCGCGACCGCCCTGGTCAACGGCGTCGTGGCGCGCGCGGCGATCGTCAGCGTGTCCTGTCCGGGCTGCACCTGGACATGCAGGCGACCGTCGTCGTCGAGTCGTGCCGGCCAGGTCGCGGCGAGCGACAGCGGCACGAAGCCCTCCGGCAACACCGGGCCGAAGGTTTCCTCGCGCGCCTGTCCGGCGACGTCGAGTTCGATCCGCGTGGTGAGCTCCGCCGGCACGCCGTCGGCGAGCTTGCGGAACACGCGCAACTGCAGGCTGTCGGCTTCCGGCGCGGCGGTCGTGCCGCGCCCGAGCGTCACCTCGTCGCCTTCGCGCTGCACCGGGGCGATGGTCTTGCCGTCGATGCCGAGCGCGACCAGACCGATGCGCGCGGGCACGCGCAGCGTCTGCGGCCGCTCGCGCCAGGGGATGTGGCCGGCGACGTCGTAGCTGCCGGCGGTCAACCACAGCCATGGCGCGCCGTCGCGGCCGACGACCGCCTGGCGCTGGCCGTTCACCGTCACCTGCTGCGGCCAGTGCTCGGCGTCGCCCGGCAGCGGCACGAAGGTCGGCGCCTCGACGCGCCAGCGCACGTGGAAGCGGGCGCCGTCGGCCGCGGCGTCGAGATTCAACGACCCCGGCCAGGCGCAGACGAAGGCCTCGGCGCGGTTCGGCGTCTCGTTGGCCAGGAACGGACAGGCGCGGTAGTCGAGATCCTTCAGCACCCACCCGCGCCAATCCTTGAGTTCCGGGGGAATCGCCGGCTCCGTCGTCTGCGGCGCCGCCGAATTTGCGAACAAGTATACGAATGCCGCGAACACCAGACGCTTGCCCATGTTCTTCTCCTTGCCCAGGTCGCCGCGTGCAACGGCGCCGGGCGCGACGCGGGGTCAACGGGCGGTCAATGCACGATCAGCCGCCACAGTTGCAGCAGCGAGGCGGCGATGAAGCCGGTGAGAAAACTGAGGTAGCTCAGGCGCAGATAGAAGTACTTGTGGTGCGCGAGATAGTAGCCGAGGCTGTAGATGTCCTTGGCCATCGCGGCGTAGACCGAGCCGTCGGGTTTCATCGTGCGCGCGATCTCGGCGAGATAGCGCTCGCGCGACAGTTCGGCGAAATGGCCGAAGAACAGCAGGTTGAAGTGCGGCGGCAGTTCGCTGGTCTTGAGCCGCAGCGGCCGGTATTTCGGCAGCACGGCGAGGATCGCGAGCAGCAGCGCCAGCAGGGTGAACACGGTGAGGGTGAGCACGCTCAGGCGCAGCTCCGGCTGATCGAGCTTACCCATGCTGAGCGTCAGCACGATCGAGGACACGGTGATGATGATGCTGGCCTTGGTGTCGGCCATCGCGCTCAGGGTGACGTGGTGCTGCTGGGTCGTGCGCAGGATGACGTCGCCGGTGTTGCGCTCCGGCACGTGCGCGAACGGCGTGGTGTCTGCGGGATTGGGCTGGTCCATCGTCCACGCTCGCGTGCCAGAATAGCGCCGATGATAGGAACCGGCGGGCGGCTTGGCAATGCATGCGTCGCAGGGTTGCGGGCGGCGGCGGCGTGCGCGCTGACGCTGGCTCTGACCGGCTGCGCCGACCTGTTCTATCGCGCGGTGGACGCGCTCGAGGCCACCGGCGCGGTGGTGCGCACGCCGGATCGGGTGTTCGACGCCGACCACGGGCTCGCGCTCGACGTGTATGCGCCGCGTGCGGCGCAGGCGGCGCCGGTGGTGGTGTTCTTCTACGGCGGCAGTTGGGTCGCCGGCAAACGCCGCTGGTACCGCTACGTCGGCGACGCGCTCGCCGCCAACGGCGTCGTGACGCTGATTCCGGATTACCGCAAATATCCCGAGGTGCGCTTTCCGGCGTTCATGGGCGACGCCGCGCGCGCGGTGCGCTACGCCCGCGATCACGCCGCGGAATTCGGCGGCGATCCCAAGCGCCTGTTCGTGATGGGCCACTCGGCCGGCGGCCAGATCGCGGCACTGCTGGCCTGCGATCGGCGCCATCTCGCCGCGGTCGGTCTCGCGCCGCGCGATCTCGCCGGCATGATCGGCGTCGCCGGCGCCTATGCGTTCCTGCCGTTCGTCGACGCCGAGCCGGAGATCTTCGGCGACGATCCGGCCGGCCGCTACGATTCGCAGCCGATCAACTTCGTCGATGGCGACGAGCCGCCGCTGCTGCTGCTTGCGGGCGACGCCGACGACGAAGTGCCACCGCGCAATGCCGAGGCGATGGCCGAACGCGTCCACGCCATGAACGGCGTGGCCGTGCTCAAGCGCTATCCCGGCGTCGGCCACGCCGGCATCCTGCTGGCGCTGGCGCGCGGCCGCCACGCCGGCGCGGCGACGCTCGCCGACACGCTCGCCTTCGTCGCCGACCCGCTCGCCGCGGCGCGCCACGCGGCGCGCCTCGTGCCAGCGGATTGATCCTCAGGTCGCGGCAGCGACCGCGGTATCGGCTGGCATCGGGAACGGCAACCGGCGCAGGTTCGTGTGCGCCCTGCGCCAGGCCCGATGCGCGACTTCCCGGTCCGTGCTCGCGGCAAGGCTCTGGCCATCGCGCGAGCGGAACTGTTGGGCTAACGAGGGCTGCCGCTCGGGCACGAGGCGCCCCGTCGGGACGGTCTGACCGAACCCGGACCTGATAAGCGTCGAACCTCAGCAGGCGGTTCCCTTCTCCCGCCGCTAGAGCAGAGCTTCCGCTCGGCCCGCGGCCGGGCGGGTCACTTTCGACAGCCAGAGCTTCCGCTGTCCTTCGGCCGGCGGGTTACTTGCTGACCAGAGCAAAGCTTCCGCTGTCCTTCGGACAGCGGGTCACTTCTTTGCTGGTGCAAAGAAGTAACCAAGAAACACCTCGAAAGCAGAGCCTCCCCCGGAGGACCTGC
>JAJPHA010000068.1 GCA_021325475.1 Rhodanobacteraceae bacterium | reverse complement strand
GCTCGCGACGATTTTGAGATAGGTTCTACTCCCCACTCCCCAATTCCCGCGCAATGTCCAGCTCCCCCCTGCTCACCGAACTCGTCGAAGCGCTGCGCTGTCTGCCCGGCGTCGGCGCCAAGACGGCGCAGCGCATGGCGCTGCATCTGCTCGAGCGCGACCGCGACGGCGCCCGGCGGCTGGCGGAAAAACTCGCCGCGGCGGCGGAGCGCATCGGCAACTGCGAGCGTTGCCGAACCTTCAGCGAGGAGCGCGTCTGTCCGTTGTGCGCGAATCCGGCGCGCGATGCCAGTCTGCTGTGTGTGGTCGAGACACCGGCCGATCAAATGGCGATCGAGCAAGCGACGGCCTATCGCGGCAAGTATTTCGTGCTGCTCGGGCGTCTGTCGCCGCTCGACGGCCTCGGGCCGAAGGAGCTTGGTTTCGATCTGCTCGCCGCGCGCTTGGCCGAAGGCGAGGTGCGCGAGCTGATCGTCGCCACCAATCCCACCGTCGAAGGCGAAGCCACCGCGCACATGCTGAGCCAGCTCGCGCGCCAGGCCGGCGTGCGCGCCACGCGCTTGGCGCACGGCGTGCCGCTGGGTGGCGAACTCGAATTCATCGACCGCGGCACACTGGCGCACGCCTTCAGCGGGCGGCAGAATTTGTGAGCGGTGAGCGGTGAGTGGTGAGCGGGAGTAGGGAGTAGGGAGTAGGGAGTGGGAAGTGGGAAAGGCTGTACAGCCCTCAGCCCTTGGCCCTCAGCCCTCAGCCCTCAGCCCTCAGCCCTCGGAAATGGGGAGTAGAAGTAGGGAAGCGCTCCTCCGATTTCCGTGAGCCATCCGGCTCGTTCCACTCACCATTCACCACTCACGTCCCCAATCCGTCCCTCGCGCCGAGACCCGCCATGTCCGACACCCTGTTCGCCAAGATCATCCGCCGCGACATTCCCGCCGACATCGTCTACGAGGACGACGAGGTGCTCGCGTTCCGCGACATCAATCCGCAGGCGCCGGTGCACGTGCTGTTCGTGCCGAAGCGGCCGATCGCCACGCTCAACGACGTCGGCGAGGCCGATGCCGCGCTGCTCGGCAAACTGGTATTGGCCGCGGCCCGCTGGGCCAAGCAGCAGGGATTCGCCGAGCGCGGCTACCGTTGTGTCCTCAACTGCAACCGCGACGGCGGCCAGACCGTGTTCCATCTGCATCTGCACCTGCTCGCCGGCCGGGCCATGCAGTGGCCGCCGGGGTGAGGCGGGCATGGGGTGAGCGGTCGGCAGTGAGCGGTGAGCGGGAGGAGTCGCGCGGCCCTTGGCCTTTGGCCCTCGCCCTCGGCCCTCAGCCCTCAGCCCTCAGCCCTCAGCCCTCAGCCCTCAGCCCTCAATGATGCGGCGGATTGCGCACGATCACGACCGGCGGCGGTCCCCACCACCAGGGACCCCACGGCCCCCAGAACGGATCGTAGTACGGCCACCACGGATCGTAGTAGCCGACGTATTCGCGCTTCGGCCACAGGTAGACGCCGTCGGCGTCCACCTGCGCATAGGTGTAATCGTACTCGCCGACCTTGCGCCGCTCGGTTCCGGCGAGTTTGCCGACCACGGTGACATCGCGCCCCTTGGTGTAGATCGCCGGGTCGTAGAAGCCCTTGCCGCAGGCGATGAAGCGGCCGTTGCTCTCGCCGCGGCGGTTCGGTCGCGCGTCGGCGTAGAGCTCGCGCGAAAGCACCTCGAGGCACGTGCTGTCGCTCCTCGGCTCGACGTGAATGATCTCGCCGCCCCA
Organism: Rhodanobacteraceae bacterium; assembly: GCA_021325475.1. GTDB lineage: Bacteria > Pseudomonadota > Gammaproteobacteria > Xanthomonadales > Rhodanobacteraceae > Rudaea. The sequence goes on along the minus strand of JAJPHA010000068.1, from coordinate 34,827 downwards.
GCGCACGCGCGGGCCGTGCGCGTTTTCGCTCGCGGCCTGCTGTGGGGTGAGGGCGGCGAAGTCCTGGCCGGCGATCTGCGGCGGCACGGTGGCGCAACCGCCGAGGCCGAGCGCGAGCAATGCCGTCGTCGCAGGAATCAGGCGCATGACAACCTCCACATTTCCACTCAACCGATGGGACGGACGACGCCAGGCGATCGTCGCAGCCTGAGCGCCGCCACGGCGCGGGCGAAGGCGCGCACGGCCGTCGTGGAAGGCAGCGCACAGGCGTAGCGCAGGCGGACATAGACGGCGAGCAGACGTTGCAGTTCGCGCTGGTCCGGCCAGCGCGCCGCCACCCGCGCGGCGAGGCGACGCGGCCCTTCGGCGGGATCGCGCGCCATCCCGGCCCGCGCCAGCTTGGCGCAGAGCCGCGCGTAGGCCGCATCGAGCGCGTCGCCGTCCGGCCGCTCGGCGCGGATCACCCACCACAGCGCGAGCGCGAGCACCAGACTGGAGAGCACCATGAGCACGGCGAACAGCTCGCTGTCCTCGGCCTTGTCGATGCCGAACGGCGTCAGCAGACTGCGTTGGCGCAGCGCATTGAACTGGACGACGGCGTCGTTCCAGTAGCGATTGACGAGATCGAACTCGTTGCGCAGCGTCTGCAGCCAATCGGCCTGGTACCAGCGTGCGCTGTCGCCGGCGGCGGCGCGGGCGCCGAGCTCCACGCGCTGCGGACTGACCGCCGCGGTCGGGTCGACGCGCACCCAGCCGCGTCCGGCGAGCCACACTTCCGACCACGCATGGGCGTCGGACTGGCGCACGATCCAGTAGTCGCCGACCTCGTTGTAGTAGCCGCCCTGGTAGCCGGTCACCACGCGCGCGGGAATGCCGGCGGCGCGCATCAGGAACGTGAACGCCGAAGCAAAGTGTTCGCAGAAGCCGCGTCGGGTCTCGAACAGGAAGTCGTCCACCGAATCGCGTCCGAGCAGCGGCGCGTTCAAGGTGTAGAAGAAGCGGTCGTGGAACAGCGCCAGCGCGGCGCGGATGATGGCCTCGTCGTTGCCGAGGTCGCGCCGCCAGCGGGCCGCCAGCGCGCGTGCGCGCGGATCGAATCCGGGCGGCAGTTCCAGAGCGAAGCGACGGTGGACCGGATCGAGCGTGGTCTCGAGCTGATATCGCGGCGCCGAGCGCAGGCGATAGCGCAGCAGATTGGCCACCGGCGTGCGGCTCACCAGGCTCATGTCCGCGCCGCGCACGGCGTTGTCCGGGGCTGCGAGCGGCATGTCGAGCGCGAGCAGCCAGCGCCGATCGCTCGGTTCGAGCGTGATTTCGTAACCGATCGCCCGGCCGGCGGTGCGCAGTTCGTCTTCGGCGCGACTGCTGCCGAAGAATTCCGGGCGCGACCAGGCGCTGCCGTCGAAATACCACAGCACCGGGCCGCGCCAATACAGGTCGTTGCGCGGCGGCGCCGGGTCGTCGAAGCGGACGCGGAACGCCGGGCTGTCGTCGATCAGCAGCTCCTGCAGGGTGCCGGGCGCCATGCGATCGCCGAGTCCGGTGTGCGCCGTGGCGTCGGTGGGTGCGCCCCACAGCGGCGAACCCAGCCGCGGCAGGAACACGAAGGCGATCAGGCCGAGCGGCACGGCCGCGAACAGGGCGAAGGCGCCGGCGCGGAGATCCTCGCGCAGCGCGACGAGCGGCGGACGCGACGTGCCCGGCACTTCCAGTTCGCGCAACGCCGCCAGCAGCAGGCTGAGCGCAGCCAGCAGCAGCAAGCTGACGCCGAGGCTGTCGGCGAACAGCAGCGCGCTCATCAACACGAAGCCGGCGAAGGCGATCGCGGCGTGTGCATCGCGGCGGGTCTCGGTCTCGGCCAGCTTGAGCGCGAGCATCGCGCAGGCGAGCACGCTGCCCGGCTCGCGACCGAACAGGTTGCCGTAGTGGAACACGATCAGCGCCGGGAACAGCAGGATCAACGGCAACCGCAGCCAGCCCGGAATGGGCGCGGCGCGGTAGCGGCGCTGCACCGAACGACCGATCACGAGCAGGCCGATCGGCACGGCGAACAGCCAAGGCAGACGCAGCAGGTGCGGCAGGATCGCCACGCTCACGCTCGCCGCGGTGAGCGCGAACTGCGCGGACGTCAGCGGTGTCGTCCTCACGGCGCGCCTCCGGGCTGCAGCGCGAGCGCGCGCAAACAGGCGTGGCGATGTTCGGCGCCGAGGCCGGGACCGAGCCGCTGATCCGGCAGCACCAGCGCGTAGCGCACCTGCGCGGCCTCGGCCAGGAACACCCAGCGCGCCAGGCGCGACAAGCGCGCTTCGCGATCCAGGCCGTGCAGAGCGCCGAAATCCAGCACCACGTCGCGACCGCGGCGGCGCTCGAATTCCTTCACCAGCAGCGTGTCGTGACGCGCGCTCGCCTTCCAGGCGATGGTGCGCAGCGGATCGGTCGGCCGGTATTCGCGCAGCACCGCCAACTCGTCGCCGCTGCCGCGCGCGGTCTGCCACTGCGCCTCGGCCGGATCGAGCGGCAACGGTGGCGCTTGCGGTTCGAGCCGCGGATAGACCAATGCGGCGACGTCGGGATGCAGCCAGCTCCAGACCTCGAACAGACCGAACGGATACGTGCTCGACAGCCGCAGCCGGCCGAGCCGGCGCCAACCGCGCTGTGGCGCGTCGAGCGTGAGATGCACGCAGCCTTCGCCGGCGGCCGGCAGGTCGAACCGGATCTCGACGGCATCGACGCGCAGGCAGAGACTCCGACGCGGCCGCGCATCGGTGCGGAAGTGGAGCGCGACCCGCAACGGTTCGCCGGCGTGGCACGGTTCGGTGCGGATGGCGTGCAGCTCCAGCCGATTGAGCGTGCGAAACGCCTGGAACACGCTCTGGTAGCTCGCCGCGCCGAGCAGGCAGGTGAGCAGCAGCGCCGGATTGTTGTTGTAGTTGAGCGCGCCGAGCAGCATCACCGCGAGTACCAGCGAAAACAGCGCGCCGAAACGCGTCGGCAACACGTAGATGCGATGCCGGTCGAGCCGGATCGGCAAGGACTCCGCGCGTTTCAGGCGGGTGAGCGCCGGCAGGCGGCGTTCGGCGAATTCGAGCAACCGCGACCAGCGCGTGGCGGCAGCGAGGCGGTTCACGGGCGCGGTCAGCGCACCGGCACCTGCGCGAGCAGGGCGGAGGCGAGTTCGTCGCGGCTGCGATGGCTGGTGCCGGCGGGAATGAGGCGGTGGGCCGCGACGCCGACGAAGATGCTCTGCACGTCTTCCGGCACGCAGTAGGCGCGACCGTGCAGCAGCGCGCAGGCGCGCGCGGCGTTGAGCAGCGCGAGGCCGGCGCGCGGCGACAGACCGATGCGGATTTCGCCGTGCGTGCGGCTCGCCACCAGGAGCGCCTGGACGTAGTCGATCAATGCGGGGCTGGCGAGCACGCCGGCGACGGCGCTGCGCAGTTGCAGCACCTGCGCCGGATCGAGGCAGGGCTTGAGTTGCGCGATCAGCTCGCGCCGGTCGCTCGCGGCGAGCAGGGCGCGTTCGGCCTCGCGGTCGGGATAGTCGAGACTCAGCCGCAGCATGAAGCGGTCGAGCTGCGAGTCCGGCAGCGGATAGGTGCCGGCGAGATCCAGCGGGTTCTGGGTGGCGACGACGAAGAACGGCGCCGGCAGCGCGTGTGTGACCCCGTCCACCGTCACCTGTTGTTCGGCCATGGCCTCGAGCAGCGCGCTCTGGGTCTTCGGCGTGGCGCGGTTGATCTCGTCGGCGAGCACCAGTTGCGCGAACAGCGGCCCGGGGTGGAACTCGAACTGGCCGCGCTCGCGTTCGTACACGCTCACCCCGATAATGTCCGAAGGCAGGAGATCGCTGGTGAACTGGATGCGCTGGAACGAAAGGTCCAGCGTCGCGGCGAGCGCGTGCGCCAGCGTGGTCTTGCCCACGCCGGGCAGGTCCTCGATCAGCAGATGGCCGCCCGCGAGCAGGCAGGCGAAGGCCAGACGCACCTGCGCGCTCTTGCCGAGCACGACCTGATTCACCTGCTGCTGCGCGCGCGTCAGCGCCGCGGCGAGCGTCGCCTCGAGCGGCGGCGACGGCGGCGGGACGGGCGTGAGGCGGGGTGGGGTCATGAGCGGACACGGTGCATGATGGCGAGTATAGGCAATGTAAACGCCGCCGGGGGAGCGCGCGCGTTCGAGCATGAACGCGCATGGCGAACGGCGTTTTGGGTGGTGCTGACGGTCGTCCTGGCGCTGCGCCTGGTGCTCGCGGCGAGTCTGGCGCCGTTCGGCGACGAGGCCTGGTACTGGCAGGAAAGCCGCGCGCTCGATGGGTCCTACAGCGATCTGCCGGTGGCGACGGCGCTGCTGATCCGCCTCGGCGAGAGCCTGTTCGGTCACGGTGTGCTGGCGATGCGCGCGCCGTTTCTGCTGCTCGGCGCGCTGCTGCCGTGGATCCTCGTCGGCACCGCTCGGCGCCTGTTCGGCGCGGCCGCCGGCTGGTGCACCGGCACGCTGGCGCTGCTGCTGCCGCTGATCGGCACGCTCGGCATCTTCGCCCTGCCCGACGTGCCGCTGACGCTGTGCAGCGCGCTGGCGCTCGACGCGATGGAACGCGCCGCGCGCACGCGGCGCACGCGCGACTGGCTGACGCTCGGCCTCGCGCTCGCCGGCGCCTGGCTCAGCCATTACCGCGCGGCGATGCTGCTCGCGGCCGGCTTTGCCTTTCTCTGTCTCACGCGCCGCGGTCGCGGCTTGTGGCGCGAGCCGGGATTGTGGCTGGCGCTCGGCGTATCCTGCCTCGGCCTGCTGCCGCTGCTCGTGTTCAACGCCACCCACGATTGGGCGGCGCTGCGTTTCCAACTGGTCGAACGCAATCCGTGGAGCTTCCACGCCGATGCCCTGGTGCAGCCGCTGGAACAGGCGCTGGTCTGCACGCCGTTGTTCTATCTCCTGCTGCTGTGGGCGGCCTGGCGCTGTCTGCGGCGCGCGCGCGAGGGTGCGCCGTGGGAGCTTTTTGCACTTTGCGGCATTGTACCCATTGCTGCATTTTTCGTGCTCGGCTGTTTCGCCGACGACACCCGGTTTCGCGTGCACTGGCCGCTGCCCGGCTATCTGCCGCTGCTGCTCGCCCTGCCGCCGCTCGTCGCCGCCGGCGGTCGCGGCGTCCGGCGCGCGTTCGCGGCGGCTCTCGCCGTGCTGGTGCTCGGCGCGGCGGGCACGTTCGCCTATCTCGGCACCGCGGCGACGCCGGACGGCGCGGCGCTGCTCACCCGATTCAAGGCGTTTCCCGAGCATTTCGTCGGCTGGCAAGACGCCGCCGCGCGCACGCGCGAGCTGCTCGCCGAGCCGCGCTTCGCCGACGCGGTGCTGGTGGCGGACAATTTCATGCTCGCCGCGGAGCTCGATTTCGCGCTCGGCGGCACGCGTCCGGTGTATTCGCTCGACCATCCGATCAATGCCAAGCACGGGCGCGCGCCGCAGCTCGCGCTGTGGCAGCGCGACGAGGCCGCGCTGCGTGCGCTCGGCGCGGTGCCGGTGCTGCTGGTGGCCGAGCCGACGGCCCGGCGCGAACGCGAACGGCTGCCGTGGATGCAGACCCTGTGCACGCGCCTCGATCACCTCGTCGCCGTGGCCGCGCTCGATCCGTACGGCGGACGCAAGCGCTATCGCTGGTACGCGGGCGTGGTGCCGACTGCGGATCGATCCGCGAGGTCGCCGGACGACTGCCCCGCGGCGGCGTATTAGCATCCGGATCGGCTGCGTTCGAAGGCAGAACGGTGTCGCACCCCCTCTCCCACCGGGAGAGGGGCAGGGGTGAGGGTTCGTAACGGGAGCGATGACTCCGTATCGTCCGGACCCTCACCCGCGCCGCCTCTCGCATCGTTGTGCGTACTGCCACTGTCTGGCGTATCCGCGGATGCGAGAGGCGGCGCACCCTCTCCCGAGAGGAGAGGGTTTTGCGGCAGGTCCCATCAGACGACGTCGATGCCGGCCGCGCGCAGCAGTCGGCACAGGGCGATCAATGGCAGGCCGATCAGCGCGGTCGGATCGCTGGTTTCGATGCGCTCGAACAAGGCGATGCCGAGCGCCTCGGACTTGAAACTGCCGGCGCAGTCGAACGGCCGCTCGCGCTCGACGTAGCGCGCGATCTCCGGCCCGGAAAGCGCCCGGAAGCGGACCCGGGTGGTGTCGAGCGCGCCGTGGATGCGGTTCGGCGCGACGCGGGCGTCGAGCAGGCACAGCGCGGTGTGGAAGCGCAGCTCGCGGCCGCTGCTGGCGGCGAGTTGGCGCGCGGCGTTGGCCGCATCGCCGGGTTTGTCGAGGATCGCACCGTCGAGCTCGGCGACCTGATCCGAACCGATCACGAGCGCACCGGGACAGCGTTCGGCCACGGCCCGGGCCTTGGCCTCGGCCAGGCGCGCGGCGCGATCCGCCGGCGGCTCGCCCGGCAATGCCGTCTCCGCCACGCCCGGCGCGAGCGTGCGGAAACGCGGCGCGATCCGCGCCAGGAGCTCGCCGCGGTAGCGCGAGGTCGAGGCGAGCACCAGGTCCACGGCGGCGAGCGGTGTCACGATCGTCTTCGCCCGGCTGCCTGCGCGCCCGCCTGCGCGCGTTGCAGTTCGCCGCCGATGTCGGCCAGGCGCTGGAGCAGCGCCGCCAGGGTGGTGCCGGACTGCGCCAGCGCCTCGCGCGCGGCGCGGATTTCCAGCGGTGTCGCGTCGGCGGCGTGGCGCTTGATCCACAGCCGGTGCGCCAGGAGGTCCTTGAGCGCGGCCTGGACCTTGGCGTCGGCACTGAGCGCACTGTCGGCGCGTGCGCTCATCTCGGCCGGCAGGATGGTGAGCATGTCGCGCAGGTGCTGCATGCGCTCGCGGCATTCCTGCAATTGCGCCTCCAGCGCGTCGGCGCCGTCCAGCAGTTCGCGGATCGCCTGCTGGCGCCGGCGCAGACGCCGCTCGTGCATGGCCACCAGCGCCAGCAGGATGGTCGCCGCGATCGCGGCGCTCAACAGGTACAGCACGGACCCGGGTCCCGATCGGTTCGTCCGTCCAGTCTGCCCGATCGCGGCGATCAGGTAAAACCCGGGCGAACGCGGGGGCTTGGCGAGCGTTTTTCGTTGACTTTGTGCGGCGCCGCACCTACCATCGCGCGCGCCATGAACGCGGCCCTGCCAGAAACCGTGGACGCTTGGCGCATGGTCGAGGCGCGGCGCTCGTTTCGGGGCAGCCTGCCGCTGGCGGCGATGCTGCGCTTGCGCGACAGCCTGGAGCAGGCGGCCGGTGCGGCCCGCTACGCGATCGACTTCGATCGGGACGAGCTCGGCGTGGCGCATCTGCACGTGCGCATCGATGCCGGTCTGCCGCTCTTGTGTCAGCGCACGCTGGAGCCGTTCGTGCTCGCCGTGCACATCGACACGCGGCTCGGCCTGATCGTGTCGGAGGCGGAGGAGGCGGCGCTGCCGGCCGGCTACGAGCCGCTGCTCGCCGGCGACGGCACGCTGCGGCTGGCCGAGGTGGTGGAGGACGAATTGATCCTGGCCCTGCCGGTGGTGCCGGTGAAACCCGGAACGGCGGCGGTCGACGTACACTGGACCGCGGACGATGCCGCGGCGGCGCCGGCGAATCCGTTCGCCGTGCTGGAAACGATGAAACTCTCGAAACGCTAACCGGAGATTGATCATGGCAGTCGCCAAAAGCCGAAAAACCCCGTCGCGCCGCGGCATGCGCCGCAGCCACGATGCGCTGAGCGCCAAGCAGTTGGCGACCGATCCGACCTCGGGCGAAGTCCACGTGCGCCATCACGTCACCAAGGACGGCTACTACCGCGGCCGCAAGGTGATCGAAGACCGCGCCGTGGTGAAAGACGAAGACTGATCCGCGCGCCTCGTCGCGCAGAAATCTTCCTGCGTTCGCGTCCCGGCGGCTCGATCGGGACGACGAGACCGCTTTCCGCTAGCGCTTGACTGCCGGGGGAACGACGCTGATCTACGCACGCATTGCCGGGACCGGCAGCTTCCTGCCGCAACGGGTCCTCACCAACGCCGAGCTGGAGCGGCTGGTCGATACCAGCGACGAGTGGGTCGCCTCGCGCACCGGCATCCGCCAGCGCCACATCGCCGCCGACGGCCAGACCACCTGCGATCTGGCCGAAGGCGCCGCGCGCGCGGCGCTCGCCGCGGCCGGCGTGGAGCCGGACGAGATCGAATTGCTCGTGCTCGGCACGACCACGCCCGATCTGATCTTTCCCTCGACCGCCTGTCTGCTGCAGCACCGCCTCGGCGCGGACGGCTGCGCCGCATTCGACGTCAACGCCGCCTGCTCCGGCTTCATCTACGCGCTGTCGGTGGCGGACAAGTTCATCCGCGCCGGCACCGTCAAGACCGCGCTCGTGGTCGGTGCCGAGACGCTCTCGCGCATGATCGACTGGTCCGATCGCGCCACCTGCGTGCTGTTCGGCGACGGCGCCGGCGCAGTGGTGCTCAAGGCGGCGACGGAGCCCGGCATTCTTTCCACGCATCTGCATGCCGACGGCGGCTACAAGGACCTGCTGTGGAACCCGGTCGGCGTGTCGGTCGGCTTCAAGCCGGGCGAGAAGAACGCCGGCGTGCGCGTGCTGATGACCGGCAACGAGGTGTTCAAGGTGGCGGTCAAGACGCTCGATCGCGTGGTCGAGGAGACGCTCGAGGCCAACGGTCTGGATCGCCACGCCATCGACTGGCTGATTCCGCACCAGGCCAATCTGCGCATCATCCAGGCCACCGCCAAACGCCTGGACCTGCCGATGGAGCGCGTCATCGTCACCGTCGACAAGCACGGCAACACCTCGGCGGGCTCGGTGCCATTGGCGCTCGATCATGGCGTGCGCTCGGGCAAGGTGCAGCGCGGCCAGTTGCTGCTGCTGGAAGCCTTCGGTGGCGGGTTTACCTGGGGCTCGGCGTTGGTGCGGTACTAGGGCTGAGGGCTGAGGGCCGAGGGCTGCCTCGGCGTGCGCTGGTTTCGTGAGAACTCTGGAATGATTTTGATCGAGGTATCGATGTCCAGCCCTCAGCCCTCAGCGGTCGCTAGTTTCGTAACCACTTTGGAATGATTCCGGATAGAGGTGTCGATGTCCGCAGCCCTCAGCCCCCAGCCCTCAGTCCTCGCTTTCGTCTTCCCCGGCCAGGGCTCGCAGTCGCTCGGCATGCTGGCCGAGCTCGCCGCCGAATTCGGTGTGGTCGAGGAGACCTTCGCCGAAGCCTCCGCCGGCGCCCACGTCGATCTGTGGGCGCTGTCGCAGCACGGGCCGGAGGAGGCGCTCAACCGCACCGAGAACACCCAACCCGCACTGCTCGCCGCCGGCGTGGCGGTGTGGCGCGTATGGCAGGCGCAGGGCGGGGCGATGCCCGCGGTGCTCGCCGGGCACAGTCTGGGCGAGTACACCGCGCTGGTGTGCGCCGGCGCGCTGACGCTGTCGGAGGCCGCGGGTCTCGTCGCCGAACGCGGGCGGCTGATGCAGGCGGCGGTGCCGCAGGGCATGGGGGCGATGGCGGCGATCCTCGGCGGCGACGATGCGCAGATCGCCGAGGTTTGCGCGGAGGTCGCCGCCGGCGAAGTGGTGGCGCCGGCCAACTACAACGCACCGGGGCAGCTCGTCATCGCCGGACATGCGAGTGCGGTCGATCGCGCCATCGCCCGGCTGGCGGAGCTCGGCGTGAAGAAGGCGGTCAAGCTCGCAGTCAGTGTGCCCTCGCACTGCGCCTTGATGCGCGAGGCGGCCGAGCGCTTGGCGCAGAAGTTCGAAACGATCTCATGGTCCGAACCGAAAATCCCGGTAATTCAGAACGCTGACGCGAAATCCTACGAGCGCGTCGAGGACATTCGCGCCGCCCTCGCGCGGCAGTTGTACGCGCCGGTGCGCTGGACCGACAGCGTGCGCGCGCTTGGCGAGCGCGGCGTGACGCGGGTGGCCGAATGCGGACCGGGCAAGGTGCTCACCGGACTCATCAAGCGCATCGAGCGCACCCTGGACGGGCGCGCGATCGGCACGCCGGGCGAATTGGCTCAGGCCATCGCCGATTGGTCGAAGGGCGGAGGGCCGAGGGCGGAGGGCTGAGGGCCGAGGGCTGTGCAGCTTTTTCCGCTCACCGCTCACCGCTCACGCAAAAGGGCCGAGTAGGGGTCCAGTCAAACTTTTCCATAGAACCTATCTCATCGAGTGCAATCGCCGATGAAACAACCCCCGGACAATCTTCCCGTCTACCGGTTGCTGACCGGCCCGGACGACGATCAATTCTGCCGGCGCGTGAGCGAGGCGCTGGCCTTGGGCTACGTGCTGTATGGTTCGCCGGCGCTCACGTTCGACGGCAAGCGCGTGATCGCGGCGCAGGCGGTGGTGTGGCCGGACGTATGACATCCAGCGGATTCGGGAGCCAACGATGAGCGCAATCCTCACGGGCGAAGTCGCCCTCGTCACCGGCGCCAGCCGCGGCATCGGCGCGGCGATCGCCGACACCCTGGCGCGCGCCGGCGCGAAAGTGATCGGCACCGCCACCAGCGAAGCCGGCGCCGCCGCGATCGGCGAACGGCTCGCCGCGCACGGCGGGGTCGGCCGCGTCCTCGACGTGACCGACGCCGCGGCGGTCGAGGCGCTGATCGACGCGATCGCGAGCGAGTTCGGCGCGGTATCGATCCTGGTCAACAACGCCGGCATCACGCGCGATCAACTGCTGCTGCGCATGCGCGACGAGGACTGGCAGGCGATCCTCGACACCAATCTGACCTCGGTGTTCCGCACCTGCAAGGCGGCGTTGCGCGGCATGATGAAGGCGCGCAAGGGACGCATCATCAACATCGCCTCGGTGGTCGGCCTGACCGGCAATCCGGGGCAGGCGAACTATGCCGCGGCGAAGGCCGGCATCATCGCGTTCTCCAAATCGCTGGCGCGCGAAGTCGGCTCGCGCGGCATCACGGTCAACGTGGTCGCGCCGGGCTTCATCGACACCGACATGACCCGCGCGTTGTCGGAGGAACAGCGCAAGGCGCTGCTCGGGCAGATCGCGCTCGGCCGTCTCGGTCAGCCGCAGGACATCGCCGAGGCGGTGCGGTTCCTCGCCACGCCGGCGGCGGCGTACATCACCGGCGAGACGCTCAACGTCAACGGCGGCATGTACATGCCGTGACGCGTCCGTGCGGCGGCCCGCGCGCGTCGCCGCGCAGGCCGGAATGAAACGCCCGTTCGCTGGCGCCGGGCGGGACCATGCACTACAATCCGCGCGCTTTGCGTTTCTGGATTCCATCCTGGTGAGGGCTTGCACACATGAGCAGCATTGAAGATCGCGTCAAGAAGATCGTCGTCGAGCAGCTCGGCGTCAAAGAGGACGAGGTGACGCCGAACGCGTCGTTCGTCGACGACCTGGGCGCGGATTCGCTCGACACCGTCGAACTGGTGATGGCGCTGGAAGAGGAATTCGAGTGCGAGATTCCGGACGAGGAAGCCGAGAAGATCACCACCGTGCAGCAGGCGATCGACTACATCAAGGCGCACGTCAAGGCCTGAGTTTCGTCGCCGGATCGTCGCGAAGCTGCGCCGGATGGCGCAGTTTTCGTTTCTGAATCACGGCCGGCGGCCGGCGCGGGAGTCTGGACCCGTCCCGCGTTCTCGGCCCTCAACCGTCAACCCTCAGCCCTCAGCCCTCAGCCCTCATATGAGCAAACGTCGCGTGGTAATCACCGGGCTCGGCATGGTCAGTCCGGTCGGCAACGATGTCGCCACGGCGTGGCGCAACGTGCTCGCCGGCAAGAGCGGCATCGGCCCGATCACGCATTACGACGCGAGCGCGTATCCGACGCGCATCGCCGGCGAAGTGCGCGACTTCGATCCGACCCGGTACGTGGCGCCGAAAGACGTCAAGAAGATGGATCCGTTCATCCACTACGGCATCGCCGCGTCGGTGCAGGCGCTGGCCGATGCCGGGCTGCACCCGCACGAGCACGACGAGGAGCGCATCGGCGTGGCGGTGGGCGCGGGCATCGGCGGCATCCACACGATCGAGCGCACCAGCGTGGCGCTGCACGAGGGCGGGCCGCGCAAGATCTCGCCGTTCTTCGTGCCGAGCTCGATCATCAACATGGCGGCGGGCAATCTGTCGATCATGCTCGGGCTCAAGGGCCCGAACATCGCCTGCGTCACCGCCTGCACCACCGCCACGCACAACATCGGTCTCGCCATGCGCATGATCCAGTACGGCGACGCCGACGTGATGGTGGCCGGCGGCGCCGAGTACGCGACCACCGGCGTGGCGATGGGCGGGTTCTGTTCGGCGCGGGCGATGTCGACGCGCAACGACGAACCGGAAAAGGCCAGTCGCCCGTGGGACCGCGATCGCGACGGTTTCGTGCTGGCCGACGGCGCCGGCGTGCTGATCCTCGAGGAATACGAACACGCCAGGCGCCGCGGCGCGCGCATCTACTGCGAGCTCGTCGGCTTCGGCATGAGCGGCGACGCCTACCACATGACCGCGCCGAGCGAGAACGGCGAGGGCGCGGCACGCTGCATGCGGGTGGCGATGCAGGACGGCGGCCTCCAGCCCGAGGACGTGCAGTACATCAACGCCCACGGCACCTCCACGCCGGCCGGCGATCTGGCCGAGACCCAGGCGATCAAGACCTGCTTCGGCGCGCACGCCAGGCAGCTCATGGTCTCCTCGACCAAGTCGATGACCGGACATCTGCTCGGTGCGGCCGGCGGCGTCGAGGCGATCTTCTCGGTGCTCGCGATCCGCGACAACGTGGTGCCGCCGACGATCAACCTCGACCATCCGGGCGAAGGCTGCGATCTCGACTTCGTGCCGCACACCGCGCGCCAGGTGCGTGTGGACGTTGTCCTGTCGAACTCGTTCGGCTTCGGCGGCACCAACGGCACGCTCGCCTTCCGGCGGATTTGATGCGCCGGACGCGGGCCCCGGCATCCGGGATCCGGACGATCATGGCGGGAACGTCGCCGGCGCATGCCCTGGCGCGGGACTGGGTCCACCTCGAGCTGCCCGGTGCGCGCGACCTGCTGCCACTCGCCGCACGCTGGCCGAGGCGCTATCCGGCATTGCTGGAAAGCGCCGCCGCCGGCGCGCACGCGCGCTACGATCTGCTGTTCGCGTTGCCGCAGGATGCGCTCACGCTTGCGCGCGACGGTCGCGTGCACGACGCGCGAGGGCGCGAGTACCACGGCGGCTTTCTCGCTGCGCTCGATGCGGCGTGGCATCGAGAGGCGCGCCACCGCGCGCCCGCCGACGCGCTTGCGGGACTGCCGTTCCGTGGCGGTTGGCTGCTGTTCCTGGGCTACGAACTTGCCGGCGAGATCGAACCGCGCCTGGCGCTGCCCGCGGCGCCGGATCCGGAACTGCCGACGGCGCTGGCCTTGCGTTGTCCGGCGGCGATCGTGGTCGATCGCGCCGCGGCGCGCACCTGGCTGGTGGCCGAGGCGGAGCACGCCGCGCTGCTCGCGACGCTGCGTGCCGACCTCGACGCCGCGCCCGGATTCGTCGAACCGCCGTTGTCCGCACCCGCGGTCGAGGAAGACGCGCCGCAGCGGTTTCTCGACGGTGTCGCGCGCGTCCACGAGTATTTGCGCCGCGGCGACACGTTCCAGGTGAATCTGTCACGCGAGTGGCGCGCGCGCTATCCGCACGCGCCGACGCCGGCCGCGCTGTACGCGCGCCTGCGGCGCGCCAATCCGGCACCGTTCGCCGGCTTGTTGCAATGGTGCGAGTTCGCCGTGATCAGCTCGTCGCCGGAACGCCTGCTCGCGGTGCGCGGCCGCACCGCGCAGACCCGGCCGATCGCCGGCACGCGCCCGCGCGGCGCCGTAGCGGACGATGCCGCGTGCATCGCCGAACTGCTCGCCCACGCCAAGGAGCGCGCCGAGCACGTGATGCTGATCGATCTCGAACGCAACGACCTCGGCCGCGTCTGCGCGCCGGGGTCGATCGCCGTCGATGAGTTGATGACGGTCGAAAGCTACGCGCACGTGCACCACCTCGTGTCGAACGTGCGCGGCACGCTGCGCGCGGACGTCACGCCGGGCCAGGCGATCGCGGCGGTGTTTCCCGGCGGCACCATCACCGGCTGCCCGAAGCTGCGTTGCCTGGAGATCATCGCCGAGCTCGAAGGCAGTGGCCGCGGCGCCTACACCGGCGCGCTCGGCTATCTCAACCGCGACGGCGATCTCGATCTCAACATCCTGATCCGCACGCTCAGCCTGGTCGGCGCGCGCGCGCGTCTGCGCGCCGGCGCCGGCATCGTCGCCGATTCCGACGCCATGCGCGAATTGGAGGAAACGCGGGCCAAGGCGCGCGGCGTGCTGCGCGCGCTCGGCGCGTGAGCAGCGGCGGCGCGCTTCGGGCACAATGGCCGGCGAGAATTTCGAGGAACGCTGCGTGAGTCCCGATTCCCCTCCGCCGCGGCGCCGGCGCGGACTGCGCCGGATCGCGGCGATCCTGTTCGCGGCGGCGCTGGCCGCGGCGGCGTACCTGGTGGCCGACTACCTGCGGTTCGTCGACACGCCGCTCGCGCCGTTGCCGGCGCCGGCAACGATCGACGTGCCGCTCGGCACGCCGCTCGCCGGCGTGGTGCGGCTGCTCGAAGCGGCCGGCGTGCGCGCCGGTCCGCTGCCGTACTGGCGGCTGCTGGCGCGGCAGACCGGCGCGGCCGGCAAGTTGCAGGCCGGCGAGTACGCGCTCGAGCCGGGACTGACGCCGCGCGCGCTGCTGCGCAAGATGGTGGCCGGCGAGGTGATCCAGCACCGTTTTACCATTGTGGAAGGGTGGACATTTGCACAATTGCGCGAGGCCCTCGCGCGCGAACCCGGCCTGCGCCAGACCCTCGCCGCGATCGACGACGCCACGCTGATGCGGGCGCTGGGCGAACCCGGCACGCCGCCGGAGGGCTGGTTCCTGCCGCAGACCTACAGCTACGTCAAGGGCATGAGCGATCTCGATCTGCTGCGCCGCGCCTTCCTCGCCATGCGCCAGTTGCTCGAGCGCGAATGGGCCGCGCGCGCGCCGGAACTGCCGCTCGACGCGCCGTATCAGGCGCTGATCCTCGCCTCGATCGTGGAAAAGGAAACCGCGCGGCCCGAGGAGCGGCCGTTGATCGCCGCGGTGTTCCTGTCGCGGCTCCGGCTCGGCATGCGCCTGCAGACCGATCCGAGCGTGATCTACGGCCTCGGTGCCGCCTACGAGGGCAAGCTGCACCGACGCGATCTCGATGTCGACACGCCGTTCAACACCTACACGCGCAGCGGCCTGCCGCCGACCCCGATCGCGCTGCCGGGCGCAGCCTCGCTCGCCGCGGTGTTGCATCCGGCGGCGACGGATGCGCTGTACTTCGTCGCCCGCGGCGACGGCAGCCACGAATTCTCGACGACGCTCGAAGCGCACAATCGCGCGGTGGAGCGCTACCAGTTGCACCACAACCCATGACCGGCAAGCTCATCACCCTGGAAGGCGGCGAGGGTGCGGGCAAGAGCACCGTGCTCGACACGGTGCGCGCGGCACTGGTCGCGCACGGTGTGGAGGTGGTCGTCACGCGCGAACCGGGCGGTACGCCGGCGGGCGAGGCGATCCGCGCCGTGCTGCTCGATCCGCGGCTGCGCGGCATGAGCGCGGAAACCGAACTACTGCTGATGTTCGCCGCGCGCGCGCAGCTCGTGCGCGAGGTGATCCGGCCGGCGCTCGCCGCCGGCCGCTGGGTGCTGTCGGACCGCTTCACCGACGCGAGCTACGCCTACCAGGGCGGCGGCCGCGGCCAGCCGGCGACGCGCATCGCCGCGCTCGAGGCGTGGGCGGCCGACGGCGTGCGGCCCGACCTGACGCTGCTGCTCGATCTGCCGGTGGTCGAAGGTCTGCGGCGGGCGAATGGGCGCGGCGAGGCCGATCGTATAGAAATGGAAAATGCGCAATTTTTCGAACGGGTGCGCGACGCCTACCGCGCGCGCGCCGCCGCCGAACCAGGGCGCTTCCGCGTGATCGACGCCGGCCGCCCGCTGGCGGAGGTGCTGGCGCAGGTGCAGGGCGCGATCGCGGAGTTTCTCGCGCGCGGCGGGGTGCCGGCATGACGCTCGCGCCGTGGCAGCGCGAAGCATGGCGGCGGCTGGCGGCGCGGCGCGCCCAGGGCACGCTGCCGCATGCGCTCCTGCTTTGCGGGCCGGGCGGCGTGGGCAAGCGCGCCTTCGCCGCCGCGTTCGCCGCCGCGCTGCTGTGCGAGCGCGTGGATGCCGAGGGCATGGCCTGCGGCGCCTGCCGCGCCTGCCGCCTCGTCGCCGCCGGCAGCCATCCGGATCGGCTGGCGCTCGGCCTCGAACTGCGCGACGACGGCAAGCCGCGCACCGAAATCGTGGTGGAGCAGATCCGTCTGCTCGGCGAGCGACTGGCGATGACCGCGCAGTTCGGCGGCCTGCAGATCGCACTGCTCGATCCGGCCGACGCGATGAATCACGCCGCGGCGAATGCGCTGCTGAAGACGCTGGAGGAGCCCGGCCCGGCGACCGTGATCGTGCTCGTCGCCGACCAACCGGCGCGCCTGCCCGCCACCATTCGCAGCCGTTGCCAGCGCATCGAGTTCCAGTCGCCGACCGCGGCCGAGGCGCTGGCGTGGCTCGCGCAGCAGGGCATTGCGGCGGACACCGCGGCGGCGGCGCTGGCGGCGAGTGGTGGCAATCCCGGTCTTGCGCTGCGCTTCGCCGGCGACGGCAGCCTCGCCGTGCGCGCCGAGGTGGCGGCGGATCTGCGCGCGTTGTGTGCGGGTCGGCTGTCCGCAGTCGAGCTGGCCAACCGCTGGGCGCGCGCGGACGCGGAACGGCGCCTGTGGTTCGCCGCCGCGCTGATCGACGATGAGGCCGCGGCGCAGGCGCGCGGCGGCCGCGGGCCGCTCGCCTTGACCTCGCGCGGGGAATTCACCAAGCTATCGGCGTGGTTCGACCGCATCAACCGCGCGCGCGAGCTGTTGCGCGGGCCGCTGCGGCCGGAGCTCGTGGTGCTCGAGGCGGTCGGCGGCATGGCGGCGTCGCGCTGAACCACGCACGGAACTGGAATCGACGAGGAAATCCCGCATGGCAGCCGGCGCGATGGGTGGCATGCCGCGGCAAGGCATCTTGTCGCTGGCGATCAAGGACAAGGGCGCGTTGTACAACGCCTACATGCCGTTCGTGCGCGGCGGCGGCCTGTTCGTGCCGACCTCCAAGCGCTATGCGGTCGGCGACGAGGTGTTCCTGCTACTGACGCTGATGGACGACAAGGACCGCCTGCCGGTGGCGGGCAAAGTGGTGTGGATCACGCCGCCCGGCGCGCAGGGCAACCGCACCGCCGGCATCGGCGTGCAGTTCAACGATTCGGCCGACGGCGAGGCGGCGCGCACCAAGATCGAATCGATCCTTGCCGGCATCATCAATTCCGATCGCGCGACGCACACGATGTGAGGCGCGGCGTCCGTCGTGCCGGCAACACCGCGAACCGGATTCGACCTGCAACCGCCGCGCGCCGGACGGGCGGCGCCTGCGCGCGACGCGCCGGCGTTCGGCGCCACTGCCGAACGGATGCGCGGATGGGGTGTGGAGTCATGAGCGACCGGCGCTACTTCGGCACCGACGGCATCCGCGGCCGCGCCGGCGAGCCGCCGATCACCGCCGAATTCATGCTCGCCCTCGGCCGCGCCGCCGGCCGCGTGCTCGCCGCGGACGCGCGCGCGACGGTGGTGATCGGCAAGGACACGCGCATCTCCGGCTACATGCTGGAATCGGCGCTGGAGGCCGGACTGGTCTCCGCCGGCGCCGACGTGCGTCTGCTCGGGCCGATGCCGACGCCGGCGGTGGCGTACCTGACGCGCGCGCTCGGCGCCAGCGCCGGCATCGTCATCAGCGCCTCGCACAACCCGTACTGGGACAACGGCATCAAGTTCTTCAACGCCGCCGGCGAGAAGCTCGCCGACGAGACGGAACGGGCGATCGAGCGCGCGCTGCATGCGAACGCGCCGCCGGTTCCGCCCGAGCGCATCGGCAAGGCCGCGCGCGTGGACGATGCCGCGCAACGCTATGCCGCGTTCGTGCGCGCGCTCGTCGCCGGGCTCGATCTCGGCGGACGTCGCATCGTGCTCGACTGCGCGCACGGCGCCACCTACCACATCGCACCGAAACTGTTCGCGAGCCTCGGCGCCGAGGTCCATGCGATCGGTGTGGCGCCCGACGGCCTCAACATCAACCGCGATTGCGGCGCCACCCATCCGGCGGCGCTGCAGGCCGAGGTGCGCGCGCGCGGCGCCGAGCTCGGCATCGCCTTCGACGGCGACGGCGATCGCGTGGTGATGGTGGACGAGACCGGCGCGCTGGCCGACGGCGACGATCTGCTGTACCTGCTCGCCTGCGATCTCAAGGCGCGCGGCGCGCTGCGGGGCCCGGTGGTCGGCACGCTGATGACCAACTACGGTGTCGAGCGCGCGATCCGCGAACTGGGCGTGGAGTTTCTGCGCGCCAACGTCGGCGATCGGCATGTGCTGCAACTGCTCAAGCAGCACGGCGGCGTGCTCGGCGGCGAGGCCTCGGGACATCTGCTGTGCCTCGACGTCGGTCCGACCGGCGACGGCATCGTCGGCGCGCTGCTCGTGCTCGCCGCGCTCGGGCGCCGCGGTACGACCCTGGCGGCGGCGCGCGCGGCGCTGCAACGCGCGGCGCAGGTCACCGTCAACGTGCGTGCCAGCGACAGCGCGGCGCGGGTGATGCGACCGCCGGTGCGCGCGGCGCTGGCGGAAGTTGAGGAAACGCTGCGCGGTCGCGGCCGCGTGGTGCTGCGCGCCTCCGGCACCGAGCCGGTGGTACGCGTCACCGTCGAGGGCGACGATGCCGACGAGGTGCGCCGGCTCGCCGAGGCGCTCGCCGCCGCCGTACAATCCGCGGCGGGTTGAACTGTCGCGCGCCGCACATGAGCCACCGCATTCCCACCCTCGACATCCGCCGCTACGACGACGACCGCGCGGCGTTCGTCGCCGAACTCGGCGCAGCCTATCGCGAATGGGGCTTCGCCGGCATCTGCGGACACGGCATCCCGCAACGCCTGATCGACGACGCCTACGCCGCGTTCCAGCGCTTCTTCGCGCTGCCGACCGAAATCAAGCTCAAGTATCACCGGCCCGGCACCGGCGGCGCGCGCGGCTACACGCCGTTCGGCATCGAGACGGCGAAGGATTCGCGCTATCCGGATCTCAAGGAGTTCTATCACATCGGCCGCGAGCTGCCGGCGGACTCGCGCTACGCCGTGCTGATGCCGCCGAACCTTTGGCCGGAGGAAGTGCCGGAGTTCCGCAGCCACGGGCTCGCGCTGTATCGCGCGCTCGATGCGCTCGGCACGCGCGTGCTGCGTGCGCTCGCGCTGCACCTCGGCCTGGCGGAGAACTTCTTCGACGACCAGACCGATTGCGGCAACTCGATCCTGCGTCCGATCCACTATCCGCCGATCACCACGCCCGACATCCCGAACGTGCGCGCCGGCGCGCACGAGGACATCAACTTCATCACCCTGCTGGTCGGCGCCAGCACGGCCGGGCTCGAAGTGAAATCGCGCAAGGGCGAGTGGGTGCCGTTCACCGCCGAGGCCGATACCATCGTCGTCAACATCGGCGACATGCTGCAACGGCTGACCAACCACGTCTATCCCTCGACCACGCACCGCGTGGTCAATCCGCCGGGCGAGGATGCGCGCAAGCCGCGCTACTCGGTGCCGTTCTTCCTGCACCCGAATCCCGACGTCGTGCTCGACCCGCTGCCGTGCTGCGTCACCCCGGACAATCCGCGCCGCTACGCCGCGCCGATCACCGCCCACGACTACCTGCAGGAGCGGCTGCGCGAGATCCGGCTGATCTGAGCGCGTTCAATCGCCTTCGAGCGAGTCGGTGAAGATCGTGTCCTCGGTTGAGCAGTCGGAGAACTCCGAAGTGTTGCCGGCGGGATCGGTCGCGGTGGCGGTGGTCACGGGATCGTTCTGCGATCCGTCCGGGCCGCCGTTGCCGAGGATCGCCCATTGCGAATTCGCGGCGCTCACGGCTCCTGGCGGCGGAAATCCTTCGAGCGGCGGTGGATGAGGCGCAACGCCGCGCGCTCGGGCAGCAGCTTGAACAGCGTGCGGATCGTGCGATTGACGCGACCGGTGACGTGCACGGTCGCGCCGCGTTCGAGGGCGGCGAGGCCGTCCTGCGCCACGGCCTCGGCGGTCTGCCACATCCAGCGCGGCATCCGCGACACTACCGAGCGCGTGCCGGTGACGTCGTGGAACTCGGAGTAGGTGAAGCCGGGACAGACCGCGCAGACCTTGACACCGTGCGCGGCGTTCTCGAGCGCCAGCGACTGCGAGAACTTGATCAGGAACGCCTTGGCGGCGGCGTACAAGGTGTGCCCGGCCGAGCCGGGCACGAGGCCGGCGAGCGAGGCGATGTTGGCGATGCGGCCGTAGCCGCGCTCGCGCATGCCTGGCAGCAGCCGATGGACGAGCTCGCAAGGCGCCGTGACCATCACTTGCAGGAAATCGGCATGCGTCTGCCAAGAGGGCGCGAGGAAGTGCCCCGGCACGCCGTAGCCGGCATTGTTGATCAGGATGTCGATGATGAGACCACGACGCGCGAGCTCCGCGCACAGCCGCGCGGGGGTCTCGGGGTCGGCGAGGTCGGCGGCGATGGCGTGCGCGTCGACGCCGTGCGCGGTGCGCAGTTCGCGCGCCAGCGCCTCGATGCGATCGAGCCGGCGCGCGGTGAGCACGAGCGCGCAGCCGCGCATGGCGAGTTCGCGCGCGAACGCCGCGCCGATGCCGGCCGAGGCGCCGGTGACCAGGGCGCGGCGAGGGGTGGTTCGATCAGGCGGAGTCATCGGGCAAGCCCTGCGTCGAATCGGGATCGATCGGTTCGCGCGGACGGACCAGCCGCGCTCGATGGTTTCGCGTCGGGCGCGGCGTCGCGCGAAACATCATTGGCCCGCGGATTCTAACCGCACATTGCGTCGTCGGCGCTCGCTGGCTATCCTCGCCGCCCCGCCCATCGCCCATCGTGTCATGCGCCGCCCACTGGTTGCCGGAAACTGGAAGATGCACGGCTCGCGCGCGAGCGCGAAGGTGCTGCTCGACGCACTCGCCCGCGCGCCGACGCCGGCCTGCGAGGTCGCCGTGTTCCCGCCGTTTCCCTATCTCGCCGAGCTCGCCGCGGCCCATGCCGCGACGTCGATCGCATTCGGCGCGCAGGACGTGAGCGCGCACGCCGAGGGCGCCTACACCGGCGAGGTGGCGGCGACGATGGTCAAGGATGTCGGCGCGCGCTACACCTTGGTCGGGCACTCGGAGCGGCGCCAATACCACGCCGAGTCCAACGACCTCGTCGCGGCGAAATTCGCGCAGGCGCAGGCGGCCGGCCTGGTGCCGGTGTTGTGCGTCGGCGAGACGCTGGAGCAACGCGACGCCGGCCGCACCGAGGCGGTCGTCGCCGCGCAGCTCGATGCGGTGATCGCGCGCTGCGGTGTCGGCGCGTTCGCCCGGGCGATCCTCGCCTACGAGCCGGTGTGGGCGATCGGCACGGGGCGGACGGCGACGCCGGCCCAGGCGCAGGAGGTGCACGCCTTCCTCCGTGGCAAAATGCGCCGCGAGGATGGTAGAATTTCCGACTCGCTGCGGATCCTCTACGGCGGCAGCGTCAAGCCGGACAACGCGGCGGCGCTCTTCGCCCAGCCGGATGTCGATGGCGGACTGGTCGGCGGCGCCTCGCTCGTCGCCGCCGATTTTCTGGCGATTTGCGCCGCCGCGCGGAGCTGAGCGCGACGCGCAGCGGGCATGAGGCAGAGACGATGTTGTTGACCATTTTCAACGTGATTTACGTGCTCGTCGCCGTGGCGATGATCGGCTTGATCCTGTTGCAACGCGGCGCCGGTGCGCAGGCGGGCTCGGGGTTCGGCGCGGGCGCTTCGGCCACGGTGTTCGGCGCGCGCGGCGCGGCGAACTTCCTGTCGCGCAGCACGGCGATCCTGGCGGGCGTGTTCTTCCTGCTCAGTCTGATCATGGGCATCACCCTGCATCCGGCCGCGACCAAGCCCGAAAGCGATCTCGGCGTCATGGCCGGAGTGGCCGCGCCGGCGCCGGACAAGGCGCCGGAGCCGACCCGGAACGACGTACCCGCCGCGCCGGCGAGCGGCGCGGACAAACCGGCACCCAGTGCCGCGCCCGCGGCGGAGAAGAAATCCGGCGGCGGAGAGAAACCCGAGCCGCAGAAGAACCCGTAAGCTTGCGATCGAAGGCCGGCGCGGGATGCGCAGGCCGCATGGCAGGGAGCCGCGCCACACCAAGCCCAGGTGGCGGAATTGGTAGACGCACTACCTTGAGGTGGTAGCGACGAGAGTCGTGGAGGTTCGAGTCCTCTCCTGGGCACCAGCATTGCTTCGAGCCCGCGTTCGCGGGCTTTTTTGTCGCCGCCGTCGGCGCGCCGCGGCCGCCGCGCCGCGTTGCGCGATGCCGTGCCCGCGTGCGAAAATTCCAAGGCTTCGCGACAGCCCTGCCGAGATCGCGTCCCGTGCTCAGCGAATACCTGCCGATACTGCTGTTCCTGATCGTCGCCGGCGGCATCGGCACGGCGTTGCTGCTCGCCGGCTGGCTGCTCGGTCCGCGCCGTCCGGACAAGCAGAAGACCGCACCCTACGAATGCGGCTTCGAGGCGTTCGAGGACGCGCGCATGCAGTTCGATGTGCGCTATTACCTGATCGCGATCCTGTTCATCATCTTCGATCTGGAAATCGCCTTCCTGTTCCCGTGGGCGGTGGTGTTCCGCCAGATCGGCGTCGTCGCGATCCTGGAGATGGCGGTGTTCCTCGGGTTGCTGCTTTTGGGATTTGTATACTGCTGGAAGAAGGGCGCGCTGGAATGGGAATGATCGACACCACGGTCGAGAAGAAGCTGTTCCTCAATCCGGTGCCGACCGGCCCGGTGGACGACATCCTGCGTCCCGGCGGCGACAATCCGCTGCTGCAGCGCGGTTTCGTCACCGCCACCCTCGACAGCCTGATCAACTGGGCGCGCACCGGCTCGATGTGGCCGATGACGTTCGGGCTGGCCTGCTGCGCGGTGGAGATGATGCACGCCGGCGCCGCGCGCATCGACCTGGATCGCTACGGCGTGGTGTTCCGGCCGAGCCCGCGCCAGTCCGACGTGATGATCGTCGCCGGCACGCTGGTCAACAAGATGGCGCCGGCGCTGCGCCGCGTCTACGACCAGATGCCCGACCCGAAGTGGGTGATCTCGATGGGTTCGTGCGCGAACGGCGGCGGCTACTACCATTATTCCTACGCGGTGGTGCGCGGCTGCGATCGCATCGTGCCGGTGGACGTCTACGTGCCCGGCTGCCCGCCGACCGCCGAGGCGCTGGTCTACGGCATTCTGCAGTTGCAGAAGAAGATCCGCCGCACCAACACCATCGCGCGCCAGGGCGCGGAGCGGCGCAGCGCATGAGCGGCGAACTTTCCGCGTTCGCGCGGCAGTTGTCCGCGCGCCTGGCCGAGAAGATCGTGACGCTCGGCGAGTGGCGCGGCGAGACCGTGCTCGAGGTGCTGCCGGAGAACTGGCTGGCGGTGGCGCGTGCGTTGCGCGACGAGGCGGAGTTCGGCTTCGAACAATTGATCGACCTCTGCGGCGTCGACCATCTCGGCTACGGCGAAGGCGAGTGGGACACCGAGGACGTCAGCTCGGAGGGATTCTCGCGCGGCGTCGAGGGGCTCGGCCCCGGCCGTTTCGACTGGAGCGCGCGGCCGTGCGTGGGGCGCCATCCGCGGCGGTTCGCGGTGGTCGTGCAACTGCTGTCGCTGCGTCACAACCGGCGTCTGCGACTGCGCGGCTACTGCGCCGACGATGCGCTGCCGCTGATGCCGTCGCTGACCGGCGTGTGGCCGGTGGCGAACTGGTATGAACGCGAGGCGTTCGATCTCTACGGCATCGTCTTCGAGGGCCACCCGGACCTGCGCCGCATCCTCACCGACTACGGCTTCGTCGGCCATCCGTTCCGCAAGGATTTCCCGCTGATCGGCAATGTCGAGGTGCGCTACGACGAGAAGCTCGGTAGGGTCGTGTACGAGCCGGTGACGAGCGTGGAGCCACGCGTCGGCGTGCCGCGCACGGTGCGCCACGATTCGCGCTACGAGCAGGCGCGCGCCGAGCAGGCGGCCGAGCGTGCGGCGGACAAGTAAATAAATATACCAATGCAGGAAATCAAGAACTACACCATCAACTTCGGCCCGCAGCATCCGGCGGCGCACGGCGTGCTGCGCCTGGTGCTGGAGATGGACGGCGAGGTGGTGCAGCGCGCCGATCCGCACATCGGTCTCCTGCATCGCGCCACCGAGAAGCTCGCCGAGTCGAAGCCATTCAACCAGTCGATCGGCTACATGGACCGGCTCGACTACGTATCGATGATGTGCAACGAGCACGCCTACGTGCGCGCGATCGAGAAGCTGCTCGGCATCGAACCGCCCGAACGCGCGCAATGGATCCGCACGCTGTTCGACGAGATCACGCGGATCCTGAACCATCTGATGTGGATCGGCTCGAACGCGCTCGATCTCGGCGCCATGGCGGTGTTCCTGTACGCGTTCCGCGAGCGCGAGGAATTGATGGACTGCTACGAGGCGGTGTCCGGCGCGCGCCTGCACGCCACGTACTATCGTCCCGGCGGCGTGTACCGCGATCTGCCCGAGCGCATGCCGCAGTACCGTGAGTCGCCGTGGCACAAGGGCAGGGATTTGCAGCGTCTGAACGCCTGGCGCGAAGGCTCGATGCTCGACTTCCTCGACGCCTTCGCCGACGATTTCCCGCGCCGGGTCGACGAATACGAGACGCTGCTCACCGACAACCGCATCTGGAAGCAGCGCACCGTCGGCATCGGCGTGGTCTCGCCGGAGCAGGCGCGGGCCTGGGGCATGACCGGGCCGATGCTGCGCGGCTCCGGCATCGAATGGGATCTGCGCAAGAAGCAGCCCTATGCCAAGTACGCCGAAGTGGACTTCGACATCCCGGTCGGCGTCAACGGCGACTGCTACGACCGTTACCTGGTGCGCGTCGAGGAGATGCGCCAGGCCAATCGCATCATCAAGCAGTGCGTCCAGTGGCTGCGCGAGCATCCCGGTCCGGTGATGGTGCGCAACTACAAGGTGGCGCCGCCGAAGCGCGAGGAGATGAAGGACGACATGGAAGCGTTGATCCATCACTTCAAGCTGTTCACCGAAGGCTATTGCGTGCCGGAAGGCGAGACCTATTGCGCGGTCGAGGCGCCGAAGGGCGAGTTCGGTTGCTATCTCGTCTCCGACGGCGCCAACAAGCCGTTCCGCGTGCACCTGCGCGCGCCCGGCTTCGCCCACCTGTCGTCGATGGACGCGATCGTGCGCGGCTACATGCTGCCGGACGTGGTCGCCATGATCGGCACCTACGACATCGTCTTTGGGGAGATCGATCGGTGAAAGCGACAGGCCACTACGACGCGGTCAAGGACGTCGATCCGCTGGTCGCGCTGAACGCGCAGACGCGCGCGCACATCGACCACTGGGTGGCGAAGTTTCCGCCCGACCGCAAGCGCTCGGCCCTGATCCAGGGCTTGATGGCGGCGCAGGAACAGAACGGCGGCTGGCTCACCGACGCCCTGATCACCGCGGTGGCGAAGTATCTCGGCGTGCCGCCGATCTGGGCCTACGAGGTGGCATCGTTCTACTCGATGTTCGAGACCGCGCCGGTCGGACGCAACAACGTCGCGATCTGCATCAACATCAGTTGCTGGCTCAACGGTGCCGAGGACATCGTGCGCCACTGTGAACGCAAGCTCGGCATCCGGCTCGGCGAGAGCACGCCCGACGGACGCATTTATCTCAAGCGCGAGGAGGAATGCCTCGCGGCCTGCTGCGGCGCGCCGATGATGGTCGTCAACGGCCACTATCACGAGCACCTGACGCCGGAAAAAGTGGACCGCATCCTCGACGAACTCGAATAACGACTCCGCCCTCAGCCCTCAGCCCTCTATGGCATACGGCCCCGCTCCGCAGGAACACCAGGTCGTCTACACCACGCTGCACTTCGAGCAGCCGTGGACGCTCGACAATTATCTGAAGGTCGGCGGCTATCAGGCGTGGAAGAAGATCCTCGCCGAGAAGCCCGATCCGGCGACGATCATCGACGAGCTCAAGAAGAGCGCGCTGCGCGGCCGCGGCGGCGCCGGTTTCCCGACCGGGCTGAAGTGGAGCTTCATGCCGAAGGGCTCCATGCAAAAGTATATTTTGTGCAATTCCGACGAGTCCGAGCCCGGCACCTGCAAGGACCGCGACATCCTGCGCTACAACCCGCACGCGGTGATCGAGGGCATGGCGATCGCCTGCTACGCGACCGGTGCGACCGTCGCCTACAACTACCTGCGCGGCGAATTCCATCACGAGCCGTTCGAACGCTGCGAACAGGCGTTGCGCGAGGCCTACGCCGCCGGCCTGCTCGGCAGGAACATCCTCGGCAGCGGCGTCGATGTGGACATCCACAACGCGCTCGGCGCCGGCGCCTACATCTGCGGCGAGGAAACGGCGCTGATGGAATCGCTCGAAGGCAAGAAGGGCCAGCCGCGCTTCAAGCCGCCGTTTCCCGCCGGCTACGGCCTGTACGGCAAACCGACCACGATCAACAACACCGAGACCTACGCCTCCGTGCCGGCGATCCTGCGCAACGGCGCGGAGTGGTTTCTCAACCAGGGCAAGCCGAACAACGGCGGGCCGAAGGTGTTTTCCGTGTCCGGCCACGTCAACAAGCCGGGCAACTACGAGATCAAGCTCGGCACGCCGTTCGCGGACCTGCTGGCCATGGCCGGCGGCGTGCGCGGCGGGCGCAAGTTGAAGGCGGTGATTCCCGGCGGCTCGTCGATGCCGGTGCTGCCCGGCGAGACCATGCTCAATCTCACCATGGATTACGACGCGATCCAGAAGGCCGGCTCGGGCCTGGGCTCCGGCGCCGTGATCGTGATGGACGAGACCACCTGCATGGTGCGCGCCTGCCAGCGCATCGCGCGTTTCTACTACGCCGAATCCTGCGGCCAGTGCACGCCCTGCCGCGAGGGCACCGGTTGGATGTACCGCATGCTCACGCGCATCGTCGAAGGCAAGGCGACGATGGCCGACGTCGAGATGCTGCGCCAGGCCGCCGGCCAGATCGAAGGCCACACCATCTGCGCCTTCGGCGAGGCGGCGGCGTGGCCGGTGCAAGGCTTCCTGCGCCACTTCTGGCACGAGTTCGAGTATTTCATCGTGCACAAGCGCTCGATGGTCGAGGCCGAGATGGGAGTCGCCGCATGAGCGCCGTGCCCAGCCATCCCAACACCGCGCCCGATCTGGTCAACATCGAGATCGACGGCAAGCCGCTGCGCGTGCCGAGGAACTCGATGATCATCGCCGCCGCGGACGCCGCCGGCATCCCGATCCCGCGCTTCTGTTACCACGAGAAGCTGCCGATCGCGGCCAATTGCCGCATGTGCATGGTCGAGACCGAGATCGGCGGCAAGCCGGTGCCGAAGCCGCAGCCGGCCTGCGCCACGCCGGTGATGGAGGGCATGAAGATCCACACCCGCTCGGCGCGCGCGCTGGCGGCGCAGCGCAACGTGATGGAGTTCCTGCTGATCAACCATCCGCTCGATTGTCCGATCTGCGACCAGGGCGGCGAGTGCGAACTGCAGGACCTGTCGATGGGCTACGGCCGCTCGGTGTCGCGGTTCGCCGAACGCAAGCGCGTGGTGCCGGACGAGGACCTCGGACCGCTGATCGCCACCGAGATGACGCGCTGCATCCAGTGTACGCGCTGCATCCGCTTCCTCACCGAAGTCGCCGGCAGCCCGGAGCTCGGCGGCATCGGCCGCGGCGAGCATCTCGAGATCGGCACCTACATCGGCAAGTCGATCGAGAGCGAACTGTCCGGCAACATCATCGACGTCTGCCCGGTCGGTGCGCTGACCAACAAGGTGTTCCGCTTCAAGGCGCGCGCCTGGGAGCTGATCGCGCGCGAGTCGATCGGCTACCACGACGCGCTCGGCTCGAATCTGTGGCTGCACACGCGCCGCGGCGAGGTGTTGCGCAGCGTGCCGCGGCACAACGAGGCGATCAACGAGTGCTGGCTGTCGGATCGCGATCGCTATTCGCATCAGGGCCTGTACGCCGCCGATCGCGCGACCCGGCCGATGGTGCGCAGGAACGGCGAGCTCGTCGCGGTGGGCTGGGACGAGGCGATCGCGTTCGTCGCCGAGGGCCTGCGGCGCCACGCCGGCCCGGAACTCGGTGCGCTGGTCGCGCCGCTCGCCTCCGGCGAGGAAGGATTCCTGCTCGCCAACCTCGTGCGCGGGCTCGGTTCGGACTCGCTGGATCACCGTCTGCGCGTGCAGGATTTCGCCGATGGCGGCCCGCCGGGCGCGGCGTTCGAGCTGCCGCTGGCGCAACTCGATCGGATCGGCGCGGCCTTGCTGATCGGCTGCCACCCGCGGCACGAGGCGCCGCTGCTGAATCACCGCCTGCGCCAGGCGCAGAAGCGGGGCGCGCGGATCTTCGCGATCAACCCCGCGCACTTCGATTTCAACTATCCGCTGGCGGGCGAGCAGGTGTTCGCGCCGCAGCACCTGGTCGAGGCCTTGCTGTGCACGGCCAAGGCGGCCGGCGTGCGGAGCGACGACCGCGCGCTCGCCGCGGCGATCGCCGCGGCCGCCGACCACGACGAGGCCCGCGCCTGGTTTGCGGCGCTGCGCGAGGCGGGTTCGGCGGTCGTGATCCTGGGCGAGATCGCGGCTCAGCATCCGCAGGCGTCGTGGTTGCGCGCCCTGGCGCAGGGCATCGCGCGCGCGGCCGGCGCCGCGTACGACGAATTGCCCGCCGGCGCCAACGCCATCGGCCTCACCCGCGTCGGCGTCCTGCCGCGCGCGGACGGTCGCCATGCCGCGGCGCTGCTGGCGCAGCCGCCGCAGTCGCTGATCGTCTATCACGCGGGTTCGCAGGACACCAGCGCGCCGGCGAAATTCGATCGCGCGCGCAGCGACGCGGCGTTCTGCGTCTACGTCGGCGCCTATGCCTGCAACGGCGTCAAACGCACGGCCCACGCCGTGCTGCCGATCGGCCTGCCGCCCGAGATCGACGGTACCTATGTCAACGTCGACGGCACCGTGCAGACCGTCGCCGCCGGCGCCAAGCTGCCGGGCGAGGCGCGGCCGGGCTGGAAGGTGCTGCGCGCGCTCGGCGCCGCGCTCGGTCTGCCGGGCTTCGAGTTCGTCGACATCGCCGCCGTGCGCGCGGCGATGCGGCCGGGCATCGAGACGAAATCCAGCATGCCGCACTCCGGCAAATTGGCGGAGCCCTCGGCCCTCGGCCCTCAGCCCTCAGCCCTCGGCCCTCAGCCCTCGGCCCTCGGCCCTCAGCCCTCCATATTCACACGCATCGCCACCGTGCCGATCTACCGCGGCGACCCGGTGCTGCGTCGCGCACCCGCGTTGCAGGCGCATCCGCTGACCGGCCAGGCGACGGTCGGGCTGCATCCGGAGGATGCGCTCGCGCTCGGCTTCGCCGACGGCGCGAAGGCGAAGGTGAGCGGCGGCGATGCGGAGGTCGAATTGCCGGTGGTGATCACGCACGCGGTGCCGCGCGGCGCGGCGTGGATCGACGCCACCTGGCCGGAAACCGGCGCGCTGCCGCCGGCCGGCGCGGCGCTGACGCTGACGAGGGCCTGAGCGTGTTCGACGCATTGCATGCCTATCTGCTCGGCTACGGCGCCCCGGGACTGGTGGTCTGGCTGGTGCTGTGCATCCTCGCCATCGCCGTGCCGGTGATTCTCGCGGTCGCCCTGTACGTCTGGTGGGAGCGCAAGGTGCTCGGCTGGATGCACGTGCGCATGGGGCCGAACAGCGTCGGTCCGGCCGGCCTCGCGCAGACCTTCGCCGACGTGTTCAAGCTGCTGCTCAAGGAATACCTGATCCCGCAGCGGGCGAGCAAACTGCTGTTCGTGCTCGCGCCGCTGATCGCGCTCACCCCGGCGTTCGCGGCCTGGGCGGTGATCCCGTTCGACCAGCGCGCCGTGCTCGCCAATATCAACGCCGGGCTCTTGTATCTGCTCGCGATGACATCGATGGGCGTGTACGGCATCATCCTCGCCGGCTGGTCGTCGAATTCCAAGTACGCCTTCCTCGGCGCGATGCGCTCGGCGGCGCAGGTGGTGAGCTACGAGATCGCCATGGGCATCGCGCTGGTCGGCGTGCTGATCTGCGCCGGCAGTTTGAATCTGTCGGACATCGTGCGGGCGCAGAGCGGCCACGGCGCACTCGGTTGGTTCTTCCTCCCGCTGCTGCCGCTGTTCGTCATTTACTTCGTCTCGGGGGTCGCCGAAACCAACCGCGCGCCGTTCGACGTCGCCGAAGGCGAATCGGAGATCGTCGCCGGCTTCCACGTCGAGTACTCCGGCGCGCCGTTCGCGGTGTTCTTCCTCACCGAATACGCGAACATGATCCTGATCTCGTTCCTCGCCGCGGTGCTGTTCCTCGGCGGCTGGCTGTCGCCGTTCCCCGAGAGCGTGCCGCTGCTCGGCGCGCCCGGCTGGTGGTGGCTGTTCGCCAAGGCGTTCGTGTTCGCGTTCTTCTATCTGTGGTTCCGTGCCGCGTTCCCGCGCTACCGCTACGACCAGATCATGCGGCTCGGCTGGAAGGTGTTCATCCCGATTGCGCTCGCCTGGATCGGCGTGGTCGGCTGTCTCGTCTATTTCGGCGTGATCGGCCCGGTGGAGGCGGCGCCATGAACCGGATCGTGCGCTACTTCCGCAGCCTGCTGCTGCTGGAACTGCTCAAGGGGCTCGGGCTCACCATGAAGTACATGTGGCGGCCCAAGTACACCATGCGCTACCCGATGGAGCGTATTCCGCAATCGAACCGCTTTCGCGGCCTGCACGCGCTGCGCCGCTATCCGAACGGCGAGGAGCGCTGCATCGCCTGCAAGCTGTGCGAGGCGGTGTGTCCGGCGCTCGCCATCACCATCGATTCGGAGCAGCGCGCCGACGGCACGCGCCGCACGACGCGCTACGACATCGACCTGTTCAAGTGCATCTACTGCGGCTTCTGCGAGGAGAGCTGTCCGGTGGACTCGATCGTCGAGACCCACATCCACGAGTACCACTTCGAGAAGCGCGGCGAGAACATCGTCACCAAGCAGCAACTGCTCGCCATCGGCGACCGCTTCGAGGCGCAGATCGCCGCGGCGCGGGCGCAGGATGCGGCGTACCGGTAGGAATCGCGCATGAGCATCGATCTCGTCCTGTTCTACGCCTTCGCCGCGGTGCTGGTGCTGGCCGCGCTCGGCGTCATCAGCGTGAAGAATTCGGTGCACGCCGCGCTGCTGCTGGTGCTGTGCTTCTTCACCAGCGCCGCGCTGTGGCTGCTGATGCAGGCCGAATTCCTCGCCATCGCCCTGGTGCTGGTCTACGTCGGCGCGGTGATGGTGCTGTTCCTGTTCGTGGTGATGATGCTCGACATCAAGAGCGAGCCGATCCGCGAGGGCTTCATCCGCTATCTGCCGGTCGGCGTGCTGGTGGCCGCGGTGATGCTGGCCGAGATGCTTGCCTTGATGGGCATTCGGGGTCTGACCCTGCCGGCACCTGCCGATCCGGCCGCGGCCTCGGGCAATACGAGTTGGCTCGGCAACGCGCTGTTCCGCGATTTCCTGCTGCCGTTCGAGGTCGCCGCGGTGATCCTGACCGTGGCCGTGATCGCGGCGATCATGCTGACCTTGCGCCGGCGCGCCAATGTGCGCTACGAGGATCCGGCGTGGCAGGTGTCGGTGCGCGCGCGCGATCGCATCCGCATCGTCAAGATGCCGCCGGTGACGGAATCGGGAGGCGCGCCGTGATCACGCTCGCGCATTACCTGGTGCTCGCCACGGTGCTGTTCTGCATCGCCGTGGCCGGCATCTTCATCAACCGCAAGAACATGATCGTGCTGTTGATGGCGATCGAGCTGATGCTGCTGTCGGTGAACATGAATTTCGTCGCCTTCTCGCGCTATCTCGGCGATGCCGCGGGCCAGGTGTTCGTGTTCTTCATCCTCACCGTGGCGGCGGCGGAATCGGCGATCGGTCTCGCGATCCTGGTGGTGCTGTTCCGCAATCGCGCGACGATCAATGTCGGGGAAATCGACGAGTTGAAAGGCTGAACGCCGTTCCTGCTCCCGGCGGGAGAAGGTGGCGCGAAGTGCCGGAGGATGGTTCGGGACCGGATCGACGCCGATCCGCAAGCCGGACCCTCACGCCAGCCCCGCGCCCGGTGGGCGAGGGGTCAACGATCGGGAAGACTTGCATGAGTTTGAATGCCAACATCCTGCTGCTGATCCCGCTCGCGCCGCTGCTCGGCGCGATCGTCGCCGGCCTGTTCCGCAACCAGATCGGCCGCGTCGGCGCGCACACGGTCACCATCGCCGGCGTGGCGTTGAGCACCGTGCTGTCGCTGTGGGTGCTGTATCAGCTCGTCTGGGGTGGCGCCGCGCCGTTCAACGAAAACCTCTACACCTGGTTCCGGGTCGGCGGGATCGAGGCGCACGTCGGCTTCCTGGTCGATCGCCTCACCGCGCTGATGATGGCGGTGGTCAGCTTCGTCTCGCTGATGGTACACATTTATACCATCGGCTACATGGCCGACGATCCCGGCTACCAGCGCTTCTTCAGCTACATCGCGCTGTTCACCTTCTCCATGCTGATGCTGGTGATGGCGAACAATTTCCTGCAACTGTTCTTCGGCTGGGAGGCGGTCGGCCTGGTGTCGTACCTGTTGATCGGCTTCTGGTTCAAGCGCCCGAGCGCGATCTTCGCCAACCTCAAGGCGTTCCTGGTCAATCGCGTTGGCGACTTCGGCTTCCTGCTCGGCATCGCCGGCGTGCTGTACTTCTTCCACACGCTCGACTACCAGACCGTGTTCGCGCACGCTGCGAGCCTGCACGGCCGGACGCTGGAGATCGTCGCCGGCAGCCCGTGGTCGGCGGCGACGGTGATCTGCCTGTGCCTGTTCCTCGGCGCGATGGGCAAGTCCGCGCAGGTGCCGCTGCACGTGTGGCTGCCGGATTCGATGGAGGGTCCGACGCCGATCTCGGCGCTGATCCACGCCGCGACCATGGTCACTGCCGGCATCTTCATGGTCGCACGGCTGTCGCCGCTGTTCGAGCTCTCCGACACCGCGCTCAGCGTGGTGCTGGTGATCGGCGCGACCACCGCGTTCTTCACCGGCTTGATCGGCATCGTCGTCAACGACATCAAGCGCGTGATCGCCTATTCGACGTTGTCGCAGCTCGGCTACATGACGGTGGCGCTCGGCGCCTCGGCCTATTCGACCGCCATCTTCCACCTGATGACGCACGCCTTCTTCAAGGCCCTGCTGTTCCTCGGCGCGGGTTCCGTGATCATCGCCATGCACCACGAGCAGGACATGCGCTACATGGGCGGGCTGCGCAGGTACCTGCCGATCACCTACCTGACGATGTGGATCGGCACGCTGGCGCTGGCGGGCGTGCCGGGTTTTGCCGGGTTCTTCTCCAAGGATGCGATCATCGAGGCGGTGCACGAATCGCCGCGGTGGGGCGCCGGCTACGCCTACGCCTGCGTGCTCGCCGGCGTGTTCGTCACAGCCCTGTACAGTTTTCGACTTTTATACCTGACCTTCCACGGCCGCGAGCGCTTCGTCGTCGAGCA
Source organism: Rhodanobacteraceae bacterium (assembly GCA_021325475.1). Classification (GTDB taxonomy): domain Bacteria; phylum Pseudomonadota; class Gammaproteobacteria; order Xanthomonadales; family Rhodanobacteraceae; genus Rudaea. The sequence goes on along the minus strand of JAJPHA010000068.1, from coordinate 1,104 downwards.
CGACGCGCACCACCACGACGAGCACCACCACGCACCCGGACACCTCGCGCATCCGCCGCACGAATCGCCGTGGGTGGTGACGGTGCCGCTGATCCTGCTCGCCATCCCGTCGGTCGTGATCGGCGGCTACACCGTCGGTCCGCTGCTGCACGGCGACTATTTCGGCGCCGCGCTCGCGACCGCCGGCGAGCACGCCGCGGAATTCGCCGGCGTGTGGCCCACCATCCTCGAAGGATTCGCGGCGCCGCCGTTCTGGCTGGCCGCCGCCGGATTCGGCGTGGCGACGTTCGTCTATCTGTACCGGCCGGAGCTGGCCGACCGCATCCAGAGCATGCTGCGGCCGCTGTGGCGCCTGCTCGACCGCAAGTACTGGTTCGACGAGATCTACCAGGCCGTGTTCGCGCGCGGTTCGGTGCTGCTCGGCCGCGGCCTGTGGCGCGGCGGCGATGTCGGCGTGATCGACAACGTGCTGATCGACGGCACCTCGGCCGCGGTCGGCCGCATCGCCGCCACCGTGCGCTGGGTGCAGTCGGGCTATTTGTATACCTACGCCTTCGCCATGATCCTGGGCGTCGTCGCCCTGCTCGGCGGATTGTGGCTCGTGGTCCGCGGCTGATTTCCGGAAGAACCGATACCGATGTCGAACTGGCCCCTCCTCAGTCTCCTGATCTGGCTGCCGATCGCCGGCGGCGCCGTCGTCGCCCTGGCCGGCGCGCACGCCGGGCGCGCGCGCTGGCTGGCGCTCGCCGTCGCGCTGCTGGTGTTTGCGGTGAGCCTGCCGCTGTTCACCGACTACGACGCCGCCGCCGGCACGATGCAGTTCGTCGAGCACCAGCCGTGGATCGCGGCGATCCACGCCAACTACCACCTCGGCGTCGACGGCATCTCGATCGCGCTGATCCTGCTCACCACGCTCACCACCGTGCTGGTGGTGCTCGGCGCGTGGGATTCGGTGCACGACAAGGTGGCGCAGTACCTGGCCGCGTTCCTGGTGCTCGAAGGCTTGATGATCGGCGTGTTCGCCGCGCTCGATGCGCTGCTGTTCTACGTGTTCTTCGAGGGCATGCTGATCCCGATGTTCATCATCATCGGCATCTGGGGCGG
>JAJPHA010000069.1 GCA_021325475.1 Rhodanobacteraceae bacterium | reverse complement strand
GTGCATCGCGCGCGAGCCGCACGGGTGAGCCCAGGGACGGCGAACGGATCTCGCTCCAGGGACGGATCGGTGCGTTAGACTCTCGTGCCACGCGCCCGTAGCTCAACCGGATAGAGCATCGGCCTTCTAAGCCGGCGGTTGCAGGTTCGAGTCCTGTCGGGCGCGCCATCGATGGCTTGGCGAACCCGCCGGCGGATACGTTACAATTGTCGTCCGCTCTGCGCTTCGTCGCGCCGGCCATCGCGGACCGGCGGCGACGAGCGGCAGCGGCGGGAGGCAGACGACGCGGGCAGCGGCGACATTCCGCAGTCGGCGGCGAATCAGGTTTTGCGGTGGGCGTAGCTCAGTTGGTTAGAGTACCGGATTGTGATTCCGGTTGTCGTGGGTTCGAATCCCATCGCCCACCCCAGTTCGGTAAAATTCGAGGTGCGGGGCTCGATGTTGTGACAAGTGCGGTCAGGACGATCGCACCGAGGTGCAGGAACGCACGGTCGCGGGCCGTTAGCTCAATTGGTAGAGCAGCAGACTCTTAATCTGTTGGTTCTAGGTTCGAGTCCTAGACGGCCCACCAATTTCCTCGCTTGCCTTGGCCGCGCGCCGCGCGATAATTCGACGTCTTCGGTCGCGCCGGCGCGAAAGTGGCGGAATTGGTAGACGCACTGGATTTAGGTTCCAGCGGGGCAACCCGTGAGAGTTCGAGTCTCTCCTTTCGCACCATGGCCCACGGATCGATCGCTCCCGCAGGCGTCGCGGCCGCCGCCGGGAGCGTCCGCACGGAGTCGGTGGCGGTCTGGCGCGGCGAGCGCAGCAACAGCATTTTGAGGACACGACATGCAAGTCTCGGTTGAACATGTGGGCAAGCTCGAGCGCAAGGTGACGGTGCGGATCCCGGCCGATGCCTACGAGGCCCAGGTACGCTCGCGGCTGGCCGAGGTCTGCCGCACCGTGCGCCTGAAGGGCTTTCGCCCGGGCAAGGTGCCGGTCAAGGTGGTCGAACAGCGGTTCGGCGCGCAGATCCGCAGCGAAACCATGTCGGAACTCGTGCGCACCAGTTTCCAGCAGGCCGTGGACGAGCAGAAGCTGCGGCCGGCGATGAGTCCGACGATTTCCACCACCGGCACGCCGGTGAACGGCCAGATCGAGTACACCGCCACCTTCGAAGTGCTGCCGGAGCTGGAAAAGCTCGACGTTTCGACGTTGCCGATCACGCGCCCAGTCGCGAGCGTCGAGGAAAGCGACGTCGACAACATGATCGAGACCCTGCGCCAGCAACGGCGCACGTGGGTCGCGGCCGAGCGCGGCGCGCAGGCCGGCGACATGGTGCTGTTCGAGTTCGCCGCGCAGGCCGACGGCGTCGTCCATCCGGCCGAGGGCCGCGAGCGGATGGGTACCATCCTCGGTTCCGGCGCGGTGTCGCGCGAGCTGGAAGACCGCCTCGCCGGCCGCGCGAGCGGCGAGGAGTTCGAGGCCGAGCTCGACCTGCCGGCGGACTTCCGCATCGCCGCGCTCGCCGGCAAGCGGGCCCGCGTCACGCTGAAGATCGTGCGCGTGCAGGAGCCGCGCCTGCCCGAGGTCGACGCCGCCTTCATCGCCGGCTTCGGCATCGGCGAGGGCGGCATGGAGAAGTTCCGCGCCGACGTGCGCGCCAATCTCGAACGCGAGCTCAAGAACGTGCTCGCCGCGCGGCTCAAGAACGAGGTCGTGCAGAAACTCGTCGACAGCCACCCGGACATCGAGGTGCCGGAGGCGATGGTGACGGCCGAGGCCAATGCGCTCGCGCAGCAGGCGGTGGCCCAGGCGCAGCAGCAGGGACGCCAGATCGCGCCCGATGTGGAGGCGTTCCGGCCGCTGGCGCGGCGGCGCGTGATCGCCGGCGTGCTGGTCGGCGAGATCGCCCGGCAGAACGGCATCCGGGTGGACAGCCGGCGCGTCGCCGAAGCGCTCGCCTCGATCGCCTCGACCTACGAGGAGCCCGAGCGCGTGATTGAATTGTACCAACGCGATCCCCAACTCATGAACGGCCTGCAGAATCGCGTGCTGGAAGACCAGGTCGCCGAGTGGATCGCCGACCACGCCCAGACGACCGCGCAGACGCTGACCTTCACCGAAGCCATGCGTCCGGCGGGCTGACGCGGGCCGCAAACCACCGTTCGGGAGACAGACCAATGAACGACGAAACGATCCGCGGCCTGAATCTGGTGCCGATGGTGGTCGAGCAGACCTCGCGCGGCGAGCGGGCCTACGACATCTACTCGCGCCTGCTCAAGGAGCGGGTGGTGTTCTGCGTCGGCCCGGTCGACGACTACATGGCCAACGTCATTGTCGCGCAACTGCTGTTTCTCGAATCGGAGAATCCGGAGAAGGACATCAATCTGTACATCAACAGCCCCGGCGGTTCGGTGACCGCGGGACTGGCGATCTACGACACGATGCAGTTCATCAAGCCCGACGTCAGCACCATCTGCGTCGGCCAGGCCGCCAGCATGGGTGCGTTCCTGCTCGCCGCCGGCGCCAAGGGCAAGCGCTTCGCCCTGCCCAACTCGCGCATCATGATCCACCAGCCGTCCGGCGGATTCTCCGGCATGGCCTCCGACATCGCGATCCACGCCAAGGAGATCCTGCTGCTGAAGCAGCGTCTCAACGAGACGCTGGCCAAGCACACCGGCCGCACCCTCGAGCAGATCGAGCGCGACGTCGATCGCGACAATTTCATGAGCGCCGACGACGCCAAGGCCTACGGCCTGATCGATTCGGTGCTCGCCCAGCGCCCGACCGAAACGGTACGCGCGGCCTGAGTCCGCGCCGTCCGCCCGCCGCTTGCCGACGTCCGTCCGCTCCGGCTGGATTCGGCCACGGCTGTGCTATGCTTGATCGCAGGGTGAGTCCGCAACAAACCGAGGCCCGGGCATGAGCGACGACCGGCAAAGCCGTGCAGGCGACAGCAGCAAGATCCTGTACTGCTCGTTCTGCGGCAAGAGCCAGCATGAGGTGCGCAAGCTGATTGCCGGCCCGAGCGTGTACATCTGCGACGAATGCGTCGAGTTGTGCAACGACATCATCCGCGAGGAGCTCGAGGAAAAGAACGCCAGCGCGCGCAACCACCTGCCGAAACCGCGCGAGATCATGGACGTGCTCGATCAATACGTGATCGGGCAGAACCGCGCGAAGAAGGTGCTCGCGGTCGCGGTCTACAACCATTACAAGCGTCTGGAAGCGCGCCAGCGCCAGGACGACGTCGAACTCGCCAAGTCGAACATCCTGCTGATCGGCCCGACCGGCTCGGGCAAGACCCTGCTGGCCGAGACGCTGGCGCGGCTGCTCAACGTGCCGTTCACCATCGCCGATGCGACGACGCTGACCGAGGCGGGCTACGTCGGCGAGGACGTCGAGAACATCATCCAGAAGCTCCTGCAGAAGTGCGACTACGACGTCGAGAAGGCGCAGACCGGCATCGTCTACATCGACGAGATCGACAAGATCTC